>JAZTYJ010000018.1:0-39896 GCA_045636865.1 Eubacteriales bacterium
CGAAATCATTCATTTTTTAACCTCTCCTCTATTTCTTTTCTTTCGGGGATAGCCGAAAGGACATTCCTTTTCATAACACTTAAACCCGCAGCAACCGTTGCCGTTTTGCAGGCGGATGAAATGTCCATCCCTTCTGCAACACATACGGCAAAGACACCGTTGAAGGTATCCCCCGCGCCGGTTGTATCAACCGCCTCTGCCTTGATGCTCTCTATAAATTCCTTGCTGTTTACGGAGCATCCGCGACTTCCGAGAGTTGTGATGCAGTTTTCAAAAAGAGATGTATCAAGCCCATCTCTCTCCTGCTCATTCGGAGTTACGGCAAAGATTCCGCGTACGACCGATGCACAAAGCTCTCGCGCAGGTGCGGGGTTTAAGATGATTTTTGTTCCGTGATGCTTTGCAATTTCTACTGCAAGAGCATTCACATTCTCGGGAACCTCGTTTTGCAAAAGAAGGATGTCTGCATTTTTTATCTCATCTTCAAACGAGAGGACATCGTCGCGCGTAAGCTCTGCCTCACGACAGACGGTAACGCGGTTTTCTCCTTTCTTATCCGTTAAGATAAACGCAAACGTCGTCTTTTTTCCTCTTTTCACTTTAAGATGTGCATCTATTCCGTTTTCCTTTGCACATAAAGCACATTTTTCTCCATCGGAGTCATCTCCCACTGCGGCAAGAAACGAAACAGATGCGCCCATACGCGCTGCGGCAACTGCCTGGTTTATGCCCTTTCCGCCGATTTCTTCAAAAACTCCGCTTGCGGAGAGCGTCTCCCCTTCTTTGTGAAAGTGGTCAACACTTAAGAAAACCGAGTTTCCGCAGATGCCTATTACCGCTATTTTTGCCATATTGCATCCACCTTACAGATGTTTTATTCTCGGGAGATATCTTGTTATAAGCTCTTTGTTGTATTCCGCGCCGCCGTCGACGTTTCCGCTCATATATACGGGCGGCTTTGCACCGTCGCGACCTGCAAGGCTTGCCGCCTCAAGCAGAACAGAATTCAATATGTATGAGCTTGCGGCAGTTGAAACACTGCCCATCTTTGTGTCACAACCGTCAACATCCATAACCGCATCGCCGTGCGGCACGCAGTTGTCGATATACAGGTCTGCACATTCAAAGAGCTTTTTGCCGTCCGTTTTGTCACCAAAGTATGCCGATGATGCAACCGCGATGTTTCTGATACCTGCGCGCGTTGCAGCCTGCGCCATTTCAACGGGAACTGCATTCTTGCCCGATGTTGAAACCGTGATGAGAATATCTTTGTCGGTTATGCAGTACCTTTCAAAAATGCTGTCTGCGATGCCCGGCATTTTCTCCATCTTACTGCTCTTTGCCGCGCCGTTGTGAAGCATAAGATCAGTATCAAGCATTGCGCTGACGTTTGCAAGCCCACCTGCACGGTAGAAGCAGTCAAGCCCTATGAGGTGGGAATGTCCGCAACCGAATATGTATATAATTCCGTCGTTTTTGATAACCTCGGAAACGAGCGCGGCGGACGAGAGAATTTTTTCCTTCTGTGTCTCCTTTATCGCGTTCAGTACCTCGGTTATCTTTTCGAGATAGTTCTCAAAAATCATTTCTTAAGCACCCTTTTATAGTTTCTGCCGATGTTGTCCCAAAGTTCAATCGGATCCTTTGCGGCAACCGATGTACCGTATCCGCCGCGGTATGTCCACGTTGCAAGACGGTCAACACCGAGGTCCTCGTACATATCAACAACCTTGTCAATCTGTGCAAAGTCGTCGGGACGCTTGTTATATCCCATAAGCCAGCGCTCTGACTCCTTGCCATACTTCTTTGCGATGGCAACCGTTCTCTCCGTAATCTCGCGGAAGAACTTTTCCGGGAGATCCCAGTTGATGATTGTTGTCGAGAAAACGTCGAAATACGGGCAAGCACCGACCATTTCCCAGTTGTCGTATCCGCGAAGCTCAGTTACATAATATGAGTTTAATGTTGCGTGTACGCAGCAGGTAATCTCGAGGTTCGGATTAAGCTCCTTGAGAGCCTTTGATGTGTCTGAAAGTGTGAAGAGTGCCTCACGCCATCTGAACTGCTTAACGTCGTCGTTCATAAACTTCGGCATCTCATAGCCGTAGTACTCCTCAAACTTCTTCATACATTCGGGGCAACGGCAAGCCCAGTCATCGCCTGCGCCGCCTGTGATTGAAGCGTATGACTTCGGATATGCATAATGCGGCTCATCCCAGAAGAAACCGTCAACCTCTGTCTCGCGTGCGAGGCGGAGGCAGATGTTCTTGAAGTAGTCGCGGAATGAGTTTGTAACAAAGCAGGCGGCATTCAACACCTCGCCTGTGTATGCCGAAACCTGACGGTGGTGGATATTGTTCTGGAGGAACAAGCTTACCTGCTCGCCGCCGAAGTATTTTCCGATACCCCATGTGTCAGCAAGAACGCGAAGACCGAGTTCGTGTGCCGTCTTTACGATATTGTTGATATTCGGAAACCAGAAGTCCATATCAAATTCCGTAATCGCGAGAATGACAGTATCACAACCGTGCTCAATCATCTCCTTGAAGTCTTCCTTTGCGTGTTCAACGTAGTTAAATCCGTAATAACTTACAGCTGTGTGCTTAATTGCCATAATTTTCTCTCCTTTTACATACTTTATTGACTTTATGATACATCTTCTCCCGAAAAAAGTAAACACATTTTTCAAGCCTCTTGTTGGACTTTTCGAAACCAAAATATTGACTTTGCTTTTCTGTGCTGATACAATGGCACAAGAGGTGATAATATGTTTTTCACAGAGAATATCGGAAGCTTTAAGATACGCGCCGTATTCAGACTCAGTTGGGATGCCGACAGGCGAATTCCCGAAACACGCGCCTGCCACGCTATATCTTTCAGAATGCGCGGCGATTCGACCATGTTCTATAATGACAAAATAATCAAAGCGAAGGACAACGATGTAATCTTCTTTCCGCAAAACCTGACATACACCATCGACCATCAAAAAGAGGAGCTTTTCGCAATACATTTTGACACGGATGTCCCCCTGCCAAACGATATTGTCCTTTTCAAGCACGACAAAACATTTTTAATTGAGGAGCTCTTTTCTTCCATCTATGACCTATGGCTTTCAAACCGCACAAGCGACAGATTTGAGGCGCACGCCGCGTTTTACAGACTTTTATCGGAGCTTGCGCGAAGCGAAGAAGAAAAACATCGCGACTCGCGCCTTTCAGACGTTACAAACTACATCCACGAGCATTTCAGGGAAAGCTCACTCTCTCCATCTTATCTCGCAAAGATTTTCGGAACGAGTGAAACGTATTTCCGCAAAACCTTTCTTTCCCATCACGGCACGTCGCCGCTCAAGTATATAAACTCACTCCGTCTTAAATATGCACTTGAGCTTCTTGAATTTGACTATCACTCGATAAGTGAGATTGCGGAAATGTCCGGTTTTCGCGACCCGAAGTATTTTTCAAGGTTTGTAAAGACAGAAACAGGGCACTACCCGTCCGAAATACGACGAAAGTTTATAGAAAAAACACCGTGAGGCATCACGGTGTTTTTTTAATTATCTTCTTACGACTATCAAGCGGTCAAAGCAGAGTGCGTCTTCGTCTGCCGCATTTCCGCCGTAAGCCTTTCCCGATGCCTTTATCTCAAGATAAACATCACATTTATCCATCGGGAAGGTTACCGCAAGCGCGCGGAGATTCAACGATACTGCACCGAGAACGTACATAATAAGCGCAGTGTCGGTGGTGGCCATTAAGTTATCAACGCTTCCCACCTTGTAAAGAGTGAACTTATCGTGTGAAAAATCCTCTTTATAGAGTTCAAGTATCGAGACATCTTTGTCGTCCTGATATATGCTGAATTTAACGCTCTTTTTATGCTCCGCATCTTTTGACGTCGGGAGCATTTCATATCCCCAACCATACAGCATACCGACACTCGTCGCAAGCTTTATCGGCTTTTTCGTTGCGGCAGTTTCGTCTGAAACCGTCGCAAAACCGTAGAGATTGTTCAGCGGGAACTGATAAATATCCTCACTCTTCACCCCTGACAACTCATCCGGGATGTCAAATTCCGGCTTTTCTTTCGGAAGCGACATATAATGCGCGCACTCCATCTCAACATGGCCTTTCCAGAGCTTGTTTACCGGCTTTTTTGAATATTCCGAAAGCGCATCGCAAACAAACTTGCGAAGCTTTTCGCAGTCAAACTCAAAATCATCGCCGGCTCTCTCCGCCGAAGCTTTGAGGTCGTGATATTTCGAGAGAATTGCGACATAGAGCGCCTTTGAAAGCCAGTTTATTCTCTCGCAATACGGCTCTTTCCCTTTGACTGCGCCTTGCGCTTTTTCTAAAATTTCCGACGCCACCTTCGCCGTTTTATAATCAACATAGTTAAACGGACTGTCCTCCAGACAACAATAAACGTACGCCTCGTTCATCTCTGACGCACGGTGCAAAAGCTCGCAGTATTCCCGAACATATCTACCTGCCGCACCGTAATAGCGGTCGGTGAAATCGCGAAGAAGTGCATCTTCATCCGCATACGGATTTTCAATAAGGTGCGTAAGCATGTATTTATTGAGCTCCCACATATCGGAATAGTGTTCCTCAATCTCAACGCAGAATCCCGAAACACCATACTCCGCCATCGTTTTTATCGTGTCGGAAAGACGGTAGAAGACAGGAAGCGGATAATTCAAGCGCATAAGGAACATATAGTCCCATATCTGAAGCTCACAGCCTGTCTTTCCGCAGAGAGCTGACCACTCCTTGAGAAGCCTTAAATATCTCTTGTTTGAAGGTGAATGAATGTTGCGGAGAATATCAACATATATGTTTGCAAGACGGACAACCACGTTCTTTTCCGGCACGGTATCGTCCTTCGGAGGTTCGATAAACGTGAAATATGCGAGATGTTCAATTCGCGCAAACGGATAGACCTCGCGCACGCGCCTTGCAATCTCGTTTACAAAACGCAGAACGTATCCGCCGTATCCCGCCTCGCTTATCACCTTTTTGCACTCGGGGCATTGGCAATACGAATCAAAACCCGGCAAATCGTCGGGCGAAACGGAATAGTAGTGCGGAAACTCAACTCCCGTCTCCTCCCGGAGTCTTACGTCCTCTTCTATCGTTTCAAGAAGCTTTTCCGTTAAAGCAGCTATAAAGCTCTCATTTGTGAAGCAACGATGTCCCTCTTTGATTCTCTTGCCAAAAGCATCGTTCCACGCCCACCAATCGGGATGCTCATCAAAATATTCATCGGCAGGAAAACGCTTTCCCATAACGTGACAATGGTGAGGTCTTCCCATATGAATCATATCGCCGAATTTTCTGATTTCAGGATTGTGAGCACCTCCCGGAATTGCATCGTCATACTCCGAGATTACGTTTGTTCTCGTTCTTATGATATGGGGATATGCATCTATTCCGTCATCGCCGAGCGGTCTGTTGAGTATCGGCTTGCGGTACGGAAAATAAGGTGTGCCTTCTATATGGAAATTGTCATCAAGCGAAAGCGAGTCAAGTGCAGGAACATCCTCTTCATACGGATTCCACCAGCGCACACCGAGAACATCTTCAAGAAAATGATATACAGAATAGATTATTCCTCTATCTCCGCGTTTTGCACCACCCGTGAGAATGAGATTTCCCTCATTTTCTTTTATTATCCAGTTCTCTTTCGAGTTTCCGAGAATGTTGTTGTCTTTCGCATACTCCGTATGCCCGACAAACATACACCTTCCCGCAGCTTCTTTTTCAGAAACTACGGGTAGCGAAACCGAAAGCGCCTTCTCTATATAATTCTGAAGCTCTTCTGCCGCTGTTTTCTCGACAATATGAGCATTTTCGGAGATGACTATCTTACAGTCAACTACTCCCTTTTTAAGAAAAAACATTTTTGAATTACTTCCTTCTTACAATTATCATACGGTCAAAGTAAAGTGAGTTTTCGTCTTCCTTGCTTCCGCCGTAAATCTCGCCTTTCGCTTTCATTGAGAAGTAAACATCACACTCGTCCATCGGGAAAGTTACCGCAATACCTGTGAGGTCAATCGTAATTTCCTGCGGAATCCTTACTCTTGTGCTGTAAGATTTTGAGATTCCGGAAACCGTACCGATCTTATAAAGATTATACTTATCTGTTACGATATCTTCAAGGTAGAGGTTAAGCTGTCCAACTGTTCTGTTCTCCTGACAAAGTTCAAAGAGAAGTGACTGCTTGCTTTCGCCATCCTTTGAAGTCGGAACAAGCGCATAAGGCGCACGGAATCCCGTTGCCTTGTCATAGCTGATCTTCATTATCTTTGAAGCCGCGGCATCTGCATCTTTCTCGAGAGAGTAACCGAACGAATCAATAAAGAATCCGAGAGTGAACTTAACTATATCCTTGAACGGGAACTGGTAGATATCCTCGGCAGGGACAGAAGCAAGCTCCTCGGGAATTGCCATTACTTCCTCTTTGTCCGAAAGCTCGTTCAGGTAATCAATCTCAACCTGGGTACACGCTATAAGTCCCTCTGGTGTTCTTATCGGGAACTCGTAAGCAAATCTTTCCTCTACGCCGTCAAAGAGTCCGGAAACATCGGGCGGAGTTGTTATTCCTATTCTTTCGGGATTGTCGCGATAATCAACAAGCGCTGCAATCGCACGTGCGCGAACCTCTTCAAAATCAAAGTTGAACTCAAGGCCATCGCGCTCTGCGGATTTCTTAAAGTCGTGGAAACGGCTTGCAATAACCGTATCAAGTGTTTTTCGGAGCCAGTTTATGCGTGTGAGATAAATCTCCTCATCCCCTACTGCTTCTATTGCGCGTTCAATAATTTTTGAACCTTCGATTACCATTTTCGCATCACAGTAGTTAAACGGAGAGTCTTCCTCACAGCAGTATGCACGAACCTTATTTCGCTCAATCGCCTCATCAAGAACGTCGCAGTATTCCTTTATGATCTTTCCTGCCTTGCCGTAATAGCGGTTGAGGAAGTCATCAATTATCGCATTTTCATCTGCATACGGATCTTCAAGAAGATGACTCATAAGGTAATTATTAAGAACACGGAAATCTGAAAGCTGTGCTTCGGTTTCCGCGAATATGCCCGATACTCCATACTTTACAAATGCCATGACGGTATCTTTGAGTCTTCTGAATATCGGAAGCGGATAGTTAATCTGGATGTTATAAAGATAATCCCAGATATAAAGCTCGCATCCTGCCTTCTTGCAGAGTTCTGACCAACCGCGAAGCTCTTCAAGATACTGCGCGTTTGTCGGAGATGTTACTCCGCGAGCGAGGTCGATATATACATCCGCAAGACGGATAATTACATTCTTTTCAGGAAGAGTATCATCCTTCGGGAGTTTAATGTATTCAAGGTATGCAAGTGTTTCAATCTTTACAAACGGATAAACCTTTGCAACTTCGCGTGCAATACGGTTTATAAACTTGAGAACATAACCTGTTATTCCTGACTCTTCAATGCTCTTTGCACATTCAGGACACTGGCAGAAGCAATAACCCATGAGGTCGTCCATCGTTATCGAATAGAAGGTCGGGAACTCAACGCCTGTCTTTTCTGCAAGCTCGACATCTTCTTTTATGTATGCGAGAATTTTCTCGAGGAACGCGTTTATAAACTCCTCATTTGTAAGGCAACGATGGCCCTCTTTGAGATGCTTTCCGAGAGCATTGTTCCATGCCCACCATTCGGGGTGCTCATCGAAGTATTTTGAGGGAGGGAAGTATTTCGACATAGTATGGACATGGTGCGGTCTTCCCATAGTGAGAACGTCGCCGTATTTTCTGACATCCTCGTGATATACGCCCTCAGGAATTCCGTCATCAAACGCAGAAAGAACATTTCCTCGTGTTCTTACGGTATGCGGGAAATATTCAACGCCGCACAAAGAATCTGCAAACGTCTTTCGATAATAGAAATTCGGAGTTCCCTCGCGATATAAATCTTCTTCAAACTCCAGAGTTCCAAGAGAAAGAACATCCTCTTCAAACGGGGTCCACCAACGGACACCTACGATATCCTCAAGAAAGTGGTATACAGAGTAGATAATTCCGCGGTCTCCCGCATTGACGCCGCCCGTGAGAACGAGGCTATCCTCTATCGTCTTCATTATCCAGTTTTCCTTGCTCTTTCCGAGGACACCGTTTTTCTTTGCAAAGTCGGTATGACCGACATAGATGCATTTGCCATCAGCTTCGCTCTCCGGAACAACCGCAAGCTTTACGGAAAGTGACTTTTCTATGTAATTTACAAGCTCTTCAGATGCTGTTTTTTCGATAATGTGGGCATCATCGGGAATAACTATTTTTGCATCTGCTACACCTTTTTTAAGAAAAATCATAACTTTTCCTCACTAAAATTACTTTTTTCTGACGATTATCAAGCGTTCGAGATAAATTGCATTTTCCTCTCCGCTCTCTCCACCGTAAATCTCACCGGACATCTTCATTGAAAGGTAAACATCACATTCATCCATCGGGAAGGTTACTGCAATTCCCCTTATCTTCACCGAAATAAATCCGTATGCAAGTGCTATAAGTGCGCTGTCGGGGAAATTTCTGATATTGTTGAGGCTTCCGATTTTATAAATATTATATCCGCCCTGAACCAAATCTTCACGATAGAGATTGAGCTCTTCTGTGGTTTCGTCATCCTGAACCAGTCTGAAATTCAGCGCGCGCTTATTCTCCGCGCTTTTGGAAGTGGGAGACATAATAAAGTCTCTCTGCGGACCTTTGCAATCGTCATAGCTTACTTTAAGAACCGTTGATACTGCTGCATCCGCATCTTTCACCGCGGAAAATCCGAAAACCGGGCGATGTCTTATATCGGCAAATTTCGTAATTCCAACCATCGGGAACTGATAGATATCCTCCGGATCCGTATCAGCAAAGCATTCGGGAATCTCTATATTTTCCTCTTCATCGGGAAGATTTGCGTAATACTCTGTCTCGTGCTCTGCAGAAAGCTTTCGGAGCTTTGCATAAATATTTGTTTCTCTTGTCGTTTTATCATATTCTTCTATCGCAGAAACCACGCGCTCTTTAAGGACTTTACGGTCATACTCAAACTTTTTTCCCGAACTTTCTGCCTGATGCTTAAAATCGAAATAGCGATTTAAAATCACACCATCAAGCGTCTTGCGAAGCCAGTTAAGACGTGCGCGATACGGCATTTCGTCTCCGATAGCCTCGCTTGCCTTATCAAGAGCTCTCGTTCCTTCAATCGCGGCATGTGCATCAATATAGTTAAACGGGCTGTCTTCACATCCGCAGGATGCGAGAACAACGTTTCTATCCATTGCATCGCGAAGGACTTCAAGGTACTCTTTGACGTACTTTCCGCCTTTTCCGTAATAACGGTCTGTGAAATCGGAAACCAGCGCATCAACGTCGCAGTCAGGATCTTCGAGAAGATGGTAAAGAACGAATGTATTTAAATCGTAGCAGTCTGCCGAAATTTTTTCTGTCTCAATAAACAAACCCTTCACGCCATATTCACGATATGTTTTCATAAAGCCCGAAAGACCGTAAACAAGCGGAAGCGGATAGTTGAGCTGAAGATTGAACATATACTGCCAAACCTGAAGCTCTGCACCTTTTTTTGAGCAGAGTTCAGACCACGTCTTAAGCCTTTTTAGATACGGGCGGTTTGCAGGCTCTGCAAAACCGTGTGTCATATCAGCATCGATATATGCAAGACGGATGAGCACATTCTCATCCGGAACGGTATCGTCCTTCGGAGGCTTTGCAAAAATCATATATGCAAGCGTTTCAAACTTTGCCCACGGATAAATCTTCTTGACCTCACGCGCAATACGGTTTACGAAGCGTATAACATATCCGCTCGGACCTGATTCCTCGATAATCTTCTTGCACTCCGGACACTGGCAGAAGTAAAACTCTGCATCGAGATCGTCAAGTGCAAGAGAGTAAAAGTACGGCGGTTCGACTCCTGTTTTTTCAGAAAGCTCAACGTCTTCTTTGATATATCCGAGAAGTCTTTCAAGAAGTGCATTGAAAAAGCCCTCGTTTGAGAAACAGTAATGCCCTACTCTGATATGTTCTCCGCGACCTTCATTCCATGCCCACCAGTCGGGGTGCTCGTCAAAATACTCATCCGCAGGGAAATATTTCGCCATTACATGGCAGTGGTGCGGTCTGCCCATCGTGAGCACCGCGCCGTATTTACGCACAGTTTCGTTATATACTCCGTCTGAAATACCGTCATCAAGCGGAGAGAGAACGTTTGTTCGCGTTCTCGGAAGGTGATGATAAGCTTTTACTCCCTCATCGCACTCAAGAATCTGCATAAGCGGCTTGCGGTACGGAAAATAAGGTGTGCCCTCTTTCCTGAAATCATCGGGGAGCGAAAGCGAATCAAGCTTTAGAACATCCTCTTCATACGGATTCCACCATCTGACTCCGACAACATCCTCAAGAAAGTGGTATACAGAGTAGATAATTCCGCGGTCTCCCGCATTTACGCCGCCCGTGAGAACGAGGCTATCCTCTATCGTCTTCATTATCCAGTTTTCCTTGCTCTTTCCGAGGACACCGTTTTTCTTTGCAAAGTCGGTATGACCGACATAGATGCATTTGCCATCAGCTTCGCTCTCCGGAGCAACCGCAAGCTTTACGGAAAGTGACTTTTCTATGTAATTTACAAGCTCCTCTGATGCTGTTTTTTCGATAATGTGAGCATCATCGGGAATAACTATTTTACAATCTTTTTCGCCTTTTTCAAGAAAAAACATAACTTTTTCCTCACCATTTTCAGCATATCAGCTTAAGCCGGGGAATGATGATTCCCCGGCTTAAATTACTTTGTTCTTACTACTATGAAGCGGTCGATAAAGAGCGCGTTTTCGTCGCCTGCTTTTCCGCCGTACATCTCTCCTGAAGCCTTCATTGAGAGATAAACATCACAATTATCAACCGGCCATACGGCATCGATTCCGTTTATCTTCATTGAAAGGAAACCGTAGTCGTATCCGATAAGCGATGAATCGGGGTAGTTTTTGATATCCTTAAGGCTTCCTACCTTGTAGATATTGTATCCGCCCTGAATGAAATCATCGCGGTAGAGATTGAGCTGTTGCACAGCCTTATCGTCCTGATAGAGGCTGAAGTTGATTGCCTTCGGGTTTTCGCTGTCCTTCGGGGTCGCGACCATGATATAATCCTTCTGTGAACCCTTGCAGTTATCAAAGCTTATCTTGAGTGTTTTTGAAACCGTTGTGTCGGGATCCTCTACAGGCCAGAAACCAAAGGTCTCGCGGAGTCTTCTGTCTGCCGCCTTTGTGATATCAGCCATTCGGTACTGATAGATGTCATCAGGGTTTACATCCTTGAAGTATTCGGGGATATCGAGAATCTCCTCAACATCGGGGAGGCTTCTGTAGTATTCCTTCTCGTCCTCAATCGGTGTAATTCGCGCAACGGCACTCCGACCCTCTACCGGAAGTCTTGCGTGATATTCATCTATTGCGTCAACGATTCTTCTCTTAATAGCCTGACGGTCATACTCAAACTTCTCGCCATTTCTCTCCGCCTGATGCTTAAAGTCAAAATAGCGGTTGAGCACAACACCGTCAAACGGCTTTCGAAGCCAGTTGAGACGTGCGCGATACGGCATCTCATCTCCGACAGCTTCAGTCGCCTTGTCAAGAGCTGCCGCGCCATCGATTGCGGCGCGTGCATCGATGTAGTTGAGCGTGCTGTCGTCGCACATGCAGTATGTATGAACAACGTTTCTATTCTGCGCATCGCGGAGCACTTCGAGATACTCCTTGACAAACTTTCCTGCTTTTCCGTAATAACGGTTCGTGAAGTCAGAAATGAGTGCTTCGACATCGCAGTCGGGGTCTTCAAGAAGGTGTGTGAGAACAAATACGTTTAAGTCGTGACAATCTGATGAGAACTTCT
This sequence comes from Eubacteriales bacterium, assembly GCA_045636865.1. Lineage (GTDB taxonomy): Bacteria > Bacillota > Clostridia > Oscillospirales > JAAYXM01 > SIG480. The sequence goes on from JAZTYJ010000018.1 coordinate 11,947, forward strand.
CAATTTCAACGAAAATCCCCTTGACGCCATATTCGCGATAGTTCTGAATGAAGTTTTGAAGCCCAAATACAAGCGGACACGGATAGTTAAGCTGCAGGTTGAACATATACTTCCAGACCTGAAGTTCAGCACCGTTTACCGCACAGAGCTTTGACCAGTTCTTAAGCTTTTCAAAGTACGGACGGTTTGCAGGCTCAACAAAGCCGTGAGTCATATCCGAACGGTCGCCTGCAAGACGGATGACAACGTTCTCGTCGGGAACTGTATCGTCCTTGGGCGGATGCACGAATGCAACGTATGCAAGAAATTCTATCTTAACCCACGGATAGAGCTTTCTGACCTCGCGCGCCACGCGGTTTATAAACTGAAGCGCATAGCCGCTTGTTCCTGATTTCTCAAGTATCTTCTTACACTTCGGACAATGGCAGAAGAAGTATTCTGCGTCGAGATCGTCAAACGAGAGTGAGTAGTAATACGGAAGCTCAACGCCCGTTTTTTCGGCAAGCTCAACGTCCTCTTTGATATATCCGAGGAGCTTTTCCATAAGAGCATTGAAGAATTCTTCGTTTGAGAGACAGTAATGTCCCTTTCTTATGTGCTCCTGCTTATCCTCGTTCCAAGCCCACCAATCGGGGTGCTCGTCAAAATATTCGTCTGCCGGGAAGTATTTGCCCATAACGTGAACGTGGTGCGGACGTCCGTGAGTGAGAACGTCGCCGTATTTTCTGACCACCGGCTCGTATACACTTTCAATATTGTCGTCAAACGGAGAGAGAACGTTTATTCTCACTCTTGGGAGATAGGGATACTTCTGCTTGCTCAGACCTGCACCGTCAAGAATATCGGTAAGCGGCTTGCGGTACGGGAAAGCAGGTGTTCCCTCTTTATGGAAGTCGTCTGCGATTTCGAGAGAATCGAGCTTCAAGACATCCTCTTCAAGACCGTTCCACCAACGGACACCTGCGTTTTCTTCGAGGAAGTGGTATACAGAATAGATGATACCGCGATCACCAACAGCTGCACCGCCTGTTAAAACGAGGTTTCCGTCTGCCATTTTGATTATCCAGTTTTCCTTGCTCTTTCCGAGGATGCCGTTTTTCTTTGCAAACTCGGTATGACCGACATAGATACACTTGCCTTTGGCATTCTTTTCAGAAACAACCGAAAGCTTAACCGAAAGAGATTTTTCAATATAATCTGCAAGTTCTTCTGAGGCTGTCTTCTCTACGATGTGAGCGTTTTCAGGAATGACTATAAGGCAGTCATTTACACCTTTTTTAAGAAAAATCATATTTTTTCCCTCCGTTTGAATTACTTTTTTCTGACGACTATCATTCTGTCAACAAAGAGTGCGTTTTCTTCGCCGGCTTTTCCGCCATACATCTCACCCGATGGTTTAATTGAGATATAAACTTCGCATGCATCCATCGGCATCGTTACGGCAATGCCGTTTATTCTTACCGAAAGAAAAGCATAGTCATAAACTATAAGTGATGAGTCGGGATAGTCCTTGAGGTTTTCAAGACTTCCTACTTTATAGATATTGTATCCGCCCTGAATGAAGTCCTCGCGATAAAGCTCAAGTCCGCAAACCGGATGGTCATCCTGCCAGAGGTTGAAGCTTACTGCATTTTTCTTCTCCGCATCTTTTGAAGTCGGAGCCATAATAAACTCTCTCTGTTTACCGCGGCAGTTATCATAGCTTATCTTGAGAACAGACTTTACTGTTGTGTCTTTATCTTCTACAGGATAAAACCCATACACCGGACGAAGGCGTTTGTCAACTACCTTCATATTGTCTACCATGCGGAACTGGTATATATCTGCCGGATCAATATCTCTAAAGCATTCAGGAATATCTAAAACTTCCTCTTCATCAGGGAGGTTTTTGTAATATTCAATCTCATCCTGTGTAGGAGTGTTCTGGAGTATAGCAAACGGGCATAATGTTCTTAAGAATTTGTCATACTCTTCAATTGTAGCAACTATGCGTTCCTTTATGACCTTGCGGTCAGGTGCAAAAACCTCACCGTAGCTTTCCGCCTGATGCACAAAATCATAATATCGGCTGAGAACAATTCCGTCAAACGGCTTACGGAGCCAGTTAAGGCGTGCACGATAAGGTTCTTTGTCGCCTACTGCCTCAAACGCCTTATCAAGTGCTTTTGTTCCGTCTATTGCAACGCGCGCATCGATGTAGTTGAGCATAGTATCATCACACATGCAGAATGCGTGGATAACGTTTCTCTCCTGTGCGTCTCGGAGAATGTCAAGGTATTCTTTAACGTATTTTCCTGCAGGTCCGTAATAGCGGTGAGCAAAGTCTTCGACCAGTGCCTCAACATCGCAATCAGGATCTTCAAGAAGATGATATAACACATATGTATTTAAGTCGTGGCAATCAGCCGACACCTTCTCCGTCTCAATAAATACTCCCTTTACGCCATATTCGCGGTAAGTCTGAATAAAGCTTTTCAGACCATACACAAGCGGAAGCGGGAAGTTGACCTGAATATTGAACATATATTGCCAGATCTGAAGCTCTGCACCATTTACAGAACAAAGCTTCGACCACGTTTTAAGCTTTTCAAGATACGGCTTGTTTGACGGATATACAAAACCGTGAGTCATATCCGCGCGGTCATATGCAAGGCGTATGACAACGTTTTCATCCGGAACCGTATCATCCTTCGGCGGAAATGCAAATACAACGTATGCAAGCGTTTCAAACTTTGCCCAGGGATAAATCTTTTTAACTTCGCGCGCAACACGGTTGACAAAGCGGATGACATATCCGCTCGGTCCTGATTCTTCCATAATCTTTTTGCACTCCGGACACTGACAGAAGAAATATTCAGCGTCAATGTCGTCAAGAGAGAGCGAGTAGTAATACGGAAGCTCCACGCCTGTTTTTTCAGCAAGCTCGACGTCCTCTTTGATATATCCGAGAAGTCTCTCAACAAGCGCATTGAAGAAACCTTCATTTGAAAAACAATAGTGTGCGTGTCTGTTGTGCATGCCGAGCTTTTCGTTCCATGCCCACCAGTCGGGGTGCTCGTCAAAATACTCGTCTGCCGGAAAATATTTTCCCATAACGTGGCAATGATGCGGTCTTCCCATGGTGATAACCTTGCCGTAGCGACGGACTTCAGGGTTGTATGCACCGTCTTTCACACCATCATCAAGCGGCGACAGAACATTAACGCGGGTTCTCGGAAGGTATGCATACTTATCAACACCGTCATCACCTGCGAAGGTTGATGTAAGCGGCTTGCGGTACGGGAAAGCAGGAGTTCCCTCCTTATACAGATCGTCGGGAAGTGAAATTGCCGAAAGTTCAATAACATCCTCCTCAAACTGGCTCCACCAGCGGACAGCCGCATATTCTTCAAGAAAGTGGTATACAGAATAGAGAATTCCTCGGTCACCACTCTCGACACCTCCGGTTAGAACGAGGTTTCCGTCTGCCATCTTGATTATCCAGTTTTCCTTACTCTTTCCAATGATACCGTTTTTCTTTGCAAACCCGGTATGTCCGACATAGATGCACTTACCATTCGCATCTTTCTCGGAAACAACCGGAAGCTTTACGGAAAGTGACTTTTCTATATAATTCACAAGCTCTTCCGATGCTGTTTTTTCAACAATATGAGCGTCATCCGGGATGACTATCAAACAATCGTTTTTGCCTTTTTCGAGAAAAATATTTTTCATAATTTTTCCTCCGGAACTTATTTCGCACTACCCTTTACTAAATCGTTTTATTGTGCTTTCAAGGTTAGTTTAGCATACATGAAGCTACAATGCAATAATTTTTTTGGATATTTTACAATAACATTTCGGATACTTTTTCTGCAAATTGTGTTGACAAACAAATGGCGATGTTTTAAACTGCACAGTAGTAAAGCATGTCATTTAAAGGAGTGCTTGAAAATGCCCGAAATTATATATGACAAGGATACTCTTATGCTCGGCGGGTATCCGAAAATCAAAAAGCTTGGCGCATGCAGCCCCAACGGGGAGATGACTCCGTTTGTTTGGAACGGTCGCCTTATGCGGATTGAGCTTGTTGACCCGAGCAAAGGTTGGGACGAAACGGCAGGAAAGGCAGGAATCCGCGACGTTGAAACAGGAGAATTTCTCTCATTCCTTGCAGAGGACAGCTATTTTCATTCCGCGTGTGTCGACGGAGACACCGTTTATGTAACGGGCGTTGACAAACTCCGCCGCGATACTATACGCCTCTATGAAAGCTCCGACCTCATAAACTGGAAAAGCCGCGACCTTCTCACCAACCCCGGCTGGAAATACTATAACTCACAGCTTGCACACGGCGAAAACGAATGGATGATTGTCCTTGAAACAGGTCCCGTTTACACCGAAATGGGTGAGGATGAGTCTCCGAGAAAATATGTCGGAAACAATAACTGGACTATGTTTTTTGCAAAGTCTTATGATATGGAAAACTGGGAATTTTCAGATTATGAAAAACCGTTTTCCAAAGAATATCACGCAGGAGGGCCGTGTCTTAAATACTCCGACGGGTGGTATTATCTCCTTTGCGATTGTGCAATTCCGAGAAGAATTTTCACAAGCTATATGTACAGAACACGCGATTTTGACAACTGGTATGTCGGATATTATAACCCGATTATTATGCCGTCTGACGAGGATAAGAAAATCTCCCCGAATTATAAGGATCTTACCAATGAAGAAAGAGAGCGCCTGAAAACCGCGTTTAACGTAAACAACACAGATCTTGACATCTGCGAGTGGCAGGGGAAAACTTACATCAACTACTGTTGCGGAAATCAGCTCGGGAACTACTGGATGTGCGATGCCGTCTGCGATATGCCGCTTGCCGATTTCTTTAAAGCATATTTTAAATAGCAAAAAACCTGCCGAAAAGGCAGGTTTTATTATTATCTTTTTCCAGGAATAATCTCAATCCAGTACCCGTCGGGGTCTGAAATAAAGTAGATTCCCATAGCAGTATTTTCAAAGCAGATGCAACCGAGTTCCTTGTGGCGCGCATACGCCGCGTCAAAATCATCAACGGTAAACGCAAGGTGAAACTCGTTATCACCGAGGTTATATGCGCGATCCCAGTCCCGAAGCCACGTAAGCTCAAGAGCGTGCGCACTTCCTGCCGCATCCCCGAGAAAGACGATTGTAAAACTTCCGTCGGGCGAGTTTATTCTGCGGACTTCCGAAAGTCCGAGTGCCTCGTTATAAAACTCTATTGATTTTGAAAGATCGCGGACATTGAAGTTATTGTGTGCAAACTTAAATTTCATTTCTGCACTTCCTTTATCTTTTCTGGCGCGCCCGATTGGATTCGAACCAACGGCCTTCAGAGTCGGAGTCTGACGCTCTATCCAACTGAGCTACGGGCGCATATTACCTTAACAGTATATCAAAATACTGTTTTTTTGTAAAGGCAAATAGTGCATAAAATCCTGTATCTTTGAGGAAAATAAAGTTTATGAGGTGAAAAAATTTTATGAATATGTCGAAAAAAGAATACTCCGAGTATGTCAAAGCGCACGAGCCGAAGTCTCCACATCTTAAAAACTTTATAAAAGCATATGTAATCGGCGGACTTATATGCACACTCGGGCAAGGTTTTATCACTCTTTATTCGTTCTACGGCGCATCAAAGGATGACGCATCTACTCTCGCATCAATCTCTCTCGTCTTTATCTCCGCTCTTCTTACGGGGCTTGGACTCTATGACAAAATCGCAAAGCACGCAGGAGCCGGTACGCTCGTTCCTATAACCGGCTTTGCAAACTCAATTGTTTCAGAGTCGATAGAGTTTAAAACCGAAGGTTATATTCTCGGTGTCGGCGCGAAGATGTTTAATCTCGCAGGTCCTGTCATCGTCTACGGCACGGCGGCGTCGGTTGTTTACGGAATTATCTATTGGATAACGACTTTGTTTTAACAAAAAAGCCCCCTTTGCACAAGGGAGGCTTTTCTATATCTTATACATTCTGTTTTTTGCGGCGTACTCGCTCGGCGTTGTCCCCGTCCGCAGCTTGAATGCGCGACAGAAGTGATACAGACTTGAAAATCCGCACTGCTCTGCTATTGCCGTTATCGTAAGCGGTGTGTCAACAAGCAGCTGCTTTGCCTTTCGGATTCGCATATCAAGAATATACTGCTTCGGTGTGGTTTTCTGATGTGTCGCAAAAAGCTTTCGCAGATACACCTCGCTGATCCCCATTTTCGCTGCAATTTCTTCGTTTGAAAGATCGGGATCCGATATATTTTCCTCAATATGCAAAATTGCCGATCGCATGGTGGTATGCACCGATGCATCCAATGAAAAAACCTTGCTGAGCAACTCATAAAAAACGCTGTATACCTTAAGCCTGTTTTCTTTGTTTAGCATAAGGTTTCTGATGGTTTCAAAATCCTTTACGCAGGCTTTTGGGTTTTCAAGCGGAAACACCGCTATCTCATCACTATTATAGTTCTCACACATAAAATTGATAACAGGAAAAAGCCCCTCCTTATCACCATAAAGAGAATACGCTCCACCTTTTGGCAGAATGACCGCATTATTCTGATTTGATACATACTTCCGGCCGTTCATTGTGTATGTAATCTGCCCTTCAAGGCAGAGAGAAAGACCGTAGTACAGGCGGTTTTCCATCTCCATACATCTGCCCTTTTCAGAATGGACAATGCCGGGGATTGCTATATCGGTTACAATTATCTTATCGGGAATATACATTTGCATCACCAAGCTGATTATATCACATTTAACAAATAAATCAACCGTTTTCCGACAATGCAGTATCATTTTTGTTAAAGTTATATCATTTTTGCTATTGTCCGTGCAACACTTTGCGGATATAATTACAGATAGACGAATGCAAAGCACTATAAAGGAGAAAAACACGATGAAAGCAATTTTAGTAAATGACGACAGATCTTTAAGATGGGACAACGTTCCCGATCCTGTTTGCGGTGAGGAGGACTGCCTTGTAAAAATCGAGGCGAGCGCTCTCAACCGTGCTGCCCTTATGCAGAGAGAGGGCGACTATCCTCCACCTCCCGGATGTCCCGAATGGATGGGTCTTGAAATCGCAGGCACTATTACAAAAGTAGGAAAGGTTGCAGCAGAAAAGTCAAACTGGAAAGTCGGCGACAAAGTCTGCGCTCTTCTCGGCGGCGGCGGATATGCAGAGTATGTAAACGTAAAATACGATATGCTTATGCCGATTCCGAAAAACTGCTCAATGATCGAAGCTGCGGCAATCCCCGAGGCTTTTGCAACGGCATATTTGAACCTCTTTATCGAAGGCAAGATTCAGCCGGGAGATACTCTCCTTATGAATGCCGGTGCATCAGGCCTTGCATCAGTAATTATCCCTATGGCCAAGGCTTTTGGTGTACGTGTCATCACTACAGTTCTCACCGACGAAATTGCAAACAACATCAAGCATCTGAAGGCGGACCGTGTTGTTGTTACAACCAAAGAAAATATAGCAGATGTTCTCAAAGAGGAGCTTGACGCAGGACACCCTGTTGACGTTGCAATCGACTGCCTCGGTGGCGAAATAATGGGCAAGTGCATCCACTTCTTAAAACACGGTGCACGCTGGATAGTTATCGCTGCTCTCGCAGGCACAAAAACTGAAATTGACCTCAAAAATATCTACGTCAGAAATGTTCGCATCGTTGGTTCAACTCTCCGTTCAAAATCCCCTGCTGTAAAGGCACAAATTCTCCGCGAACTCGTTGAAAACGTATGGCCGAAGGTTGAAATTGGTGCCGTTAAGCCAACGATATACAAAGTTTTGCCGATTACAGAAGCCGAGGCTGCTCACGACATTCTATACCGCGGCGAAAATGTTGGAAAGGTTGTTCTTACGGTAGAATAACATTTCACTCAAATTTTAAAAGTAACAAAAAACAGAATATCCGAATAAAATAGCAGGCATAAGGTTTTTCCTTATGCCTGCTTAAATTTTGGAGGTGTTGTGTTTTGGAATATAACAGACTTTCTGCCGTGCGCTATGCAAGGCGGTGGGCTTTCCGCAGAAACCCCGAATTTTATAACTTTGATGAACTCGGCGGAGATTGCACGAACTTCGTTTCACAATGCGTATATGCAGGGGCGGGGATAATGAACTTCTCGCAGGAGCTCGGGTGGTACTACATATCCCCCGATTTGCGCGCACCGTCGTGGACGAGTGTCCGCTTCTTCTATGAGTTTATGACACAAAACGAAGGGCTTGGTCCGTATGGCTACGATGCGCCGCTTGAAATGGCACTTCCCGGAGATGTAATTCAGCTTGCATACCGCGGAGAAGATTTTTCACACACGCTTTTGGTCGTTGCAACAGGCAGAGAGCCTGCTCCGCAGAATATTCTTCTCGCCGCGCACACAAATGACGCATACCGCCGCCGGCTTTCGACGTACGACTACTCAGACATCCGCCTTATCCACATTGAGGCAGTCCGCGATTTTTAAAGCTTAACAAAAGTCGGTGTGTGATTAAGTGCAGGGATTATTTTTTCTGTTATGTCCTTTGTATAAAGCGCGAGGCTTGACGTGTTTATGCACGGGTGCACTCCGATTTTTTCCGACTTGAGAAGGTCTTCGTCTATAAGGAGCGAAACTTCATTTTCCTTATCGTTCACAAGCCCCAGAAAGCTGAGTGAGCCGGGTGTTATGTCGAGGAGCTTTTCCATAAGCTCGCCGCTTCCGAAGGAAAGGCGCGCAGAGTTTATCTGTGCGGATAAGTCCTTTGTCTTAAACGGCTTGTCTGCCGGCATCATGAGAAGATAAAAAGACGTTTGCTGTCGGTTTGTAAGAAAGAGATTCTTGCACATAACCGTCTCCAAGGTATCATCTATCGCCTTGCAGGCTTCCATCGTCATCGCAGGCTCGTGATCCACTCGCTGATATTCGATACCGAGCAAGTCAAGAAACTCATAGGTGCGGATTTCTTTCGGAAGTCTTCCACCGAGGTTTTCGGGGCGTCCTTTTTCTAAAATCATTTTCTTTCACATCCGTTATAAAATAATACATTGAGGATATTACATTTTCAGGAAAAAGTCAAGCACTTAACACTCTTGCACTCTGCATCATATAATATACCGCATATGCAAATTCAAATAAGGAGATAAAGATTATGGCAATCTTTACAAATCAGGCAACTCTTTCCTATAACGATACGACGCTCAACTCAAACGTTGCGGTCGGTGAGCTTCTGGATGTTCTCTCCGCGACGAAGACAGCGGTTGGCGACACTTATACGCCGGGTGACAACATCACCTACGCCGTAAGCATCGTAAACACAGGCACAACTCCGCTTGCGAACCTCACCGTTACAGACGACCTCGGCGGATATGGGTTTGACGGCGATACGGTTTATCCTCTCGAATATACCGACGGATCGATTCTCTATTATATCAACGGCGTTCTCCAGACACCGCCGACGGTAGTCTCGACTCCGCCTCTTACGATTTCGGGAATCACGGTTCCTGCCGGCGGAAATGCAACTCTCGTCTACGAGACTTCTGTTACTGAGTATGCACCGCCTTTTGAGGGCAGCGAAATAACGAACACCGCAACTGTATCGGGTGAAAGCTTCACAAACGACGTTGAAGCGAGCGAAACCGTTACTGCAGAAAGCAATTCGGAGCTCACAATAACAAAGAGTATCACCCCGATTCCCGTTGCCGCAAACAGCCGCGTAACGTACACCTTCGTTATTCAGAATACGGGCAATCGCGCGATTGTCGCAACCGACAACGCGACGGTAACAGACCTTTTTGATCCGATACTCTCAGATCTCGCCGTTTCTTTTGACGGTACTGCATGGCAGGAGGGCACAAACTACACCTACAACGAGGCTACAGGTGAGTTTGAAACTCTTCCGGGCGAAATCACTGTTCCTGCCGCAACGTTTGTGCAGGATGATGAAACAGGTCGCTTCATCACGACTCCGGGAGTTTCTGTCCTCACCGTAACCGGCACAATCTAAAAGAAAAAAGGCTTCTTTTAAGAAGCCTTTACTACATATCAATATAAAATTCGTCTAAAAGCGCGTTTGTGTTATCCTCCGAATATTCAATTTCTGAAGAAAACATCCTCACAAGTTCAACCTGTTCTTCAAATGAAAACTCACCGTTTTTCAAAAATGCGCACATACCGAGAGCGTAGATAAGCCACACGCCAAATACCGCAAAGCATGCACGCGCGGCGGCATCTGCCATATCCGATGCTACCCAGAAATGCCTGTATATGAGATAGACGGCAAACTGCTCGTATTCCGTTTCGCGTGCGGTCATATACTCTCTAAACTCACCGTCGTCCTCGCAAAGCTCTTTTAAGGCAGAAAGCTTTTCTTGCCACAGCTTGTCCATACATTCAAGCGACAAGAGAAAATCTGCCCATTCGGAGATACTCTTTCGCGAAAGTGATGTTTTGCAGAGCAAAAGCACATCGGAAAGCCTTTCCTTTATGCTCTTTTCCCTTATCTGAAGAGTTTTTATAAGCTCGTCGCGGAGAGTGAGAATTTCGTCGTCGCAAGGTTCATTCTCCGCACCAATGAGCACGGTTTTCGTCTTTTTTGAAATGACGAGCCTTGCCGCCTCCTCGCAAGAAAGCCCAAGCCCTGCCTCGCACCTGTCTCCGATTTCGTTGTAAAATCTCGGGTGTTCGCGGCAAATGTACGAAATATTTTCCTCACCGAGCTCAATTATTATGTCGCAGAGGTTTTTATCATTCAGAAACGGGCATCGCTCACCCTCACCGAGACGAAAGGAGCATGGTTCCCCAACTTTTATATTCTCTGAAAGTCGCTTTCCCATCTCGCTACCAACGGAATTGTAAAATCCCATTGTCTTTTCATCAATGTCAATTTCCCAGCCGATGCAACAGCTGTGGCGACACTCACCTGCTACGCACTTAAACTCTTTATAATAATCAGGACAGATAAAACTCACGTTTTTCACCACTATTAAAGCAAAACTTCGATTTCTTCACCGTCAAAGGAAAGCTTTGTGCCATAAGTTTCGCTCATCTCTTTAACGTGATTGAATATTCTCTCCGAGGTCTGCCTGTCTGCAAGATGCGGAAGTCCCTTTATCTCCTCGTCCATATAGAAGCCGAGCTCTATCGGGCGGAGCTTTACCTTCGTAACCTTTTTATCCTCCACCTCAAGATACGGAATAAATGAAAGGTAGTTCATTATATCGGTATGAAGACCGCGCTTGCCGCCGTTTGAGCGAGCATTAAGTGCCTCTTCTGCGCTTGCAGTTATCGGCACGCCATACTTCTCTTTGAAATCCGGCGGAAGAATTTCCACGCAGTTATTCTGGAATGCAAAATCTCCGAGAGAGTGAAAAATCGGCTTACCCTTATAAATCTCAACAGGTTTGAGTTCGTGTGTTCCGCCTCCGATAATCGCAGTTGCGCCGGCGTCAATACACTCGCGGCAAAACTCCTCTGCATAGAAGTCAGGCTCTTCGTGAGAAAAACCTTTTATATCGTGGCTGTGGAACATAACCAGAACTGCATCGTACTCATCTGCAATTTCACGGATTTTGTTGCAGGTGCGCGCTACGTCTCGCGCATCGGGGCGCGTAATCTTTTTCTCCTCATCTCCCTCAATAAAGCGGACTCCGCCGAAAAAGAAGGTTCCGTCATCTACATAAAATCCCGCTTTTGTATCTGCCACACGCGTACCGTTCATGGCTGTGTTTTTTGCAATCTCTTTCAACACGTTCATATGCTCCGGAGTTACCTGAAAGACAGTTGAGTGGCGAAGCGGATTAAGACCGGGGCGCGGAGGAAGGTCAGGGGCCGTCTCTCCCGCGCGTGCCGCGTCGTTAAACTCCGCGCAGATTGAGATGACCGCGACGCGTCCCTTTTCGTTCTCAAGCACCATCGGCTCTGCTGCCGCCTCCAAACTTTTTCCTATGCCGCAGTACGGAACCTTGTACTTCTCATATGTCGCAATGCTCGAGAAGAGACCGCCGTAGGAATAGTCCATAGAATGGTTGTTTGATGCGCCGCATCCCGAAAAGCCGAAGGACATAATCTCCGGCAGAATTTCAGGGCGCGCGTTAACCCATGTGCCGCCGCTGTATGATGACGGGAAGCAGTCAAAATCCGAGAAGTTTGTTTCGGCATTTACTACCGAAAAATCGCCCTTTAATATGTAATCCCGAACAGCATCGCGACCTGTATAGCCTTTCGGGAAATGCTTTACCATCAAAGCATCGCCGCCGGCAGTTATTGAAATCTTTTTCATACCATCAAGCCTCTGTAAATTCATATACTGATCTCTTTACTATCTCATATCCCGTAAAGATACTTTCTTTATCAACCCACTCTTCTCTTGTGTGCGCGCCGTGAGCAAGGCTTCCGCCGATTGTTGTTGATAAAACGCCCATTGAAAGAGGAATGTTACTGTCGGTTGATGAGGACGTTCTCTTGCACGGAATACCGCTTACATCCTCGCAGATTTTTGAAAGGCATGTGAGGAGATTTTCAAATTCTGCCTCGTCATAACCCTCTCCGCACGGACGAATACCTATAACTTCGGTTTCGATTTCAACGCCAAGCGATTTGTGCTTATTTATTACTGCTTCAAAGTTTTCGCGCATCTTCTTTAAGCATTCGCTGTCATCCGAGCGATATTCAAAGAGCATTTCCGCATCCTGCGCGATTGTGTTTACGGACGTTCCGCCCGAAATCGTTCCTACGTTGAATGTGGTTTTTGTGTTTTCCTTCTTCGGAATCTCAACTGCATACAAATCTCTTATAATGTTTGAGAGCTTTTCTATCGCGTTTGAATTTCCGAATGCACCAAATGAATGTCCGCCCTCGGTTTTAACGGTTACGTGCCATCTCTCCGAGCCGACGACCTTGTCAACTATGTGGTTGTATCCTCCGTCAACGGATATTACGCATCTGATGCGACCGTCGAAATCCTTCATAATCTGTCGTATTCCCTTGAGGTTTCCAAGCCCTTCCTCGCAGGAGTTGAGAACTATGAGGATCCCGTTTTTCGGGGTGATACCATCACGTGCAAGTTCGCGCGCAACAAACATAAGCTGAGCGGCATGGACTGTATTGTCAGCAATTCCGGGTGCGTGAATCTTCTCACCGTCGTCATAATACGGAAGCGGCTCTGTATCGGGAAAAACAACGTCGGTATGTCCGAGAAAAACGGTGATGCCGTCGCCGTCGATATTTCCAAACGGAACGATGACATTCTTTGCCTCATCCGCATATGCCTTTATGTTGTTTTTTAAAAACCACTCAAGACAAAATTCGACTCTCTTATCTTCCATTCCGCTTGGTGCCGGAATTTTTGCAAACGTTTCCAAAGTATCAAGAAATTCTTTTTTGTCAAGCATTTTTATTTCTCCCTAAATTTAATTCCTTTTTTATCAGTCATTTGCTATCGCGATTAACTGATACTCTCCTTCATCGGTAATTGTCATCCCGTATATCACATCGCGTATTATAGCTGCATTTGCCCGATCTGTAAGCATTTCTTCGTCAAACACAGTTCCTACCTTATCCAGTTCTTCTCTTGTCACATCAGGAGTAAGTGCATCTACCAACATTCTGAAACAACTTCCGTAATCAGAAATAGTTGCAGTACCGTTTTTGTCGAAAAACAGCTGAGCGGTATATATCTTTGTTTTATCCGGGCTGGTCAGCACAAAAAACATAATTCCGTCTTCCAGCTCACAGAAATATGCAGGGAACCCCTCCACTGTGTCATATATCTGCAAATCAGCCTTTGATCTTCCTTCCGGAATTCCGTAATTAAACCTTTCCTGTAGCTCCTCAATGGATAAATCCATATAGCTTACGCTTTCCACATCAATTGAACTTGTCTCTTTGGGCACGCTGACTCTTTCACCTGCATCGTCCGTTATCTCTGCTATGACATCGCTCATTGTGTATACAACATCCATCAGGGCACAGGACGAAAAAAGAGTGAGTGAGAACACAGCCAAAAGACAAGCTGCCAAAAACTTCTTCATAACAAATCCCCCTGAATATATCCCAATGTATAAAAAGGGCTGTTTAAAACAGCCCTTTTATAAAAATTATTCTGTTACCGGTGTGAGTTCGATTTCAGGAACTTCTGCTTCTGCGCCGTGGTCATGACCATCGTCTGCAGAATGTTCTTCTTCAGCGCCTGCGCCAAGCGGCTTGTCTGCGCCGAGAACCTTGTGAATATCAATTTTGTCGTATGCATCTGTGTGCACAACTTCGACACCTTCAACAAACGCATTCATCTGCTCTGTGAAAGCGATGAAAGCAAATTCCGGTGCAAGTGTTGCTGCGTTTTCCTTTACGTAGTTTTCATCAAGAGTGTATCTCTTTATGATGTGGAAACCGTAATCCGACGGAACAATTTCAGAAACACCGTCTACCGCAAGCGCGTGTGATGCATCTGTAAATTCCTTTATCATCTGTGAGCCTGTGAGAGTGTAACCGTCTTTGTCTATAATGTAGCCGTACGGATATGACTGCATTCCCGGATCCTCACCGAGCTCTGTGATGAGAGCATCAAAATCTTCTCCTGCGCGAGCGCGTGATACAACACTTTCTGCAAGAGCCTTCTTCTCTGCATAATCCTCTGCATCCTTTTCAGCCATAACGAGAACGTGCTTTACGCGTGCGTAGCCTTCAAGATTCTTAATCATCATATCTGCTGTCGGAGCGAACTTGCCGTCTCCTGAGAAGAGCTCATCGTTTATTTTTGTATAAAGCTTCTGGCAAGCCATGAAGTAATCATAAAACTCTTCGCTTATGCCGTTTGAAGCAAGACCGTCAAGAAATGCCTTGCGTCCACCTGCTGCCTCAATCTGAGTCTTCTTATCTTCTTTGAGCTGCTTCTTTTCTTCAGCTGTGAGAGCTATGCCGTTTTCCTTTGCAAAAAGATTTACACTTTCAAACTCAAGAACGAAATCGTCTGCATTTTCTTTAATGACATCAGCGCCCGTAACTCCTTCTGACATCTCCACATCAAGAATCTGTGTTGCGTCGATGCCGAAGTTCTGTGAGAAATAGCTTGCAGACTGAGCGATTGCGCCCTCATAAATCTTTTCTGAAATCGGGTTTCCGCCGACCGTCATAACGGTTTTGCCGCCGAAAAGACCGCAACCTGCAAAGAGTGTGCAGATCATAATTGCTGCAACAAGCAGTGATAAAATTCTGACTTTTTTCATTTTTCTGTTATCTCCCTTACATATGTGATGTAGTATAAATCATATTATATCAAATATGTTTCAAAATTGCAAACAAAACATTGTAAATAAATTGTATACGGAAACTGCGGAAGCAACTTTGCCTCCGCAGTTTAAAATTAAAACTCGATTTTCTTCTCGATATATGCCGCAAGATCAGAAATTGCAATTCTTTCCTGCTGCATAGTGTCGCGGTCGCGGACAGTAACACAGCCGTCTTCTTCACTGTCGAAGTCGTATGTAATGCAAATCGGGGTTCCGATTTCGTCCTGACGGCGGTAGCGCTTACCGATAGAACCTGCATCGTCAAAGTCGATCATAAACTTCTTTGAAAGGTCAGCAAAAATCTTCTCTGCGCTTTCAGAGAGCTTCTTTGAAAGCGGAAGGATTGCAGCCTTGTACGGAGCAAGGTACGGATGGAGGCGCAAGACTACGCGCACATCGTTCTTCTCTGCATCGACAACCTCTTCGTCGTATGCTTCGCAGAGGAATGCAAGTGCTACGCGGTCGCAACCGAGCGACGGCTCGACAACGTACGGAACGTACTTCTCATTTGTTTCTGTATCGAAGAATTCCATATTTTCGCCTGAATGTGTCTGGTGTGCCTTAAGGTCAAAGTCTGTTCGGTCAGCAATTCCCCAGAGCTCGCCCCAGCCAAACGGGAAGAGGAACTCGATGTCTGTTGTTGCGTTTGAATAGTGAGAAAGCTCTTCCTGCTCATGGTCGCGGAGCTTCATATTCTGCTTTGCAATACCGAGAGAGAGGAGGAAGTTTTCGCAGTAATCCTTCCAGTACTTGAACCAGTCGAGGTCTGTACCCGGGCGGCAGAAGAACTCAAGCTCCATCTGCTCAAACTCGCGTGTACGGAATGTGAAGTTACCCGGAGTGATTTCGTTTCAGAGGGATTTGCCTATCTGAGCGACGCCGAACGGCATCTTTTTTCTTGTTGTTCTTGCGATGTTCTTAAAGTCAACAAAGATACCCTGAGCAGTTTCCGGACGGAGATAGAGCTCGTTCTTTGCATCTTCAGTAACACCCTGGAAGGTCTTGAACATGAGGTTGAACTTTCTGATGTCCGTGAAGTTGTGTGCTCCGCAATCCGGACAGCAGATGTTGTTGTCTTCGATGTACTTTGACATCTCCTCAAAGCTCCAGCCTGCCGGGTTTACTCCCGTATCCTCGATGAGCTTGTCTGCGCGGTGACGTGTTTTGCAGTCCTTACAGTCCATAAGCGGATCAGAGAAACCGCCGACGTGACCTGACGCCACCCATACCTGCGGATTCATAAGGATTGCGCTGTCAAGACCTACGTTATACGGAGACTCCTGAACAAACTTCTTCCACCATGCGCGCTTTACGTTGTTTTTAAACTCAACGCCGAGCGGACCGTAGTCCCATGTGTTTGCAAGACCGCCGTAAATTTCGCTTCCGCTGTAGACAAAGCCGCGGCCTTTGCACAATGAAACGATCTTTTCCATTGTTTTTTCAGTATTTTTCATTTCACATCTTCCTTTTTAAAAACTTTTATACATATGGGGTTATTATAGCACAACTTTTTGCGTAAAACAATAGGATTTAACAATGATTTTAGATTTTTGATCCGTTATTCCGAAGAATTTCACGGAGCTTTTCGATATCGACGTCTCTTACATCCGCTTTGCCGTTTACAAGAAGCGAAATTGCAGTACCTGCAACCTCGCCAAGCTCCGCGCAATACGGCATAATTCTGTATGACGAATGTGCCTCGTGTGTAGCCGAGATGCACTTTCCGACGACGAGCATATTCTTCATCGATTTCGGAATCAGGCAACGGTACGGAATCTCATACCATTCGCCTTTTTCAAAGAAACGGCAATGCGTTCCCTTGCCCTCGGGGTTGTGAATGTCAATTGCGTAGTTTGCCGTTGCGATTGCATCGTCAAATCGGCAGATATCCAAAAGATCCTTCTGTGTAATCGTATACTCGCCGACAATTTTTCGACTCTCGCGGATGCCTATCTGCATCGCAGTTGACAGAACTCTTGCGTTTTTGAATGCTTCAAAGTTTTCGCGCAGGAAATAAAGCATCTCAAACACCTGCTCACGGGCTTCCATTTCGGCATCTGTAAGGTCAAAGAGGTCTGTCGGATTTTTCATTACGATGCGCGTTGTATTGAAGTGGATAACTCCCTCGTTTGGGTTGTCGAATGTGAGGACGTTCTCACGCGGATTTTTTATTTTCCCCTCCTGCTGGAGCTTGTGATAGAGGTGGTTTATCTCTTTTTTTGATGCAAAGAATTTTTCTTTGTCAACTCCTCCGAGGCGGAACACCAGCGTCATCGGCTGGCAGAGGTTATCCTTCTCGCGTCCGAGCTGATACTCACAGCCCGCCATAACGGAAAGCTCCGCATCGCCTGTTGCATCGATAAAGTAATCGGCGTAGAACATATTTGATGTTCCCTTGCCAAAGACTTTTACGCCTGTCACAACACCGTCTGAAACCTCTGCTTCGGTAACAGTTGCATTGAAGAGAACGTTCACTCCCGCCGCCTTTACCATTCTGTTGAGGACAAGCTTTAAGAGTTCTTCGTCAAAAAGCTCGATTGTCGGCTCGTCATCAGGAAGCTTTATATCAATAATCTTATTCATCTCAGAAACGATTTCGCGAAAGAGCCCGCCGCAGAGATATTCCCTTTCGTCGGTCTCGGGGTTCTCTGTCCAATAATACATAAACGGAGCAACGAGCGCATATGCAGCCGCACCTCCGAGACAGTTGTATTTTTCAATGAGGAGAACGTTTGCACCGCCTCTTGCCGCAGAGATTGCTGACGCAACACCGCCAAATCCGCCGCCGACTACTATAAGATCATATTTGTTTTTCATTTTGATTTCCTCCCACTTCTTTTATATTGTGATAATACCATACAGAAATCAACATATCTTATAATTTAAAAATCAAATATTGAACAAACTATACTTTTGTTGTATAATATTTTAAAATATATTGAGGTGTGCAAAATGGAATGTTTGAAATTATATGACTTGATTAAGTATCTTGAGTTTGGAACAAAGCTTCATATCGGCGTTCTCTTTTTCGGTAATTACGGAAACGAAATGTGCGAGCTTCCTTTTTCACATCAAATACACTCCTCGCCTTTTTGTACATATGCAAAAAGCAATATGAAAAACGGCTACCGCAGATGTTTCTCCTGCCGAAATCTCGCTATTGAAAAAGCACTTGAAACAAAAAAGGCTTTTGGAGGAATATGTATAAACGGTCTTTATGAATATGCACACCCTGTTCTGGTTGACGATGAGGTTGCCTGCATCATATTTATAGGAAACATCTCGGGCTCCGGCAGAAACAAAACAGAAAAAAAACCTGCCGCGCTCGAAAATACACTTGAAAAAAGCGTTTCGGAATGCGACTGCATGCATATCGCAAAAATCATTGAGAGTTATGTCTTTATGCTGTTTGAAAATTTTTGCTATACAATAGAAAAAAGCAATCCACTTGTTGAGAACATAAAAAACTATATACTTTCAAATATAGAATTTGATATCAACATCTCACATATATCAAAAGTTTTTCACTATAATGAAATGTATCTCGGAAGGCTTTTTAAAAAAGAGACCGGGCAAACCATTTGTAATTATGTCAATAAGGAAAGAGTTGAAATTGCAAAGAAGCTCCTTATGACGACGGATGAAAAAATTATAGACATTTCCGGAAAGACGGGTTTTAACAACGTTACATATTTTAATCGTGTTTTCAAGGCATTCACAGGGAAAACTCCGATGCAATACAGACGCGGATAAAAAACCGAAGGTGCTATCACCTTCGGTTTTTTTATTTTAAAATTCGATTGTTACTGTTTCTCCTGTTTCATAAGCTTTCTTTACTGCTTCCATATAATAAACGGGGATTGCAAGCTCTTCGTATGTGTTATACATCTTGCCTGTGCGGAGCATATCGACAAACACATCCCATTCCCTTTCGCCGGCTCCTGCAAAGTCAAGCTTTTCAAAATATGTATCCTTTGAAGTATATACCTCTGCAGTATAACTTCCGCAGCCTTCTTTGAAGTGATTCGTAACGCTGAAGTTATCATAATTTATCGTTGCGCAAACTGTTTTGTCGTGTCTTTTTGCGCTTATGCTCTTCGGATTATAACCAAACGTTGCAAGAGTCATCTCAACGAGATGCGACGCATAAAAGAAAAATCCGCTGTATTCGCTGTTTAATGCGACCGGTGCTGAAAGCGCGCCGCCCATAATCTCTTCATCCGTCTCTTTTACAAGCTTTGAAAGCTTCAAAATCCCGTTTGTGAACTTGAGCACTGACCCTCCGCAAAGAGGCACGCGCTTTTCCTTTGCAAGTGCGATGAGAGATCGCGCTTCATCGGAATCGACAGTAAACGGTTTGTCGATGAAAGCAGGGATGCCCGCATCTATAAACGGCTTTGCAAATTCGTAGTGATATTTTCCGTCGCGCGCAGTTATGATTACCGCATCAACCACAGGCACCATTTCTTCAAAATTATCAAACACGTTGTCGATTTTAAACTCGCGCGCAACAGCCTCGTTTGCCTCGCGGTAGTGTCCGCCGATACACGTCACGCGACAATCCGGGTATCTGTAATTTCCGTTTTCATCCGGCATATTGATAGCAAACGAAAACTCGTTTGCGTGCGAATTTTCTCCGCCGACGATTCCTATGCGAAACTGTTTCATTTTTCCGTTCTCCATTACTTGTGATAGTATGTAAATACTTTTTTGAGTCCTTTTACAGTCTCTTCAAAGTCCTGCTCCGTAAAAAACTCGTCAACCGATACGTTCATACAAGTCTTAAGAATCTCCTCGGCAACAGGGCAGTCACCCTCTTTATATTCAATATAGCGGCCGTGAGTTCCGTCAAACGGATACTCCGTTCCGCCAAGATATGCAGTTCTGTTTTTAAACATATCCTCAAGGTAAACAGGTATTCTGATATATCCGTCAGATGCATATGTTCCCTCTGCGTTGCATGCCTTTGAAAGCTCCGTGCGGCTTACCGTAAATTCATCGGGGTTTATACGGAGCATATAGAACCAGTATGAGCACTTACATCCGTCAAGCACCTTATGAACGCTGATTCCCGGGATGTCTTTGAGAGCCTCGGTGAGTCTGTCGCCGTAAATGTTTCTCTTTTTGCAAATGTTAACTACCTTGTCAAGCTGAGCAAGGCCGACTGCAGCGGTCAGCTCATTCATACGGTAGTTCGGAGCGAGAGACGGAACGTTCTTTACAAGGCTTTCACCAAAGCGGTTGTAGTTTTTATCTGCAAACATAAATGCCTTGTGATAAAGTTCTTCGTTGTCTCCGTTTATGAGGACAAGACCGCCGTCACCTGCGGAGATGTGCTTGAAGTCATTGAGCGAGAAGCACCCGATGTCTCCCCACGTTCCGACGTATTTGCCCTTATACTCACAACAGTATGTCTGCGCGCAGTCTTCAATGACGTAGACATTATGCTTTTTTGCGATGCGGACGATTTCGTCAATCTCTGCGGCATTACCTGCAAGATGAACAACGACTATCGCTTTTGTTCTCTCCGTAATCTTTTCTTCGATTGACTGCGGTGTCATATTGTAGGTGTGCGGATCAAGGTCCGCAAAGACAGGGACTGCGTTCTGATACAAAATACCGATTATGCTTCCCTTGTCGGTAATCGGAGAAGTTATAACCTCATCGCCCGGACCGATTCCGAGCGCACCGAGCGCAACGTGGATGGATGCTGTTCCCGAGCTTGTTGCAACGCAGTATTTCTCACCATAGAGCTCTGCAAACTTTTTGCAGAGACGCTTCGTCATATTGCCACTCCAATAGAAGAGCGTGTTCTGTTCGAGTGCTTCCTTGAGGTTTGCAAGCTCTGCATCTCCGAAGCGCTTGCCGTATGTATACGGAACTGTTTTTGCGGGATTTCCACCGTGAATAGCCAATTTTTCCATTGCTTTTCTCTCCTTTTACAGCTTCAAAAGTTTTACCGCATTGTCGCGGACAATTTTCTTGTAATTCTTAGGGCTTATCACACCGTCATCAAGCATCTTCTCAAGAGTCTCCGTAAGCTTGAACGGATGAGTATTGTTTGTTGCGGTAAAGTCGCATCCGTAGAGAATGCGGTCTGAAAATTCCTCAACGAAACGTGCTGTGTATTCAGGATCTCGCGTCATTGCATTGGTTCCGCTTCCTGCAGAAAGGTCGCAATAAAGCCCTTCATAATTTCTCATAAGCTCCGCTATTTTACCGTCGATAATCTTGCCTTGCGGATATCCGCCTCGTGTTTCGTTTGTATTGTCTGCCGAAATTTCACTCCAGAACGGTTCAGAATGCCCCAGAATTTTAAGCTTCGGATGCTTCTTCAACATTTTCTCAAGTCTCGGAAGTCCAAGCTCGTCCACGAGCCCGTACGATATAAAATCCGGAACAAGGTGGATAGTAACGGGAAGCTCCATCTCGGAGCACGCGCCAAAAAGATTATCTACTCTCTTATCATCTGCATACAAATTTGCAGTAAGTTCTCCAAGACCTTTTGCGCCGAGTTTTTCTTTGTAAAACGCAAGAATTCCGCTGAAATCCGCATCCGGAGTGTTGGAAATAGCACGCGGATCCACATTGCAAAACAGGATGAATCTGTCCGGATGTTTATCAACTATGTATTTACATTCTTCCGTTGTTGACGGAGTTGTTTTTGCTTCAGCAGCAACAAGGGGTTGAAGAACGCCCTTTTCAATTCCGAGTCTGTCATAAAACGCAATGGTCTCCTCTGCGGATATAAAGCGCTGATCTCCACCCCAGAACGGTGGAAAATACTGTGGAAATGCTGTTGCATGAGCATGAATATCTATTTTTTTGATACTCTTAACATCTTCCATTTAAGCTATCTCCTCTTTTATACTTTTATTCAGCTTTGCCTGTTATCTTTTCTTTTCGGCTCTCGCGCGGGGATACGCCGTACTTTTTCTTATAGCATCTTGAAAAATAATTGGTGTCACAAAATCCGCAAAGTGCCGATATTTCCGAAATTCCGTTCTCATTATCCGAAAGAAGAATGTTTGCCATCTGCAAACGGTAGTCGCGCAGATATTCCATCGGAGTTTTCTTTGTTATTGATTTGAACGCTCTGCAAAAATAGTGCTTGCTCACTCCGCAAAGTCCAGCGAGATAATCAAGCGTCAACTCTTCAGAATACATCCTTTTAACGCAGGAAAGTGCCGGATCAATAAGCCCATACAGCGAAATCGTTGTTTTTTCGGCAACGGAATACTCCGAATCGGCAAGACCACGGCGCAAAAGCAAAGAAAAAAGCTCCATAAGAAGGCTTCTTATCCGAAGCTCATAAAACTCCTCTTTTTTTCTCGACTCGTCGGCAACTTTTATCAGAATACCGTAAATTTCTCGGTCACCCGAAAATAGTGTTTTAAACATTTTCTTCTCGCTGAAAAAGAGCTTCCTTAAATTCAGCTCCTCAATTCCGAAGAATAAATCAAGCGGAACCATTATTATATGGTATTTCCCCGAATTTTTGCCCACCGCAACTGTTGCGTGAAATTCGTATGGATTTATAACAACAACGTCTCCTGCTTTCACGGGCACCTCTTCCGAGCCGATCAGCAGAATTGCGCTTCCTTCATAAAAGCACTTGATTTCTATTTCTTCGTGCAATGTCGCTTTTGTGGTTTCAGAGTCGATTTTTCCGATCTGCGACACCAGTTCATAATTCACTATGCACGTTTTTTTCTGTGGCATTTAAAATACACCTCTCCGGATCTGATTAGATAGTAACACGTTTAAATCACCGATACAACGCCCTACATTTCCCAATTTTAGCACTACATTGACATTTTTTCAATATAAGCGCATCAAAAACATCAAAATACAGCTTTTCGTTGCCTTTTTGTCGGTGATGTGATAAGATTATCAAAGTTCAACTTTTGTTTTATACGGAGGCTTACCATGAGAGAAAGTATCAAAGTTGCTATGTCCGGGCGTTTTGCAAACGAGGTCGTAAGGAACGAAATCGCAAACGATTTTCGCGTTGCGCTGCCCGATATGATTCGTCTGAACATCGCATTTGCGGTGTCCCTTGCAGAAAACGGTCTTCTTGACGAGGAGTCTGCAGGCACTATTATTTCAGGTTTTCGATATGTCGAAAAAAATATGACGGAGGACGACGTCAAGGGCGAGCTTGAGGATTTTTACTTCAACGTCGAGCGTCGTATGTTTGAAAAAGTCGGCAGCGCCATCGGCGGAAAACTCCACCTCGGTCGCAGCCGCAACGATATTGCGGCGGTGCTCAACCGCATGGCGGCGCGCCGCTCTGTGTGGGAGGTTCTTGAGCTTCTCGTTGAGCTTCAGACACTTCTTCTCAAAAAAGCTGAAGAGAACACCGACACCGTCATCACGGGATACACCCACTTTCAGCCCGGTCAGCCGATAACTCTCGGTCATTACTACACGGCGCTCAACAACGCACTCTCGCGCGACTTTGTCCGCATAAAGAACGCATACGAAAACGCAAACCGTTCGCCCTACGGTGCCGCCGCCTTTGCAGGAACGAGCTTCCCCATCGACCGCGAGGGGCTTGCATCTCTTCTCGGGTTCGACTCTGTTTTAGAGAACACTCTCGACTGCATAAGCGCGCGCGACTATTATCTTGAGCTTGCATCTGCATTCTCGATTATGGCAACGAATATAAGCCGTGCCGCAGAAGACCTTTATTTCTGGTCGACCTTTGAAAACGGAATTTTGGAGGTTGGCGGTGAAATTGCCGTTTGCAGCAGCATTATGCCGCAGAAGAGGAATCCCGTATCGCTCGAAATGACCCGCGCAAAAGCGGGACACATCATCGGCGGTCAGGCAGCTATTACGACAATCTTAAAGGGAACCTCATTCAGCAATACAATGGACCTTTTTGAAATCCCGCTTCCCTACTGGCAGATGATAAGCCAGGTAAAGCAGATGCTTATCTGTATGATAGAGAGCGTGACATACTGCCGCGTAAACCGCGAGCGCGCACGTCGTCAGGCGGCAGAAAATCTCTGCACCGTTACAAGCCTTGCAGACTATATGGTAAAGCAGTATAAAATCTCCTTCACCGATGCTCACGATATCGTCGGAAATATCGTTTCAATCGTTCTTGAGGATAAATCCCTCATCGCAGGCTTTACGCCCGAAAGGATTTCCGAAGAATCAAAGAAGGTTCTCGGTTTTGAAATCAATATGAGCGAAGATGAAATTTCATCCATCCTCGACCCGTACAAAAACGTTGAAACAAAGATTCACGTCGGCGGTCCGAGCCGCGAGTCCGTACGCAGTATGATAAAGACCGGAAACGCGACGGTAAGCAAAGAGGCGGATAAGCTTTGCGATATGAAAAACAAGGTGTCTGACGCATACTCTGTCCTTGAAAAAAAGGCAGATAAGCTTGCAAAATAACAAAAAGCTTGGAGCATAATGCTCCAAGCTTTTTAGTTTTCTTACAATACTTTCTTTATTGCCGCAAGAAGGTCTGAATAGCTCTCAAACGCTTCGTACTGCGGATAGTCGCGCTTTATCTGCTCTGTGCTGCGGAAGAGGAATCCTGCCTTTGATTCCTTAATCATTCCGAGGTCGTTGAAGCTGTCGCCCGCGGCGATGGTGTCAAAGCCCATAGCCTGGAGAGCTTTAACGGTTGTGTACTTTGAGTTTTCACAGCGCATTCTGTGACCGGTGATCTCGCCGTCGGGAGCCACAACAAGCTCGTTGCAGAATATAGCCGGCATACCGAGCTTCTTCATAAGCGGAAGCGCAAACTGCGTAAACGTATCGCTTACGATGATTACCTGTGTGAGCTCGCGAAGCTCATCCAGAAATTCCTTCGCGCCCTCAAGCGGATCAATTTTTGAAATTGTGTTCTGGATGTCTGAAAGCTTGAGGCCGTGCTCCTTAAGAACGCCAATGCGCCACTTCATAAGCTTGTCATAATCCGGCTCATCACGGGTGGTTCTCTTAAGAACATCTATTCCGCTTTCCTTTGCAAATGCAATCCATATTTCAGGAACCAATACGCCTTCGAGGTCCAAACATACTACGTTCATATTTTCTCCTACCCTGTCATATTCAAATTGAATCATCCACAAATCATATATCGTGTTGATTATTTACATATTACCATAATTCTTCTGCCTTTTCAATATTTGTTTTAAGATATACAAAAGGCACCCCTCTTGTGTGGCGCTTCATCATTTGATTATTGCGCAATATGATCATTTATCATATCCAAGTGCGGAAAAAGCCCTTAAAATAAGGGCTTTTTAAACATGGTATTATTCCCACTCTAACATCACTTGTGTTTTTGGTGTTTATTCTGTATAATTTCAGCAGCTTTGATGTTGTTATATGTATCAATTTGCACCTATTTTATACATTCAACACCGAAAGTGTTGTCAAAATAGTTTCCAAAGATTTATTATCAATTGAATGAACCCTGTTCCAAATAAAACACCTGTAATAAACCTTCTTGTATTATTTGACATAATATTAAAAAGTAATTGTATCACGCCATCTAAAATCAACGGAATAAGTAACAATATGCACACTATACTAGGTATTAACAAACTAAAAGCAAACAGAAGAACTGAACATATATACCCAATTAAAACCCCTGTGCAACGGGCACATAAAGGAAACTGATATCCATAGAGAAAAAAACTTCTTTCTGGTTTTTGATGACAACCCCATAACTTCTTTGTAATTGTCATAACTCTAACCCATTGTTTTATCTTTTTATCCATTATGCTTGAAACTTGTTTCCGCATCCTTTACACATCCAATATGTAGTAGTGGTGGTCTGCTTTCCTTTGCCAGTTGCACCACACAATAATCCTAACGGACCGCAAAGCAAAAATCCGCAACAAGCATCACTAGCATTAAAGTCTTTACCTTTTGTTGATACTTCCGATACAGGCAAAATATCATGACTACCACAGCGAGGACAATGAAGTCCCGATGATTGAGCAACGACATTTGTATTTTCAGTTTGTTCATTAGGCGTGATTACTTTTTGTGCTTGAGAACTAACGACATTAACACCTGTTGGAATATGTGGTTTGTTGTCTGCATATTCAACTACATAGTTGTTATTATAACCGAATCTTGTTTTTAATTCCACTACTTCATCTGGCTCATTAACCACCACATTAAATGTGGCATTTATGCCAAATTTCTTCATCGTGCTATTAAACGAAATTGTATGAGTTCCAACCTCAACTGGTATTTCAAGAACCCCACCATTTTTCAATTCTCCTACGAATGTGTTCAAAAGATATACATTGTGATTTTGAGCACACCCCGCCATACTAGATTTCCTCTTTATAATAATTGTTGCCATATTCCCCAACTCCTAAAATATCATTTATTTGTAATTTACTATAACAAAATTGCTGAATAATGTCAACATAACGCAAAACCATATATTTTCAAGAAAGTGTTGTCAAAAACAATTTTTAAATGGTCTTTAAAAACGCTAAAAGAGGCTTGAATACTGGGATTCAAGCCTCTTAGTAATTTTTATAAAATTATTCCCACTCGCTCTTGAGAAAGAAATCTTAAACAGATTTGCTTATGGGATTTGGCCCAGATTATTTTGATTACTTTCATTATTCAGACAGCATGGGCTATCTGATTTTTTGTTGCCATACTGTTGCCATGATTTTATCTGCTACGGAATGGTAGAGCTATTTTCTTAGCACTTCAAAATGTCATCTTCGACAATCAACTGATTTTTGAGTAAATATCTTAACTGTTCATTTGCCACAAAATTAATAGCTCCATAAATAGGTTCACCATTTGGTAAATCTGCAATAAGATTACATGTGTAATTAAAAGCTCGCACTCTCCATAGGTATTTATCAATAATTGGTGTCCCTTTGTTCTTTGAAATTTGTTCAATAATGGCGTTTCGATACTTAGTAAAACAACTGCTAATAATTTCGTTTATATCTCCCTTTGGGTATACTGCACCTTCTGGACCATATGCGATGGGTTCATTTAGAACACTACTCATAGGATTCAGGCAGGTATAGCCATCAAGGTCTTGATAAAAGATGATGCTTGTTTCTTCGGGGAGTTGAATTGCAGGATCCAGAATTATCCTTGAATACTTTGCCTTTCCTTCAAGCTTATATGCGGATACAACCGCAGGGCCGAAAGTAACGCCATCATTATGATAGTATTTACCATAGCAAATTCCACCCCTAAACAATAATCCCAGTTTATCTTTGAGGTAAGATTCAGCTATGTATATCGGTGCTGTCAGTCGTTCTAATTCATCTGCGGTTAAAACTATACTATCTGAAAAGAACGAAACATTGATTTTCAATTCGGGTGACGTGTTAAATAAATAGCAAAATTTTCTTACAAACTCAAAAAGATCATGAGTCCCATTGGCATTCTCTTCATCAGATACATATGTACTAAATCCAAGAACGTCAATAAAAGCAACGTATCCGTCTTTATACTTCATACGCAATCACTCCTTTATAAAAAACAAATTGCCCGCAGTAGGTCTACTGCGGGCAATTGTGCATACAACCTACAATCCGGTTGCAATTATTCTTTTAAAAATGTTGCCATTTTGTTGCCACAAGCAGCTTCAGAATTCAGAAAAGCCTTGATATTAGAGGCTTTTTTCAATCCCTGAAATTATT
>JAZTYJ010000019.1:0-65048 GCA_045636865.1 Eubacteriales bacterium
GCCGAAGGCGACTTCAGGAAAAGTGCAACAGAGATATACCGCTGTGGCTTCGCCGCAGTAAGGGTGGAAACGTGAGGTAAGAGCTCACGGGTGAGCAGGGAACTGACTCATCCTGCAAACTCTATCCGGAGCAACACCGCATAGGAGAGCTTAATGTCTGCCCGGCAGCTCTCGGGACAGGTGGCTAAAGCGCCGTGGCAACACGTCGCGTAGATAGATGACTGTCTGAAAAACAGAACTCGGCTTACAGGCTTGCTCGCAACTTTGAAGGCAAAACACCGCAACGGATTTCGTTGCGGTGTTTTTGTGTATGATGCAAACGACGGAATAGAAAGGCTTCTCCTCAAGGGGAAGCCTTTAAGTGATATATTTTATTTGCTTTTCTTGTTAATATATTGTCTTAAAACAAAATTGATATATTGTGAGAGTGGACGCGCATCTTTTTCTGCTTCAACTTTTAATTTCTCAAGCAAATCATTATCTATTGTTATGCTGATTTTTTCCTTTAAGGGTTTCATAATATCACCTCATACATAACTATAGCACAGAATAGGAAAAAATATTGACAAGTAGTATATAATCGTACTGGAATAATCCTGTTGTTGCGATATAAAAAACTGACACATTGCAGAAACTTGCGGAGAGGCGATGCGGAGGGGCGGGGGGAGGTTTCCTAGGCTCGCGGGAGCGAGGCGTGAGTTCTCCCCCGTTTTGCTACTTTTGCAATCAAAAGTAGGCCCGCCCGGCAGGGCTGACCAACTAAAAAACTTATCCCAAAGCAAATTCGACTTATGCCGACAGGATTTAGTGATGGACGATGCAGACATCGTCCCCTAAAATAAAAAGCAAACAGAGTTTCGATTGTTGCCAGACAAGCAAACAACACCCAAGCAAGTTTTCTTGGGTGTTGTTTGTTGTTTTAGTGAATCTGTGAGCCTTCCTCAACTGCGTCATCAACAAAGATGACCTTGCAGCCGCCGTCGGGCATATCTGCGGCAAGGAGCATACCGTTGCTCTCAACGCCGCGGAGCTTTGCAGGCTTTAAGTTAGAAACAAGAATAATCTTTTTGCCAATAAGCTCTTCGGGCTTGTATTCCTTTGCAATTCCCGAAACGATCTGACGCTCTGCCTCACCTGTGTTGAGAATAAGCTTAAGAAGCTTATCTGCCTTCGGAACGGGCTCGCATGCGACAACCTTTGCAACGCGAAGGTCAATTTTGTCAAACTCGTCGTATACGATTTCGTCCTTGTACGGAGCGACTTCCTTCTTCGGAGCTTCGTTTTCCTTTGCAAGCTCCTCAAGCTTCTTTGCCTCATCAATTCGTGCAAATAAAACCTCGGCTGCACCAACTGCTTTTTCACCGCTTTCCGCAAAAACTGAAAGGTCTGCGATTTCACATTTTTCAGCACCGATCTGAGCGATGATCTTTTCTGCGGTTTCCGGCATAAATGGCCAGAGAAGAGTGCCGATAAAGCGGATGGATTCGAGGAGATTGAAGAGAACCGTTTCAAGGCGGTCGCGCTTTTCTTCGTCCTTTGCAAGAGCCCACGGCTCTGTTTCGTCAATGTATTTGTTGCTGCGGCGTGCAAGTGAGATGATTTCTTCAAGAGCATCAGCAACGCGATACTCATCCATCTTAGCCTCAACGTTTGCGCGCGTAGAAAGTGCTGTCGCCTTAAGGTCTGCATCGCAGTCTGCAACGACACTCTTGTAGGAAACCTTGCCGTCAAAGTATTTGTTTGCCATCGCAACCGTACGGTTTACGAGGTTTCCGAGAGTGTTTGCAAGGTCAGCGTTGAAGCGTGCGATGATTGTTTCGTAAGTAATCGTTCCGTCCTGTGCAAACGGCATTTCGCGGAGAACGTAGTAGCGGACAGCATCAACACCAAAATGACGGACGAGGTCATCTGCATAGATAACGTTGCCCTTTGACTTGCTCATCTTGTCGGTTCCGAATAAAAGCCACGGATGACCGAAAACCTTTTTCGGAAGCGGCTCTCCGAGAGCCATGAGCATAATCGGCCAGTAAATCGTGTGGAAGCGGAGGATGTCCTTGCCTATGATGTGAACATCTGCCGGCCAGTATTTGTTATAAAGCTCACCTGAGCCGTCGGGAGAATAGCCGAGGGCTGTGATGTAGTTTGAGAGCGCGTCAATCCAGACGTAGATAACGTGCTTGTCGTCAAAGGTGACGGGAACGCCCCACTTGAATGATGAACGTGAAACACAGAGATCCTGAAGTCCGGGCTTTAAGAAGTTGTTTACCATCTCGCGCTTGCGGCTTTCCGGCTGAATGAACTCGGGATTTTCCTCGATGTGCTTCATAAGCGCATCCTGATACTTGCTCATCTTGAAGAAGTAAGCCTCTTCGTTTGCCTGCTTGACGGGGCGACCGCAGTCGGGGCAGACGCCGTTTTCAACCTGGGTGTCGGTGAAGAAGGATTCACACGGCACGCAGTACCAACCCTTGTATTCGCCCTTGTATATATCGCCCTGATCGTAGAGCTTTTTGAAAATCTTCTGAACAGCCTCAACGTGATAATCGTCGGTTGTTCGGATGAACTTGTCATAGCTTGAGTTCATCATATCCCAGATTTCTCTGATCTCACCGGCTACACCGTCGACGTATTCCTGCGGAGTAACGCCTGTTTCCTTTGCAATATCTTCAATTTTCTGACCATGCTCGTCGGTTCCCGTAAGGAAAAACACATCGTAGCCCATTGAACGCTTGAAACGAGCGATAGCATCGGTAAGAACGACCTCATAGGTGTTTCCGATGTGGGGTTTTCTTGATGTGTAAGCAATGGCAGTTGTAATATAAAACTTTTTCTGCTCCATCTTTGTTTCCTCTTTCTGATAAACTATACAAAGACAGTATAACATAAAAGTACACGTTTTTGCAACTGCTATACAGAAATATGAAAAATATTTGGAAAAGTTACAAATATGTAGTTGAAATCATAATGTTTTGACGATATACTGTATATGTAAAAGAATGTATTTTTAACGAAAATATCAGGGGTTGAGTATTATGAAATTATTTGGTGGCGGTAAGATTTCAAAGCCGGTAAAAATTACGCTCGCAGCAGTTTGCGCGCTTGTGCTGATCTTTGCGGCGTTTACTGTTTATGCCTATACCTATAAAAACATTTTTCCGGGAGTTTCTGCCGCCGGCATTTCGCTTTCGGGAATGACTACAGAAGAGGCGATGCACGCGCTTGATGATGCGTGCCCCGAAAAGTATAACGGCAAAGAGATAGAAGTTGCGATAGAGGACTTTGAAACAATAACCGTCTCCGCAGACGAGCTTATGCTCAGCTTTGCGTCGGATACCATAGCAGAAAAGGCGTATGCGGTAGGACACGAAGGAAACTTCTTTGAGAGGGTTTTCGGAGTGATGAAGGCATGCATCGGAGCAGCTGATGTCGGAGTTTCTGTTGAAGCGGACGAGGAGGCGTGTGCAGCTCTTTCCGAGAAAATTGCAAAATACGACATAAACCCCGTTGATGCAGCGTATACGATAGAGGATGAAACACTCATCCTTCATCCGCGTTCAGACGGCAAAAAGGTGGATTCAAAAGAGTTTTTCGAAAGACTCTTTAACGCCTTTGCCGAAGAGAATTATGAAAAAATCACAGTTGAGAGAGTTCATGCAGAATCTGTTGCTCTTGATATTGACAAGGTTTATTCTGAAGTTCATGCAGAGGTCAAGGACGCATACGTCGAAAAGACGGATACGGGAAGCAAGATTGTTCCTCACGTTCTCGGTATTGACTTTGACCTTGAAACCGCAAGAGCGGAATATGACAAGAATCCGAACGGAACAATCAGAATTCCGCTTGCGGTTACACAACCGAAGGTTTATACAAAACACCTTGAAACAAATTTGTTTAAATACTGTCTTGCCGAGGTTGAAACATATTTCAGCCCGAAGAAGGTTGCAAGAACTGCAAACGTACGTCTTGCGGCAAGCCTTGTAAACGGAACGGTCCTGAATCCGGGCGAGGAATTTTCATACAACAAGGTTGTGGGCAAGCGTACCGCAGAGCGCGGATTTAAAGAAGCTGCGATTTTCTCGCAGGGAGAGGTTGTCGATGGTATCGGCGGCGGAATCTGTCAGGTTTCGTCAACTATCTATATGGCGGCACTCCGTGCGAATATGAAAATAACAGAGAGAAAGAACCA
The DNA here is from genome assembly GCA_045636865.1 of Eubacteriales bacterium. Taxonomy (GTDB): domain Bacteria; phylum Bacillota; class Clostridia; order Oscillospirales; family JAAYXM01; genus SIG480. The sequence continues at coordinate 4,187 of JAZTYJ010000019.1, forward strand.
CGCCTTCTACGTTGACTATACCCCGAAGGGGGAGGACGCAACGGTTGTTTACGGCTCTATCGACTTCCGCTTTGTAAATACAAGCGAATATCCCATAAAAATCGTCGCAACATCAAAGAATAACTATATAAGAATTCAGATTATGGGAACGGAGCCCGATGAGAAGGTTACTGTAAAGCTTACGAAGAAAACTCACTCGACAACTCCGTATACGACTCGCGAGAAGACCGTAACCTCACTTGCCGCAGGAAAGAAAGAGGTGTACCAGAAGGGACAGGAAGGTCTCTCTATGTCCGTATATCGCAACGTTTATGACAAGAACGGAAAGCTTATCGAATCATATCTTGAGAATAACTCAAAATACAAGCCGATGCCGCAGATTATCCATGTAGGTGCAGGCGCATCTGCTCCGGCTGTCAATACGACTCCGGAAGAGGAAAAACCGAAGGAAGAAACACCTGCACAGACACCTTCGGAGGATAAGCCCGCAGGTGAAAATGCGCAGGAGCAGGAAGCTACAACACCGCCGGCTGATAATACAAACGAGGCGCCGGCTGAGGCAACTCCTGCACCCGAGCAGAACACAGAGACACCGGAAACACCGGCTGAAAACACAAATGAGGAAACAAGCACAGAAACCCCTGCAGAATAAGGAGAAATAATGGACAGAAAAATCATACGAAAAAGAATAAAGCTGATGGCGCAAGGGCTGCTTGCGGGAAGCTGGCTTCGCTCATTTTTGATTGTTTTGCTTCAGACACTGCTCTATGCGGCAATTATCAGCTTTCTCCCGATTCGCATTCCGACACTTTCGGAGATTGCAAATTTTAGTGGCACACAATACGAAATGCTTATGATGTTTGTTCCGAAGGTAATAACGGAAAGGACTATCGCGCTTTGCGTGATAACGCTTATTTTGTATGTTTTGGTAATGGCTCCGTTTTCCGTCGGCATATGCAGATTTTTCCTTCGTGTTGCAAGCGGAGCAAAAGGAAAAATTTCGGATGTTTTCTCGGTATATACAAATCTCAGAACCGTGTTTTCATCTGTTTGGTTGTCAATTATCATCTTTTTGCTCTCTGCTCTCTGGATGATTGTTTTTATGTTGATTCCGATAACGGTTACGTTTTGCGGTTCAATAATAAGATCACCGCTTCTTGTAAGTTTTGCAAGCTTGCTTGTGCCGATATCCGCGGTTTTCGGACTTGTCTGGATAAGCAGATATGAATTTGCAAGGTTTATTCTTGCAGAAGGTAGGGCAAAAGGTGCATTTGCGGCAATTTCGGAGTGCTTTTCTCTTGTGAAAAACCGCACGGGTGAGTGCCTTGCACTTCGCACATCGTATATTCTCTGGGACGTTGCATCTTTTTATATTTATCCGCTTGGTTTTGTGTATTTTTCGCTTTTTAATACGGTATACGCGCAATACCTCTACTATTTTCGTCAAGGCGAGATGAATATGGGCGAAAATTCTAAAAATACCGAATTGTAAGTGTTGACAAACAAAAAACACGGTGGTATAATCATAAAAAAATCGAAAGGCGATAAAAGTAATGAAAGCTTCTCATAAGGCATATGAAATATTTTGCTACTTTTACTTTTATTTTTTTACAAAATCAAAAGTAAGAGTGATTTCTGTTGCTTAAAATAGAGAGGTTTTTTATATAAAAAACTTCAAAAGGCTATGCAGTAGAATCACTGCATAGCCTTTATTTTTCGGATTCAGGGAGGATTATAAGATGATTGCAGTACTTAAGAGAGATGTTCCGAAAGCGCAGGTTGATAACCTCATTGCGTGGCTAAATGAACAGGATATCCGCGTTCACATTTCCGAGGGTGAGTTCCAGACGGTTCTCGGCTTTATCGGTGACACCTCGAACGTTGACGTTGAGCTTATAGAAGGGCTTGATATTGTTCAGAACGTTACACGCATAACAGAGCCGTTCAAAAGTGCAAACCGCAAGTTTCACCCCGAAAATACGGTCGTAAGCATAGGCGATGTCAAAATCGGCGACGGAAACTTTGCGCTTATCGCAGGTCCGTGTTCTGTTGAGTCGAAGGAGCAGATTTTAGGGATTGCAGAGTCAGTTAAAAAATCGGGTGCAGGTCTTCTCCGAGGCGGTGCATTCAAACCGCGCACATCTCCATATGACTTCCAGGGGCTTAAGTCTGAGGGTATCGACTTTCTCCTTGAGGCAAAGGAGGCAACCGGAATGCCGATAGTTACGGAGATTATGAACGCAAACCATCTCCCGATGTTTGAAAAGGTAGATGTTATTCAGGTCGGCGCAAGAAATATGCAGAATTTTGAGCTTTTAAAGGAGCTTGGAAGAACAAACAAAACAATCCTCCTAAAGCGCGGGCTTGCAAATACATTGAAAGAGCTCCTCATGAGTGCTGAATATATTATGGCAGGCGGAAACGAGAACATCATCCTCTGCGAGCGCGGAATCCGCACGTTTGAAACATACACGAGAAACACGCTTGACCTCTCTGCTGTTCCGATGCTCAAGGAGCTTTCACACCTCCCTGTTGTTGTTGATCCGAGCCACGCAAGCGGAATTTCAAGGCTCGTAAAGCCGATGGCTCTTGCAGCGGCGGCCTGCGGAGCAGACGGAATAATGATAGAGGTGCACAACAACCCCAAGCGCGCACTCTGCGACGGTGCACAGTCATTAACTCCCGAGCAGTTTGACGATGTTGCGCGTGGTATATTTGCGGTAAGGCAGGCGATAGGACAATGACGATAGGTATAGTCGGGCTCGGTCTTATCGGAGGATCACTCGCAAAGGCATACAAGTTCAATACCGACTTTACCATATACGGCGCGGATAACGACGAAACAACCTACAAACGCGCAGTTCTGGTAAATGCCGTTGACGGACGCCTCACGAAAGATAATATTTCAGAATGTGATTTTATTTTTCTCGCGCTTTATCCGGGTGCCGCAATCAGCTATATGGAAGAAAATGCAGAGTTCATCCGCAAGGATGCGTGTGTTATAGACTGCTGTGGTGTAAAGGAAACTGTTTGCCCAAGGCTTTTTGAGCTGGCAGAAAAATTCGGGTTTGAGTACGTCGGCGGACATCCGATGGCAGGTCGTCAGTTTTCGGGATTTCGTTATGCGCAGGAAAATCTCTTCTCGGGCGCATGTATGATTCTTGTTCCGAAAAAAGGAGAAGAAATTGCCTTTCTTGAAAAGGTAAAGGCAGTTCTTACAAAGGCGGGCTTTGCTCACGTTACGGTGACGACAGCAGAACGCCACGACGAGATAATTGCATACACCTCCCAGCTCGCCCACGTCGTTTCAAACGCATATGTAAAAAGCCCGAGTGCCGAAGGACACAAAGGCTTCTCTGCAGGAAGCTATCGCGACCTCACGCGCGTTGCCAAGCTTTCGGAAGGTATGTGGACCGAGCTTTTCCTCGCAAACCGGGGAAACCTCGTGTCTGAAATAGATTTTCTTATTGATTCTCTGACAGAGTACAGAGATGCGCTTTGCGAAAACGATGCAGAAAGACTTATGATGCTTCTGCGAGAAGGTCGCATGCGCAAGGAAAGGATAGATGAGGAATGGAGAGAATAGAGGTCTCAACCGGAAGAAGTTATGAAGTTCTTATCGGTTCAGGTATAATTTCGGAGATCGGCAAAAAAGCAAAAGAACTCTTTCCGAAAACAAAGAAGGCGGCAATTATTTCAGATGAAACAACCCACGCTCTCTTTTCCGGAAATGTAAAAAATGCGCTTGAAGACGATGGCTTTGAGGTGCTTGAGATCACCCTGCCTGCAGGCGAGAATTCAAAAAGTGCAGAGAACTACGTAAAGCTTTTAAATTTGCTTGCAAACGAAAAGTTTTCAAGGAGCGACATCATCGTTGCGCTTGGCGGCGGAGTTATCGGTGACCTTTCGGGATTTGTTGCGGCAAGCTACCTTCGCGGAATCTCTTTTATTCAGATTCCGACAACGCTTCTTGCGGCGGTGGATTCATCCGTCGGAGGAAAAACTGCGATAAACCTCGACGCAGGCAAAAATCTTGCGGGCGCATTCTGGCAGCCGTCGCTTGTTCTTTGCGACACGGATATAATATCAGACCTTCCCGACGACATTTTTGCAGACGGAATGGCAGAGGTTATAAAGTACGGCGCGATAAGAAGCGAGAAAATTCTTAAGCTCATAACAGACGGCGCAAAAGAAAATCTTATCAGGATAATTTCAGAGTGTGTAGGGATTAAGCGCGATATAGTGTCAAACGATGAGTTTGATGTCGGTGAGCGTCAGCTTTTAAATTTCGGGCACACACCGGCACATTCGATAGAAAAAATGAGCGGATTTGAGATAAGCCACGGAAGAGCTGTTGCAATCGGTATGTGCATTATGGCAAAAGCATCCGAAACTCTCGGCTATTGCAAAGAAAACGTGTCAGATGAAATTGCTTGTCTTTGCAGAAAGTATTCGCTCCCAACAGAGTGTGAGTTTTCGGAAGATGTGCTTTTTGAAGTTGCAATGTCAGACAAAAAACGCTCGGGCGGATACATAACTTTGGTTCTTCCGAAAATGAGAGGGGAGAGCTTCCTTCTCAAAATACCAGAGGATGAGATGATAAAGTTTTTCAAAGCAGGATTGGAGAAAGCATAATGAAAGCTTCGGTTTCTTGCCGCGCACCGCACGGTAGGGTGCAGGTAATCCCGTCAAAATCAGTCGCTCACAGAGCACTCATTTCGGCGGCTCTGTCGGATGAGGAAACTAAAATAATATGCAACGCAAGGTCAAAGGACATTGAGGCAACGGCAAGAGTTTTGTCTTCCCTTGGTGCGGAAATTTCGGAAGAGGGCGGATGCTTTCTCGTAAGACCGATAAAAAACTTCCGTGATTCAGATCTTGACTGTGGCGAGAGCGGTTCAACACTGCGTTTTTTGATTCCCGTCGCGGCAACCATCTCAAAAGAGACAACGTTTGACGGCAAAGGCCGTCTTCCCGAAAGACCGATATCAGAGCTTCTTAACTGTCTTTCCGAAAACGGCGCGGAATATGAGTATAACGGACGTCTTCCGCTTAAAATGAGGGGCGGACTTGAATTCGGCAGATTTAAAATTTCGGGAAAGGTCAGCTCACAGTTCATATCAGGGCTTCTGTTTGCGCTTCCGCGGCTTTCGGGAGACAGTATCATTGAAATTTGCGGCAATCTTGAATCCTCAAAATATGTTGAAATAACACTCGATGTGATAAAACAGTTTGGAATCCTTGCCGGGTGGAGAGGCAATGAAATACATATAAAAGGAAACCAGAGCTACATATCACCGAAGAGCTTTTCTGTAGAGGGAGATTGGTCAAACGCGGCATTCTTCGCATCTCTCGGGGCATTCTCGGAGGAGGGAATAACCTGCACGGGAATGAATATGAAAAGCATTCAGGGAGATTACGAGATTCTCTCGCTCCTTGAAAGATTCGGTGCAAATGTAACTGAAAACGAAGATTCATTCACCGTAAAGAAAGGAAAGCTTTGCGGAATATCAATAGATGCATCGGAGATTCCCGACCTTGTGCCCGTGCTTTCGGTTGTTGCATCCGCGGCAGAGGGTGAGACGGTGATTTATAACGCGTCGCGCCTTCGCATCAAGGAAAGCGATAGAATAAAAACAACGGTGAAAATGATAAAAAGTCTCGGCGGCGATATCCGTTCGGAAGACGATAGCATCATAATCCGCGGCAGAGGGAAACTTCGCGGCGGAGTGGTGGATGGAGAAAACGACCACAGAATCGTTATGAGTGCGGCAATAGCCTCGGCGATATGCAAAGAGCCGGTAATTATTACGGGTGCCGAGGCGGTTGAAAAGTCATACGGCGACTTTTTTGAACGCTTTGCAGATCTCGGTGCAGACGTTTCTATATCGGAGGAATAAGGATATGAGTTCGATTTTTGGTGAAAATTTAAAAGTTTCGATTTTCGGTCAGTCGCATTCGGATGCGATGGGGGTTGTGATCGAGGGATTTCCCGCTGACTTTTCGATTGATGAGGAAAAGCTCCTTGAGTTTATGGCAAGGCGCGCTCCGGGAAAAGGCGCACATACAACCGCCCGCAAGGAAGGCGACGTGCCTGAGTTTGTTTCCGGTGTGTTCGATGGGAAAACGACAGGCGCTCCGATTTGTGCGATAATCAGAAATACCGATATGCGCTCAAAGGACTATGATTCGCTTAAACGCGTGCCGCGTCCGGGACACGCCGACTTCACCGCATTTATGAAGTACGGCTCCGCCCACGACATCCGCGGCGGAGGTCAGTTTTCCGGTCGTCTCACGGCTTGTCTCTGTATAGCGGGAGGGCTCTGCCTTCAGTATCTTAAGACGCGCGGCGTGAAAATTGCGGCGCACGTATCACGAATCGGAAACGCAGAGGATAAGCTCTTGAATCCCGTATCACCGGAGCTTTCGGAGATTATTCAGGGAGATATTCCGACACTCTCTGAAGCTGCGGCAGAGAAGATGATGGCAGAAATTTTAAGTGCAAAGGAAGACCTCGACTCTGTCGGTGGCGTCATCGAATGTGCGGCGGTTGGAGTTCCCAAGGCTTTGGGTGAGCCGATGTTCGGCGGAGTTGAAAATCGGATAGCATCAATCGTTTTCGGAATCCCTGCAGTAAAGGGTGTTGAATTCGGCGCAGGATTTTCATCCGCAACTATGCGGGGAAGCGAGTGCAACGATGCATTTATCCTCGAAAAGGGAAGAGTGAAAACAGAGACGAACAACCACGGTGGCGCGCTTGGAGGAATAACCTCGGGAATGCCGATAATTTTCCGCGCGGCAATAAAGCCGACACCGTCGATTGCAAAAAAACAAAAGAGTGTTGACCTTGCAAAAATGTGCGAGACGCATCTTGAAATTTGCGGCCGCCACGATCCGTGCATCGTGCCGAGAGCCGTGCCCGTTATGGAAGCCGCGCTCGCAATAGCAATTTTGGATATGATGATTTAGGAAGTGTTTAAAATGGATATCAATAATCTCAGAAAAGACATTGACAGTATCGACCGTGAAATTTCAGAGCTTCTTAAAAAGAGAATGGAAACTGCGGCAAAAATTGGTGAGTATAAGAGGGAAAACGGACTTCCGGTATACGATGCAAAGCGCGAGAGCGAGCTTCTTGACAAGATTGAGGGTTACACGAAAGAAGAGTTTTCTGCTTATGCAAGGGTTATCTATCAGACGATTATGGACACCTCGCGTTCATACCAGAGAAAGCTCCTTTTAAAGGATTCTCCCATCCGCACAGCTATGGAAGCTGCTATCGGAAAAACCGAAAAGCTCTTTCCTGAGAGTGCGGTTGTCGCGTGTCAGGGCGTTGCAGGTGCATATTCACAGATAGCTTGCGAAAAGCTTTTCAAGAAGCCGAGCATTATGTATTTCGGAAGCTTTGAAGACGTTTTCCGCGCGGTTGACAAAAAGCTCTGCAAATACGGCGTTCTGCCGATCGAAAACAGTACGGCAGGTTCAGTAAATAAGATTTACGACCTTATGGCAAAGTATAAATTCCATATTGTCCGCGGTGCGCGAATTCAGGTTGGACATGCGCTCCTTGCAAAGCGCGGAGTTAACCTTTCGGACATCACGGAAATCTTCTCTCATGAGCAGGCTATAAATCAATGCAGCGAGTTTTTGGAGAAGAATAAGAACATAAAGGTAACACGCGTTGAGAATACAGCGGTTGCAGCACGTATGGTTGCAGAATCCGACAGACGCGACATTGCGGCGCTTTCGTCTCCCGCATGCGCAGAGCTCTATGAGTTGTCACCCATTTTCGATAACGTCTGCGATCATACGGGAAACTATACGAGATTTATCTGCATCTCAAAAGAGCTTGAGATTTATCCCGGTGCCGACAAGACGAGCCTTATGCTCAAGATTCCGCATAAGCCCGGTTCACTCTACCGAATCCTTGCGCGCATAAATTCTCTCGGCATAAACCTTGAAAAGCTCGAAAGCCGCCCGAAACCGGGAAGTGACTTTGAGTTTATGTTCTATTTTGACCTTGGCGCATCTGTCTACTCTCCTGCGCTTTTCGAGCTTATATGCGACCTCGATAACGACATTCCTGGATTTAAATATTTCGGAAGCTATAAGGAGATTGTTTAAGTGAAAAAGGATATCGTTTTAAAAGTAAATGAAGATGGAGAACTTCTTAAATTCCTCTACGCCGCGCTCTCGTCACAGCCGAAAGGAAAGGTTAAGTCATACCTTGAGCACCGTCAGGTGCTTGTCAACGGTATAGTAACGACGAAGTTCAATTTACCGCTTGAAGCGGGAGATGAGGTCAGAGTTTCTCTCTCTGAAGGAAGCGTAAAACCTCACGGAATTGATATTATCTATGAGGATTCGGATTTCGTTGCGGTAAACAAACCGGCAGGACTTCTCACCGTAACCGACGGTGAGCGGATTCACACGGCATATTCAAAGCTTTCGGAGAGCCGCAAAGGTGAGATTTTTGTTGTCCACCGTCTTGACCGTGACACATCTGGAGTTTTGCTCTTTGCAAAAAAGAGAGAGTTTTGCACACTTTTGCAGGAGAGTTGGAATGACCTTGTATATCTTCGCGAATACACGGCTATCTGCGAGGGTGTTTTTGAAAGAAAAAAGGGAAGATGTGATACACTTATTGCTGAAAACGCGGTGCACGTCATGTATTCATCGAGCACGGGAAAGCGCGCAATAACTGATTACGAGGTCGCGCGTGAAAACGAAAACTATTCCCTCGTAAAAGTCAGGCTCTTAACAGGGCGTAAGAATCAGATTCGCGTTCATATGAAGGAGCTCGGACATCCCGTTGTTGGAGACAAAAAGTACGGAAGCACGCAGAATCCCATAGGGCGTCTCGGACTTCACGCGTCAGCACTCGGCTTTACTCATCCCGTAACGGGAAAAGAGATTATCATCCGCGCAAAGAGCGAGAGAAAATTCACATTGCCGAAAAAATAGAAAAGAACCACGTCTGTATGTTACAGACGTGGTTCTTTATCAATATCCGAGTTTTTTGATTCGCTCTTGTTCAGCTTTTATATATTTTTCTTTATATGCACCGGGGTTTTCGTATGAGAATCCGTCCATAACTTCGGGACGACCGGCGTTGAAGTCGGTGACGGTGAACTTTCCGTTATCCTCAATGCGATAAGTATAGACATCAAAATTCAATGTTTTTGTGTTTCCGTCATTGCTTTTCAAAACACTTTATGATAAGATATACACAAAGATTTACAGAAGGAGTGATTGTCTTGAAAATGACATTCCGCTGGTACGGCGAAGGCAACGATAAGATAAGCCTTTCCGACATCAAGCAGATTCCCGGCGTAGACGGTATCGTCTGGGCTCTTCACCACAAGATGCCGGGCGAAATCTGGGAGGAAGAAGAAATCGCAGAAGTCAAGCGCCAGCTTGATGAGTACGGTTTTAATATGGACGTTGTTGAATCAGTAAACGTTCACGACGATATCAAAATCGGTCTTCCCACAAGAGACAAATACATAGAAAACTACAAGCAGTGTATCAGAAACCTCGCAAAATACGGCGTCAAGGTTATCTGCTACAACTTTATGCCGATTTTTGACTGGACAAGAAGTAACCTCTTCCATCCGGTTGGTGACGGTTCAACAGCTCTTTACTACGAAAAGGGTATGATTCAGGACGATTACAACGCAATGGCTGAATATATCCTCAATTTCACAGAAAAGTACAATATGTCATTCCCCGGCTGGGAGCCTGAGAGAATGGCAAAGCTTGATGAGCTCTTCAAGGCATACGAGGGCGTTGACCACGAAAAGCTCTGGGCAAACCTCAAATACTTCCTCGAGGCACTTATGCCGACCTGCCGCGAGTGCGACGTCAAAATGGCTATCCATATGGACGATCCACCATGGGATATCTTCGGTCTTCCGCGTCTCCTTGTTGACGAGGCAAGCATCGACAGATTCTTAAAGATGGTTGACGATGAATACAACTGCCTCACTCTCTGCTCGGGAAGCCTCGGTGCAAACCCGGACAACAACGTTGCAGACATCGTCCGCAAGCATTGTGACAGAATCGCATTTGCTCACATCAGAAACGTCAAGCACTTCCCGAACGGCGACTTCACGGAAGCATCACACCGCGACTGCGATGGCGATACGGGTGTTCTTGAAATCGTTAAGGCATACCACGACTGCGGCTTTGAAGGATATATCCGCCCTGACCACGGCAGACACCTCTGGTCAGAAGGCCCCGGAAGCGTCCGCCCGGGCTACGGTCTTTACGACCGCGCTCTCGGAATTATGTATATGCACGGAATCTGGGATACTCTTGACCGCATAAAGGGAATAAAGTAAACAAAAGTTTGCGAAAAACAAGACCGCATCTGTTCTCCGGTGCGGTCTTGAATTTTGATTTCAAGGTCATTTTTATGCAAAATAACAAAAAAATTTTGGTTTTTTTGCTAATATTTTCAAAAAATATAGTTGTAAATTGAAAAGAAATCGTTTATAATATATAGTAATGTGAAAAAAATTAGGAGGAAAACAAAATGAGTATCAAAATTGGTATCAATGGTTTTGGCCGTATCGGCCGTATGGTTTTCCGCGCAAGCGTAAACCATCCTGAAATCGAAGTTGTCGGCATCAACGACCTTTGCCCGGCAGACTACTTGGCATATATGCTCAAGTACGACACAATGCACGGTCAGTTCGAAGGCACAATCGATTCAACAGAAAACTCAATCATCGTTAACGGCAAGGAGATTCCGATCTCTGCTGAGCGCGATCCGGCTGCTCTTCCGTGGGGCAAGCTCGGTGCTGAGTATGTTGTTGAGTCAACAGGTCTCTTCCTTTCAAAGGATAAGGCTGAAGGTCACCTCAAGGCTGGCGCTAAGAAGGTTGTTATGTCTGCTCCGTCTAAGGACGACACTCCGATGTTCGTTATGGGCGTTAACCACGACACATACACAACTGACATGAACTTCGTTTCAAACGCATCATGCACAACAAACTGCCTTGCTCCGATTGCTAAGGTTCTCCATGACAACTGGGGCATCACAGATGGTCTTATGACAACTGTTCACTCAGCTACAGCTACACAGAAGACAGTTGACGGTCCGTCTCTTAAAGACTGGCGCGGCGGCCGTGCTGCAAGCGGCAACATCATCCCGTCTTCAACAGGTGCTGCAAAGGCTGTTGGTAAGGTTATCCCGTCACTCAACGGCAAGCTCACAGGTATGTCAATGCGCGTTCCGACTCTTGACGTTTCTGTTGTTGACCTCACAGTCAACCTTGCAAAGCCGGCTAAGTACGAAGAAATCTGCGCTGCTATGAAGGCTGCTTCAGAAGGCGAGCTTAAGGGTATCCTCGGCTACACAGAAGAAGCTGTTGTTTCATCAGACTTCCTCGGCGACACACGCACATCTATCTTCGATAAGGGTGCAGGTATCGCTCTTACAGATACATTCGTTAAGGTCGTTTCTTGGTACGACAACGAAATCGGCTACTCAAACAAGGTTCTTGAGCTCATCAAGCACATGTACTCAGTAGACCACAAGTAAGATTTAATTTACAAACCAAAACACCGCTTCAGACGAAGCGGTGTTTTTTTGTAGAGAGAAACGGGAGATATGCAGATTTGCATATCTCCCGAAATAGTATTTAGTTATCAAACATTTTGTTGATTTCAGTTATTGTGTTGCGAACCAGGAGATCGCCGCCTTCGTGTCCCGTGTCACCGCTTGTGATGTATGCGCTGTAATGACCGTGTTTCTCAGCCTTCTCCGTCGGGAGATATGCATGAGATCCGCAGCAGAGCTGAACGATAAAGGTCTGCTTTGCATAGCTTCGAGCCTTCATGCGGAGAGCAAAGTCGAGGAAGAGTTCATACGGATTAGTCGCAATTGCGATATCTCCGAAACGAACAACGTGATACTCAATCGGAACAACTTCCGTAAGTTGCTGCTCGCGGTATCTGAGAATTTCACCTGCGTAGACGTGCATTCTGGCGATGTCGACATAGTCAAAGTTTCCCTTATGCTTGTTCTTCTCAATGTAAGCCTCAAGCTCGCGTACTGCATTTTCATACTGTGAGGGAGTGACCTTGCGAAGCGGAAGATTTAAGTTTATGACCTCATGCTCAAAGATTGCCTCGTCCTTGTATTCTTCAATCTCATCATAAACCGCGATGATTTCGTTTGCGATACGTTTGCCGACTCTGTTGCAACCCTTGATGTCAAACATCGACGGGTCAGCCTTGCGCTCAATAACGTTCGGGCGGTCGATGTTCGGATCGTCAATCGGAGTTTCGGGCTCAACCCATCTTACGAGGTCGCGCGGGCACTGGTCGCCGCCTGCACCGCAGAGTGCGAGGAGGTGAACATCTTCGCCGAATCTTTCGCGGAGATATGCTTTCGTTCTGCCCCAGAAGTCAGCAGAAATAAAGCTTCTCTGCTCAAGAATCTGGGCGGGGCAGGCGATGTTTGCAACAACACCTGTGAGTTTTTTGTTCTTATCGAAGAAGTAGAGAAGCTCAACACCTGAGTCGTTTCCGCCTTCAAGACCAATAAAGTTTGCGGTGTTTGTGTCACCCCACATCTTCGCTGTACCGTCATCATAGCAGACGCGGCGGTTCATACCGACTGCGGCACGGCCGAATTCGTTTGCATAAAGAGCTTCTTTGCGGTTGTCCCACGCGCGTTTTGCGGCAAGGGCAATCTTGTCCGTGAGAAGCTCAAGTGCTTCTTCCGGAGAGCAGACGCTCTCATCGGGTGTAACCTTTTTCTCGTACGTTATACCATCAGGGAGATATTCTTCAACGATGGCTGCCGCCGATGCGATGGTTGAAGCGGAGGCTGCAGACGGTGATGCAAAAACGAGAGAGGTGTGAGTGTGCGTTGCGCAGACGATGAGCTTTTTCGGGTCAACCTCGTCTGTGAGCTTTGCAAACTTCTCTCTTGCAATTTCAAGCTGCGCCTCTTTGATCTGCGCAATATCTGCAGAGACGAAAATCATCTGTTCTCCGTCTGCTTCTACTGCAAGTGCTGTAGCCGTGATGTCTGATTCGACATATTCTGAAATTCTTTCAAAAAACTGACCTGCAAGGCTTGCTTTTTTTGGGGGGATAAGGCTCTCTTCAGCCCAACCTGCATATATTTTTCCCATTTTAACTTCCTCCGGAATGAAGTGTATGTATTTTCGGGAAGAACAGGAAGCCGTGAGACTTCCTGTTCTGCTTTAATTATTTTGAAAACATTTCGTTGATTTGGGTAATTGTCTCGCGGACAAGGAGGTCGCCGCCTTCGTGGCCGGTTTCACCGCTTGTGATATATGCGCTGTAGTGACCGTGAGCCTCAGCCTGCGCTGTCGGGAGATATCCGTGAGCACCGCAGGAGAGCTGAACGATGAATGTCTGCTTTGCATAACTTCTTGCCTTTATGCGGAGAGCAAAGTCAAGGAAGAGCTCGTACGGGTTTGTTGCAAAAGCAATATCGCCGAAGCGGACAACGTGATATTCAATCGGGAAAAGCTCTGTAAACTGCTGTGTCTGGAAACGGATGATTTCGCCTGCGTAGATATACATCTTTGCGATGTCGACAAAGTCAAAGTTACCCTTGTCTTTATTCTTTTCGACGTAAAACTCAAGCTCTCTGATTGCGTTTTCGTGCTGTGTGGGAGTAACCTTGCGAAGCGGAGTGTTGAGAGTGAGTGCTTTGTGTTCAAAGACAGCTTCACTCTTTAAGTCTGCTTCTTCGATTTCGTCGTAAACCGCGATGATTTCGTTTGCGATACGTCTGCCGACTCTGTTGCAACCCTTGATGTCAAACATTGACGGGTCAGCCTTGCGCTCAATGACGTGCTGACGGTCGATGTTCGGGTCGTCAATCGGAGTTTCGGGTTCTACCCATCTTACGAGGTCGCGCGGGCACTGGTCGCCGCCTGCACCGCAGAGTGAGAGAAGGTAAATATCTTCGCCGAATCTTTCGCGGAGATATGCCTTTGTTCTGCCCCAGAAGTCAGCAGAGATAAAGCTTCTCTGCTCGAGAATCTGTGAGGGACAAGCGATATTTGCGGCAACACCCGTGAGTTTCTTATTCTTATCGAAGAAGTAGAGAAGCTCGATGCCTGAGTCGTTTCCGCCTTCGAGACCGATGAAGTTTGCGCTGTTTGTGTCGCCCCACATCTTTGCTGTACCGTCATCGTAGCAGACGCGGCGGTTCATACCGACTGCGGCACGGCCGAATTCGTTTGTGTAGTAAGCCTCTGCTCTGCTGCTCCATGCCTTATATGCGGCAAGGGCAATTTTATCCGTGATGAGCTCAAGTGCTTCCTTCGGTGTGCAGACAGAGTCGTCGGGAGTAACCTTCTCTTCGTACTTCTGACCTTCGGGGAGATATGACTCGATGATTTCAGTTGTAGAAGCAATAGGTGAGGACGGACCTGCATCGTTGCTGTCGGCAAGAAGAGAGGTGTGAGTGTGTGTTACTGCAACGATGAGTTTGTCTGTATCAAAATCAGGAGCAAGTTTTGCGAGTTTTTCTCTTGAAAGCTTCATCTGACCGTCTGTAATTTTTACAAGGTCTGCAGAAGCCATAATCATCTGCTCACCATCTGCCTCAACTGCGAGAGCTGTAACGGTGATGTCAGATTCAACGTATTCTGAAATTCTTTCAAAAAACTGACCTGCAAGGCTTGCTTTTTTTTCGGGGATGATGGACTCTTCAGCCCATCCAACATATATTTTTCCCATTTCTGTTTCCTCCGCAAATTAGATAATGTATATGCCGAGCATATCGCAGAGATTTTCTATAAGCTCTGAATTATCACCGTAAGAGATGATGTAGTGCTGGCACATAACGTTTTCTGCAAAATCAGGAACATCGTCAAGGATGATTTCAAGTCCCGGAAGCTGCGGAGCCGGCTGAGTCCATCCTGCTTCCTCCCACTTTCTCGGTGTAACACCCTCACCGACTACCATATGCATGTAGTAGTTGCCGTCTTCGTATGTAAGGCGGCACATTGTAACCTTTCCGGGCTTTACGCGACTTACATTGAGGATACCCTCTGAAAGCTCGCCGAATGCCGCAGGCATAACGGTAACTTCGCCGTCAACACACTCTGCCGGAACAAAGTCGGGAACACCTGCAAGAACGCGGTCTTCAAAGAACTCGTAGAATTCGAGGTAGAACGCACACTGACCTGTGAGGTATTTTACCATAAGCTGTGTGATTCCGCCGAGAGAGTCGTTCTCGGGGATTGTGCAGAGCTTTTCCTCATCGGAGAGGAGCATAAATATCGGAGCCGGCGGGAAGCCGAGAAGCTTCTTCATACCGTCAACGTCCTTAAGGGAGATCGCGTCATATCCGCGCTCGTCGCAGATAGACTTGATTGCAAGATAGTATCCTGCAGCCTTCTTCATGCTTTCGGGGTTTGCAGGCTTTAGGAACTTCCACTTTGACATTGCGTTGTCAATAACTGCCTGAATTTCTGCATCTGAAAGTTTTTCGTAACGCTGCTGAATCTCAAGCATCTCAAATGTCTCGATTTCGGGACCTATCTGACGCTTGAGTGAGCCGCCGTCATAAAGTGTGCCGTAGAGATTCATATCGCGATAGCCTGCCTGACCTGCCTTTGCGTGGCGGAGGCGTGCTGCAGCACTTGCAGCAATCGCGTAGTTTGCGACCTTCTTTGTGTTTGACGGAAGACCGATGATGTCGTAGATATACTTAAAGTCATATCCGAGGTCGTAGAATGTTTTGCGGAGAGCAGTTGTGCCTGCCTGGTCAGCAGTTGTGACGAGACGGTCGCCTTCCATCCATCCGCAAAGACCCCACAGAACCATCGGCTTGTGGCGGAAATGCTCTGTAACCTTTACTACCGCGTGGGTCGGAATCCAACCTGCGATACAGCAGACGAGAACGTCAAAGTCCTGTCCTTTGAGAGCGTCAATAGCTTTTTTAACGTCTTTTTCCTCGTAATCGTCAGTTACGGGATATACGCTTATAAGGTCAAGTCCTTCTTTTTTAAGACCTGCCTCTGCTTCTTTAACTTTTTTGAGTATAATGTCGGCAGGGGTGTTTACTTCACCAAATCCGACAAATGCTGCCTTTACCATATTCTTCACACCTTTCTTGTATTAAGAATATCATCATATTTCACGAAGCTTTCATAAACCTCGCTAAAGTCTGCACCTGTCGGTGCATATTCCTTATCAGTTTCAATGTTTTTGCAGGCATCCTCAACTGATGAAAAGACGCCTGCGCCGACACCTGCAAGGATTGCAGAGCCGAGACACGCAGTTTCTTTATTCTTGAGAGTGAGGAGATGCTTGCCTGTCATATCGGCTTTTATTCTGCACCAGAGAGGGCTCTTTGCGCCGCCACCCATAATGCGGATTTCGTCAACCGGTACGCCGAGATAGTCAAGGTTTGACTTGAGCATACAAGCAACGGATTCCATAATACTGCGGACAAAATGCGCCGGAGTGTGCTCGGGTGCGATGCCCGTAAAGCTTCCCTTTGCGTCGGGATTATATTTCGGCATAGTTGAGCCGCAAAGGTAGGGGAGGAAGGTAAGCCCTTCGCAACCGGGTGCGACCGACTCTGCCATTTCATCAAGCTCAATAAAGGATTTATCCTTTAAAAATGCCTCGCGGAACCACTTGAGAGCCATGCCTGCAGTTGCGCTCCACGAAAGAAGAGCGAAGCTTCCGTCAAAGCTGTAATGGCAGGGGACGAAGCTTTTTTCGTCGTATTCGGGAATCTTGTCCGTCGGGACATAAATAGCCATAGTGGTACCCGTCATAACGCTGATTCTTCCCATTTTGATAACGCCTGCGCCTATCGCACCTGCAACCTGATCCATCGCAGAGGTTGAAACCTTTATGCCGTCATAGTCTCCGACGTATTTTCCGCTGTCAAGAAGAGTGGGGAGCTGATTTTCGGACACGCCGATAAAATCGAGCATCTCCTTCCAGTAAGCGGAATTTCTGATGTCGAAGTAGATAGTTGATGACTGAAGAGTTTTCTCTGTTACGAATCTGCCCGTAAGCTTGTAGAGAAGGTAGTCTTCAAGCAAAAAGATTTTCTTTGTTTTTGCCCAGACCTCGGGTTCGTTGCGTTTTACCCACAAAAGCTTGCAGGCAGGCCATGTGGCCGTAATCTCGGGCTGCCCCGTAACCTCAAAAACCTTCTTCCTGCCAAAGTGTGCATCAATCATTGCGGCTTCTTCGGTCGCACGGTTATCAAGCCACACAATGGCATCGCGGACGGGATTTCCGTTCTCATCCGTGAGGATAAGCGTCTCGCACTGCGTGTCGATTGCAAGGCAATCGACCGCAGCGGACTTTTTTATGTTTTCAAGCGCATTTGTGAGAAGAGACCAATACTTTTCGGGCTCAAGCTCAACTATGTTTCCGGAAGTTTTTAAGGTATAATCCTCTGTCGATTCGGCAAGTGTCTTAAGATTTTCATCAAAAAGCACCGCCTTGACAGATGTGGTTCCGAAATCAATTCCAAGACAATTCATATTGATTATCTTTTGAGCTGGAGATCGTAGTGTGGATCGTATGCCTTTTCTTCGTCTGTGTACTTGTGGAGAGTGTCGATAACTTCACCGTTGTTCCACTTTCTGTCGCCTACGTCCTCAGTTGTACCCATAACTGTAACGTTGAGCTGACGACGACGTGCACGAACGTGATCCCAGTCAACAAAGTAGATGTGAGCGAACTCACCGCCGTCAAGAACGCCGTCCTTGATTGTCATAAGTTCGCTTGTGCCGAAGAATACGCTGCGGAGGTGTCCGTCTGTGTTCATGCTTGTGAAGTCACCCGGCTCGTTGACGTATCTGCCGAACTGTGTGTGGAGCGGACCCGGATGACGGTACTGATGCTCTTCAGCAAAGTCCGGAATCATCTTTCTCATAATGTCGAGAAGGTCGTGCTGGAGATATTCGATATCGAATGAACCGATGTCGTGTGAGCACTCCTGAATCATAACTGAGCAAGTTGTGTGGTGTGATGCGATAGCAACTGTACCGTTCTTAATGCCTGAAGCCTGAACGATTTCGATGATTTCTTTTGATACGTCGTGGAAAGTCGGGATCCAACCTTTTGACTGTAACTCTAATTCCTTCTGAAAAATCTTGAATTCCATGATAAAATCCTCCTAAAAAATTTTTTATTTGTTGAGTCTTTCGCCTACTGCACCGCCGGGATGGATTGTCGCAAACTTTTCGTTCTGGAAATCCGTCTCCTCGATGATTGCCGTCTGCAGAACGTGGAAAATCATACAGAGGGCAGTTGTCGAAGTGGTTCCCTGGCAGTTGTATTTATCCGTTTCGCGGTTGACGTGCTGCTTGAGCACGACATCCGCACCGAGAGCAAGAGGCGAATCCATGTTCTCGGTAACGGAAATTACCTTGATGTTTTTCTTCTTGCAGATGTCAAGAATCGGGAGAAGCTCCTGTGTCTTTCCGCCGCGTGATGCAAATACCATAACATCACCCTCCTGCAAAAAGCCCGTTGCGCCGTGAACAGCCTCGGCAGGGGATATGAACCTCGCCGGCTGCTCAACGCAGCAGAGAAGATGCGCAAAGTGTTGGCAGATTATGCCGCTGTGTCCGCATCCGCAGGTGCCGATTCGCGGCGCGCGGATGAGAAGCTCAACAGCCTTTGAATATGCATCCTCGTCAAAATAATCGAGCATTTCCTTAATGCATTCATACTCGGTTATGTATGCCTGTTTTGCCTGAAGTAAAGCTTCTTTTTTCATAAGATTTACTCCTTAAGCGTGAAGCTCGTCCCAGGCCTTGCGGAGATTATAAAGCATCTCCTCAACCATAGCAGCCTGGTCGTCTGCCTTGATAATGCCGCTTGTTGAACCCGTAGCCTGAGCTCCGAGCTTTATTGTATCATAAACGTCCTTGCCGTTTGAGATACCTGCACCCTGAAGCACCATAATGTCGGGGTTGATTTCGTTGACGGTCTTAATCGTTTCGATAACGTAGTTGCTGTCACTTGTCTTGCCTGTTCCGATAAGGTCTGTCGGCTCTGCAACGATGAGGTTCGGGCCCATCTTTGCGATAGCCTTGACGTCCTCAACCGTATCTGCACAAACGATTGTGCCAAGCCCTACCTCGTCAGCGCGGGCGATGGTTTTTTCAATTTCTTCCATAGTGAGCGGGCATTCTGCATGGTTGAGCATAACGCCGACAGCCCCTGCTGCCTTGACAGCTTCGGGAAGAACGCTTCCGAGACCTCTGCCTATCGGGAGATAGTCCATATGCTGTGCAAAAACAAGGATTCTTTCCGTGTTGTCTGCGAGCAGCTTGATGTCAGTATACTGAGGTGTAACGATGACATCGAGGTCATATTTGAGCGCAACCTTGTCGATTACTTTTGCGAGTCTGAGCATATCCTCGCCATACATGTATGCTTTCGGTCCGATTTCGAAAAACGGCGGTTTGATTTTCAAACCTTTATACATTGAAAAGCACCTCCTTTAAATTGTTGTTTACATATATTTATAATACAACAGGAAAACCCCGTATGTCAACAATTTCTTGCTTTTGTTTTGCCTATTTTTCAAAACCGAAAGAAAAACGAAAGAATATGTTTTTAATCGAAAGTATATTTCGGGTAAAGTGAAAGTTGCTTTGTTGACATACCGAAAGAGGAGTGGTATAATTTTTGTAGAAAACAAGAGGTGAGAATATGGTTGCAGATGACAGAAAACAAAAAATACTTGATCTTTTAAAGACAAACGGAAGTGTCAAGGTTGCAGAACTCAGCCGTCTTTTTGATGTCTCGGAGGTAACGGTCAGAAACTACCTTGCCGATATGGAAAGCAAAGGCCTTCTTTCAAGAATCCACGGCGGCGCGCTGAGCTCATACAAGCCGTATTACAGCATGAATCTCAACCAGAGACTTGAAACAAATCACTCGGAGAAGGTTAAAATTGCCGAGCGCATTTCGCAGATGATAAAGCAGAACGATACGGTTATGCTGAATTCGGGAACAACAACGCTTCTTGCGTTCCGAAAGTTTCCTGCGGAGTACAACCTCAATATTGTTACAAACTCAATTTCCATCGCGCTTGAGGCATCAAGCAACCCGAATTACAACGTAATCTTAATCGGCGGAAGCATCAACACAAAATATCAGTTTTCGTTCGGAAACGATGCCGCAGACCAGCTCAAGCGTTATCACGCGGATAAGCTCATCCTCTCGGTAGACGGAATTGATCTCTCCGCAGGATTTACTACTTATTATGATAAAGAAGCAGACATCGACAGGGTGATGATAGAAAATTCCGACCATTGCATAGTCGCGGCAGACAGTTCAAAATTCTGCCACAACGCGTTTGTCAGAATTTCTGATTTGTCGGTTGCCGATACCATTGTTACAAATGCAAGGTTAAATCGCGAATACTCCGAAAGATTTGACGAACTCGGCATAAAAACAGTATTTACGGATTAAAAAAAGAGAGCATCATTGATGCTCTCTTTTGATCTTTTATTTTTCAAGAACTGTGCGGAGTGTTTCAAATGCGCGACCGTCCTTGCCGTCTTTAAACTGCCACGCAAATGCGCGCTGCTGTTCATAGTCCGGCGCGAAGGGCGACGGGTTTGTGTCATATGCAAGCGGAAGGTCGAGCGCGCGAGAGAGAACAAGTGCGACAAATCCGCGTGTTGCGGGAGTTCCCACTTCGAAGATGAGGCCTTCAATCAGTCCGTTTTTGCGAGCGATGTCGATGTAATCCATCGGATAAACAAGCTCGGTTGCATTGACTCTCTGGGATAATACGTATTTGTCGTATTTGAGCACGCAGACTATCATCTTAAGCGCCTGCTCACAGGTAACGTTATCGTCAGGCTTGAAAGTGCCGTTGGGGAATCCGCCGACAATATCAAGGCTCTGCGCAAGAGCGATGTGCGGTGTTGCCCAATGTCCTTTGGGGACATCGGAGAAAAGCGAAACCGCACCCGGAAGAATTTGCTCGTTCATTGCGGTAACGAGCATCTTTGTCATCTGTGCGCGGGTGATGTTTTCTTCAAGACGGAGAGAGCCGTCGGGAAAACCGTTCATAATGCCGTATTTTCCGAGGTCTGCCGCCGCATCCTCGGGGGTGAGCGCAAAGCAGGTCGCTCCGAGAAGGAGGGAGAGAATAAGCGCTGCGCTGATTAACTTCTTCATAAAAAACAGCTCCTTAAATTATTTCGGGATTTTTATGGTTTTGTTCTTTGCAGACTCGCGATAAAGAACAAACTTGTTGCCGATGCATTGAACGGGGAAAGCGTTTGTTCTCTCGCAGATTTCCGTGCAGGCCTCGCGCGTGCCGAGAAAAGCGTTTTCGAGAATCTTGATTTTAATGAGCTCGTTTGCCTCAAGTGCGAGGTCTATCATCTCTATTGTTGCATCGTCGATGCCGTCTTTTCCTATCTGATATTTTGCGTCAATACCGTTTGCGAGCCCTCTTAAATATGCTCTCTGCTTACTTGTCATTTACAATCTCCTTAATACATTAAATTAAATACCTCGCTATATTATATTCCATTTTGAAGTTTTTTTCAAGTATATAAAGAAACGCTCGCACCCTCATAGGCTTCAAGTCCCACGTTAATAATAAAAAACGACACTCGAAAGTGTCGTTTTTTATTGGTGCCGGTGGTGGGACTTGAACCCACACGGTGTTGCCACCAACGGATTTTGAGTCCGTCACGTCTGCCATTCCATCACACCGGCTGATAACTTTAATATTATACAATAACTTTTTCGGTTTGGCAAGTAAAAATTGTAATTATTTTGAAATCTCTATTTCCTTGCCTTCGACAAAAACATATGTTATAATTGGGTAAAATGATAGGGAAGGGGTGTTTCGTATGGCAGAAACTTCTATTCGCCAGATTGCGAAAAATCGCAAGGCGTGGCACGACTACACAATTGAAGATTCGTATGAAGCGGGAATTTCGCTGTGCGGAACCGAAGTCAAATCCCTTCGTCAGGGTGCTGTCAACCTTAAAGACTCGTTCTGCTCGGTTAAAGACGGCGAGCTCATCGTCCACGGGATGCACATAAGCCCATATGAGCACGGTAACATCTTTAACCGCGAGCCGAGGCGCAACCGAAAGCTGCTTATGCACAAATCAGAAATCCGCCGCCTTGCCGCCGCGCAAGCACAGCAGGGTTACACCATAATTCCGCTTTCAATATATTTCAAGGGCTCACTCGTCAAGGTTCAGGTAGGGCTCTGTAAGGGTAAGAAGCTCCACGACAAGCGCGATGCCGCCGCAGCACGCGATGCAAAGCGCGAGATGGACAGAGCGATAAAGGAACAACGAGGTTAAAGAAATGATTTGCGAAACAATATTTTTAAAAGATGTGTTTCCTGGATTTGAAACGGATTCATTCATTACATCATACGTTCACTCAAATTGCATTTCTGTCGAGCCGGACAGAAAGCGGGCAGCGGTTGTGATTTGTCCCGGTGGTGCATATTATGATTTGAGTCTTCGGGAAAAAGAACCGATAGCAGAGGCGTTTTACGCTATGGGTTATAACGCGTTTGTTCTTGAATACTCAACAGCTTGCCGCAACAACAATAAATACCCGACACAGCTTCTTGAATCGAGCGCCGCGCTTGCATATATCCGAAGAAACTGCGAAAAATATAATACCAAAAAGGATGCGCTGATGATAGCCGGTTTTTCGGCAGGCGGACACATGGCGGCTATGCTCGGTGCGCTCTGGAATGAAAAAGTTGTTACGGAGACGCTCAGTATAGAATTTGGTGAAAACAGACCTGATGGTCTTATCCTTTCATATCCGGTAATTACGGGTGGCGAGTTTGCTCATCGTGGTTCGTTTGATAATCTTCTTGGCGAAAACCCGAGCGAAGATGTGGTTTTTAAGACTTCTCTTGAAAATTCGGTAGGAGAGCATACACCGCCGGCATTTATCTGGCATACGTTTACAGACGAGGGCGTTCCGGTCGAAAACGCGTTTCTTTTCGCAAATGCGATGAGACGTGCAAGCGTTCCGTTTGAGATGCATATTTTCCCTGACGGACCTCACGGAATAGCTCTCGGAAACCTTGAAACAGGAGTAGAAGGCCATCCGTTTTATAATCAGCACGTCGCGTCGTGGACGGGATTGTGTGATAATTGGATAAAAAAGTTTATTGATAGATAAGGGGGCGTAAAGGCTTCGACGGGGATGTTGAAGCACGAGTAGCGGGCAGAGGCGCAGAGCCGCTTTAAAAGCTGCAACTTAATTTTTATAAATTAACTAACAACAATAAACTTATTGCTGCTTAATTAATCAGCAGCCATCTTCCCCGGGAGGACCACGGCCCGGGAGTAAGGTGTCATGCAGTGGTGAACGTGATCGGGCAAAGCTTTGAACCCGGCATGTAAGATGAAGCTACCAAGTTTGGAAGCCCGCCTGTCGGCGTCCATACGAGGGAATGTAAACATCAGGCTGCGCCCGGAGAAACTTTTGTGAATACGTTTTCGGACGGGGGTTCGACTCCCCCCGCCTCCACCACTCAGTTTCACGTAAATAGTGAAATAAGTAAAAAGTGCCGCATAGCCAATATTTACTGGCTATGCGGCACTTTGCTTTGTCAAGAGACAACCACCGGCAGTGCCGGTGGGATAAAAAAGCTTTAGCTATGAGCGGAAAAAGAATCCTCCTTTGTTTAAAATAGAAGTGGGTTTGCCAACCACAACGAAAGAAAACAAAGGAGGAATCAAGAATGAAACTTGACACAAACAGTTTATCACATACGAAAAGGGATTGCAAATACCACATAATATTTGCGCCTAAATATCGCAGACAAGTAATATATGGAAAGATCAAAGCAGACATAGGGATAATGTTGCGTAAATTGTGTGAATACAAAGGAATAGAAATGCTTGAGGCAGAGGCGTGCAAAGATCATATACATATGTTGGTATCAATACCGCCAAAGTATAGTGTAGCACAAATAATGGGTTACTTGAAAGGTAAGAGTAGTCTGATGATATTTGAGAAATATGCCAATATGAAGTACAAGTACGGAAATAGACATTTTTGGTGTAGAGGGTATTATGTTGACACAGTAGGGCGTAATAAAAAAGCAATAGCAGAGTACATACGGAACCAGCTACAAGAAGACATAGCGACAGACCAAATGTCATTGGTAGAGTATGTTGACCCGTTTACGGGTAAGCAGGCAAAAGAAGGCAAATAAAAAGCCCCTTTAGGGGCTTGCCGGTGAAAGTGTTGCGGTTGGCAGACCTTTCGACGAGCCTATAGGCTCGGTCGGCATTATGCCCTAAGGGGGCTTGTGCATACTACCGGCACGGCCGGTAGTCATGATTTGATTTTATCGGAGATGTGTGATAAAATGAAAACATAAAACCAAATATATTCACACAGAGTGTCGGTTGTGCCGCAAATGCTTTTCGGGTAAGGCATAATTGGTGGAAAGGGAATGGGGTGAGAATCCCCTGCGATAACTGTCGGTGTGTGCATCGAAGTTTTTATATCCGTTATCGAAAGATAGTCATTGGGAAACCGAGAAGGCAGGATATAAAAATGCGGACTTTTTGTCTATATGGTGTAAGCCACAAGACCTGCTTTGATATTATTCCGCAAGCGCGGCTTCTGCACAGGAATAGTATTTTCGGATTTGAGGAAAAAGGTTTTTTGCACTTGTGTCCGGATTGTGAGCAATCACAGGAAAACTCAGCTGTGGTAATTTTTCTTTTGAAAGGTTACCGCAGTTTTTTTATTTTAAATTAAACGTCCTGCGAAGGTGAGGTGATTTTTGGTGGGATTTAAAACATATCATCCGATTGTGAATTTTACATATTTCGTGCTCGTGATAGGTTTTTCGTGTGCGCTTTTGCATCCTGCGGCATTGTGCATTTCGCTGCTTTGCGGTTTTGTATATTCCGTGATGCTGAAAGGCAAAAAGGCGATAAAGACGAATCTTTTGTATATGCTGCCGATGCTTATTGCGATGGCACTGATAAATCCCGCCTTCAATCACGAGGGGATTACGATTATAACATATCTGCCGAGCGGAAACCCGCTGACTCTCGAATCGATTATCTACGGAATGTGCGCGGCAACAATGATAGTGAGCGTAATTTGCCATTTCTCCTGCTATTGCGAGGTTATGACGAGCGATAAATTCATATATCTTTTCGGAAGGATTATTCCGTCTCTGTCGCTTATAATCTCAATGACACTCCGCTTTGTGCCGAGATTCCGTGCACAGCTTAAGGTTGTTGCGGAGGCGCAGAAATGTATGGGGCGCGATGCAGAAGGCGGAAAGCTTATAAAACGCGCAAGGTGCGGGCTCAATATCCTGTCGGTTATGACGACGTGGGCTCTTGAAAACGCAATCGACACCGCGGACAGTATGAAATCCCGCGGCTACGGACTCCCCGGAAGGACAGCTTTTTCAATCTTTAAGTTTTCAAGACGCGACAAGACTGCGCTTTTTTCCATTTTGCTTCTTGGTGCATATACGTTTGCGGGAAAGCTTTTTGGCGGGATGACTTTTGAATTCTTCCCGAAGATTTCGGCGGCGGATGTTTCGGTATATGGAATAAGTGTGTTTTTGTCATATTTACTTCTTTGCATAAGTCCTGTAATAATTGAAATATGGGAGGTGAGAAAATGGAAAGCTTCAAGGTCGAAAATCTGAATTTTTGTTATCCCGACAGACAGGAGAAGGCACTCAAAGATATAACCTTCACGGTGAAAGAAGGCGAATTTGTTCTTCTTTGCGGAAAATCCGGTTGCGGAAAGACAACACTTTTAAGGCTTTTAAAACCGTCACTTGCGCCGTTTGGATCTCTTTGCGGAGAAATCTTTTTTAACGGCAAAAAGCTTTCAGACTATGACCTGAAAGAGCAGACAAAGGATATCGGCTTTGTGATGCAGAACCCCGATAATCAGATTGTCTGCGACAAGGTGTGGCACGAGCTTGCCTTCGGTCTTGAGAGTCTTGCGATGAAACAGAGCGAAATCAGAATAAGAGTGTCTGAAATGGCGTCGTTCTTCGGCATACAGAATTGGTTTTATAAGAATGTGTCGGAGCTTTCGGGTGGACAGAAGCAACTTCTCAACCTTGCCTCCGTTATGGTTATGCAACCGTCGGTGCTCATTCTTGACGAGCCTGCAAGTCAGCTTGATCCCATCAGCGCAGGTGAGTTTTTAAAAACGCTTGAAAAGATAAACCGCGAGCTTGGAACTACCATTATTCTCTCGGAGCATCGTCTTGAGGATGCGTTTCCCATGGCGGACCGCGTCATTGTTATGGACGAGGGCGAAATTATCGCAGACGATAAGCCGCGTCGCGTCGGAGAAATTTTAAAAGAGAAAAATCACGATATGTGCAGAGCTCTCCCGACACCCATGAGGGTTCACGGGCGCGTTGAAAACTCTCTGCCGTGCCCCTTGACGGTCAGAGAGGGGAGAGTGTGGCTTGAAGAGTATTCGGGAGAGACGGTGCTCAAACCGGATCTGATTCCGAAAGACACTAAAAAATCCTGCGATGAAGTCGCAATAGAAGTTAAAGATGCATATTTCAGATATGAAAAGGACGCGCCTGATGTCATAAAGGGATTTGATTTGAACGTAAAAAAGGGCGAGCTTTTCTGCCTTGTTGGAGATAACGGTACGGGAAAGACAACTGCTCTTTCGCTGATATCCGGGCTTAACAAGCCATACAGAGGCGATGTGTTGATAAACGGCCGGAGTGTTTCGGAAATCGGAAGCTTGTATAACGGGTTACTTTCTTGTCTTCCGCAGAATGTGCAGAGCGTGTTTGTGAAAAAGACGGTTTACCTTGATCTGATGGATATGCTCAAAGATGAAAAGATCCCGCAGGAAGAAAAGGAAGAAAGGGTGCACAACATAGCTTTTATTTGCAGAATAGAAAACCTGCTTGAGTGTCATCCGTATGATTTGTCGGGCGGAGAGCAGCAGAGAGCCGCGCTTGCAAAGGTTCTGCTCTTGAAACCTCAGGTACTGCTTCTTGATGAGCCTACGAAGGGAATGGATGCACATTTTAAAGAAGAATTTGCCGACATCCTTTCGGATTTAAAGAAAAACGGAACAACCGTTCTTATGGTATCACACGACATAGAGTTTGCGGCAGAGTATGCCGACAGATGTGCGCTTTGCTTTGACGGAAGCATAACATCGTCAGGCACTCCGCGGGAGTTTTTCGGCGGCAACAGCTTCTACACAACAGTTGCAAACCGAATGGCGAGAACAAGACTTTCAGACGCGCTTCTTGCAGAAGACATAATTCTTGCCTGCGGCGGAGCACCCGAGGCGCGGGAGCAAAAAGAGCGAAAAATAAATTGGAAAAGCTCAGACTCTCAAAAGCCGCCGCAAAAAGAAAAAAGGCTCACTTCTGCAAGAATTATAACCGGAAGCATATTTGCTTTGCTTTTTGTACTGACGACAATCATAAGCTATATGGGTACATATTCTCTGCAGACACTTTCTGTAGTTGAAATTGCCGTTGCCTGTTTCTGTTTCTTTCCTCAAAGGGGAGAAGAAATTGAAGTGGCATATAAGCCGAAATCCGATGGCAAACTTGCAAAACGAACTCTTGTTGCGGCATTTTTGATACTGCTTTTAATACCGTTGACAATTTATTTCGGCATTTTTGTGTTGGATGACAGAAAATATTATTTTACAAGTCTTTTAATCATTTTTGAAACGATAATTCCGTTCTGCCTTGTGTTTGAGTCAAGAAAACCCAAGGCGAGAGAACTCGTCATTATAAGCGTGCTTTGTGCAATAGCGGTAGCGGGAAGGGCGGCATTTTTTATGCTGCCGCAGTTTAAACCGGTCATCGCGCTTGTAATTATCGCAGGAGTGTGCTTCGGCGGTGAAACGGGCTTTTTGGTCGGCGCGGTTACGGGATTTGTTTCAAACTTTTTTGCAGGTCAGGGACCGTGGACGCCGTGGCAGATGTTTGCTTTCGGCATCATCGGATTTATCGCCGGAATACTTTTCGGGAAACGCTTTTTGAAAAAAACGCGGTTGTCTCTTTGTGCCTTTGGTTTTCTTGCGACATTTGTGATATACGGCGGCATTATAAATCCCGCGTCCGTAATTATGTGGCAGGATAAAATCACGTGGGAGATGATCGCAACCGCTTATATTGCGGGAGTACCGTTTGACACAATTCACGCATTTTCAACTGCGTTTTTCCTCTGGTTTCTTTCAGGTCCTATGATAGACAAGCTTGAGCGGATTAAAGTGAAATACGGCCTGATAGAACGATGAAATGATATGTTCAGATTACGTGCGTTTCGATGAAGCACCCCGATTTGTTGAAAAATCGGGGTGCTTTTGTATGCCAATATTTCACAAAAGTATTGAAAAAATTTTATTCATAATATATAATTTACAATAGGTTAAATTTTAATGATGGGAGAATATGACCTATGGACACTTTTATTATGGTTATCACAATGCTTGGCGGTCTTGCAATGTTCCTTTACGGAATGGAGATCATGGGCGACGGACTCAAAAACGGATCGGGTCCCGCGCTTAAGAAATTTCTCGGCAAGCTTACGCACAACGTATTTTTAGGGCTCCTCACAGGTACGATTGTTACTGCGATAATTCAGAGCTCGACTGCTACCATTGTTCTTACGGTAGGGCTTATCGGCGCGGGAATCCTCAACCTTCGTCAGGCCGTAAGTATTGTTATGGGCGCAAATATCGGTACTACCGTTACTGCGCAGATAATCAGACTTATGGATATTGATTCTTCGGGCAACGCCATCCTTGAGCTTTTTAAGCCGACTACACTTGCGCCGGTTGCGCTTGTTATCGGCATTCTCCTCATTATGTTCATAAAGCGCGGGAATGCAAAGAACGTCGGTATGATCGCGATGGGTTTTGGTATTCTCTTTATCGGTCTTGATTTTATGACCGAGGCGGTAAAGCCGCTTGCAGAGTCTGATATGTTTAAGAATGTTATAGAATACTTCAGCAATATGCCGATTATGGGCATCGTTATCGGTCTTGTATTTACGGTTATCATCCAGAGCTCATCTGCTGCCGTCGGTATCTTGCAGACACTTGCATCGTCAACGGGCATCATTGACTTTAACCTTGTCTATCCGATGATTATGGGTATCAACATCGGTACCTGTGTTACAACCGCTATGGTCTGCTCAATCGGAACTGGAAAGGATGCAAAGCGCGCAGGTGTTGTTCATATTCTCTTTAACACAATAGGTACGGTTGCATTTATGATTGCAATGACGCTCCTTCGTAATTTCGGCGCATTCCCGACTCTTTGGAACAGCACGGTTGACAGCGGCGTTATCGCAAACTTCCAGACAATATTCAACGTTATCACGGCACTTGTGCTTCTTCCGTTTGCAGGTCTTCTCGTCAAGGCATCAAGCAGGATTATCAAGGACGATTCGACCGGAGAGGACAAGTACCCCGAGCTTGCAGCACTTGATACAAAGCTTATGATTTCTCCGACGGTTGCTCTCGAAGGTGTCACAAAGGGCTTTGTTGCAATGGCAAAGGCTGCACGCGACAACCTCGGTCTCGGTATTGCCCAGCTTGCCAATTATGATGAGAATGTAACCGAGGTAATTTCTGCATGCGAAAACAGACTTGACTCGTTTGCAGACTCAGCAGACAATTATCTCATCGAGCTTTCAAGAAAAATTGAAAACGAAAAGGACAATCGCCACCTCAATATGCTTATGCAGTGCGTTCCGGATATTGAACGTATAGGCGACTATGCTACAAACCTTGATGAGCTCGCGCTCAAGATAAAGGATGAGGATCGCGCATTCTCCGAGAGCGCGCAGAAGGAGCTTCAGATTACGAGCGACGCAGTGCTCGGAATTATCAACCTCACAGTTGAGGCAATTGAAAAGAACAGCGACGAGATTGCAAAGCGCATAGAGCCGTTTGAAGAAGTTATCGACGATATGGTTCTTATGCTTCGAAACCGCCACGCAGAGCGTCTCCGCAAGGGTATTTGTGTAGTTGATTCGGGACTTATCTTCCTCGAAGCTCTCACATATCTTGAACGTGCGGCTGACCAGTGCTCAAGCATTGCGCTTCAGTTCCTTGGCAGAAACAATGCGGACATTATGAAAAATCACCACGCATATCTTGTTGAGCTTCACGCTGCAGGAGACACTTCATATATGGCTGAACAGGAAATGCGTCGCAAGCAGTATCTTGTTGAACTTGAAAGCATTTTAATTTAGCAAAATAACGGATAGGAATGATATTCATGGGTAACGAAAATAAACGCATCTACCTTTCTTCTCCGACTATGCATGGTGAAGAACTTGTGTATATGAAGGAAGCATTTGATACAAACTGGATGTCAACTGTCGGCAAAAACATAAACGAAATTGAGAGAATCGCATGCGAGAGAATCGGATGCAAATATTCAGTGGCACTTGCTTCAGGCACGTCTGCACTGCATCTTGCAATGAAACTTGCAGGTGTGAAGTCGGGGGAGAGGGTATTCTGCTCTGATGTAACGTTTGGTGCAACGGTAAATCCTGTCGTTTATGAGGGAGGAATCCCCGTATTTATTGACACGGAATATGATACGTGGAATATGGATCCGGCAGCACTTGAAAAGGCGTTTGAAATTTATCCCGAAGTGAAGGTGGTAGTTTTAGTTCACCTTTACGGCACTCCGGCAAAAGTCGACGAAATCAAGGCTGTTTGCGATAAGTATGGTGCGATTATCGTTGAGGATGCCGCGGAATCGCTTGGCGCTACATATAAGGGAAAAGAAACAGGCTCGTTTGGCTTATATAACTGCATAAGCTTCAACGGAAACAAGATTATCACAGGTTCATCCGGCGGAATGCTCCTTACGGACAACCTTGATGCCGCAAACAAGGTGAGAAAATGGTCTACTCAGAGCAGAGAAAATGCTCCGTGGTATCAGCACGAGGAAGTCGGGTATAACTACCGTATGAGCAACGTTATTGCAGGGTGCGTAAGAGGGCAGTTTCCGCATCTTGATGAGCACATTGCACAGAAGAAGGCGATTTATGAAAGATATAAGGCGGCGTTTGCAGACCTTCCGGTTAGCATGAACCCGATAGACTTTGAAAATTCAGTCCCGAACTACTGGCTTTCGTGTATGATTATCGACGAAGATGCTATGTGCAGACAGGTGCGTGGGGAGTGCGAAGCGCTCTACATCTCGGAAAAGGGCAAATCCTGCCCGACGGAGATTCTTGATGCAATAACAACCGTCAATGCGGAAGGACGCCCTATCTGGAAACCGATGCATATGCAGCCGATATACAGAAATCACGCATTCATTACGCGTGAAGGAAGCGGCAGATGCAAGACGAATGCATATATTTCGGGAGGCGAGCTCGGTCGTGACGGTAAGCCTCTTGATGCGGGTATGGACATCTTCCACCGCGGACTTTGTCTGCCGAGTGATAACAAGATGACCGCAGAAGAACAGGATAAAATAATCGAAGTTATCAGGCGTTGTTTTGATAAATAAATGAAAAGGGCGAGGTTTCGCCCTTTTTTTGTAAATCGGTGGTGAAGATATAAGGTGGAGCTTCAGAAACAGTTTAAGATGGTTGCGGAGGTTGCAAGGTGCGGAAGCATATCAAAGGCTGCAAAAACTCTAGGCATTGCACAGCCGACCCTGTCAAAGTATATCTCAAATCTTGAGGAAAAGCTCGGAACAGAGCTTTTTGACAGACGGAAACTTCCGCTTTCGCTGACGGAGGCGGGAGAGAGGTATGTAAGGGCAGGAAACCGGATTGTAGATATTTATTCGCAGCTTGAGAGAGACCTTGAAAAGCTTGGTGAAGGAGAAACTCAGACGGTGAGAGTGGGCATAAGCCCGACACGTGCCCATTATATGCTGGCTTCCATTGTGGATGAATTTAGAAAGAAGAACTCTTGTGCAAAGCTTGTAGTCAGAGAGAGGACAACTTCACAGCTAAGTGCCGATCTCGTGCGAGGTGATATAGATCTTGCGATTTCCCTCAAGTGTGACGGAATGCGCGAATTTGCGCTTCGGAGACTTTTTTCTGAAAAGATTATGATAGCTGTTCCGAAAGAGTATCAAAAGTCCGATGCAATGCAGATTCTGAAGGAGTGCCCGTTTATAACCATCGGCGAAGGGCTCCGTATGTCCGATGTTCTGCTTGATATTCTTGACGAGGTGGGTGGCAAAGAGCCTGATTTGTCCGTGCAGTCAATCGAGTCTGCACTGTCTCTTGCAAACAGAGGGGCAGGGGTTGCGCTCGCGCCGTCATATATAGCGGAATACGGTCGCTTTGACAACCTGATTTTCATAGAGCTTCCCGATGAGGTGAAGAGACATTTCGGAGCAAGCCTCGAAAGAGAGGTTTGTGTGTTCTATAAGAAGAACCGGACGCTCTCAAAAGCTGAAGCGGATTTTATAAAAGCCTGCGAAGGTATTGCAAAATACAACTTATAATAAAAATATCATATATAGCATTTTTGCTATATATGATATTTTTATTGCTATTTTGCCGATGGTATTGTATAGTAGTATCATAAAAACAAAGGGGGAAGTCATATGCCTTCTGCAATAATTTATCTTGGCATACTGCTTGCGGTGGTAATTCTCTGGTTTATGCTTCTTAAAAGACCGGTTTATGAAGCTATCCTGATAAGCTTTATCGTGCTTCTTGCAGTTACAAACAGCTGGGGAGATGTTTGGGCGTACATAGACAAAAGCCTCTCAACCTCTCTTCTCTATTCGATGACCGCATTTGTTGCAATGTCGGTAATACTGACAAAGACGAAAACGATAGACAGCTGTGTTGCCATTATTCTATCACTCCTCGGCAGAGTTACGGGTGGCGCAGGTTATGTTTCTGTTATAGCAAGCACGTTTATGGGTGCACTCTCGGGAAGCGGTCCGGGAAACGTTATGGCAACGGGTGCGCTTACGATTCCCGCTATGAAAAAAACGGGTTTTCCACCTGAGCTTGCCGCAAATATCGAAAGTAATGCAAGCTATATGGGCAATATGATTCCGCCGTCATCAAACATAGTTGCCGCACTCGGCGCGTATACGGCGCTCTATCCTGCCGCTGATATGACAATCGGCAAGTTCTGGATGGTTTTGTGGGGCGTTTCGGTATGGTTTATTTTGCAGAGAATTTTAATGGTTTATCTTTTCTGCAAATATTACAAGGTAAAGCCGATGTCGAAAGAAGAGCTTCCTGACCTTAAAACAGTTCTGAAAACCGGCTGGCAGGGACTTCTTCTTCCGGTTATCATTCTTCTTCCGTTCTTCCTTGACTATTTGTTTAAGGATACTCTCTTTACAGCGCGTCTCGGGACAGACGGTGCAAAGTTCTTCTCCTCAAGCCTTCTTATTTTCATACCCGGAATTTCTGCAATATATGCGCTTTTGATTTCAAAGGACAAGAGCTTCTTAAAGCCGTCGAAGATGGCGGACACATTTTCAAAGAGCGTAAAGACAATTGCGCCGGCAGTCGGCGTTTGTGTCGTCGGTTATATGATAGGCGCGCTTTTTGCATCTCTTGATATTGCAACGGAAATGGAAACTTTCATCGCATCAATGCATATGGGAAAGTTTGGTATGGTAATGTTCGTATGCATTTTTACGTGTTTCCTCGGAATGGTTATACCCGGCTCATCACTCGTAGTAATCTTCGGCAGCGTGTTTATAACGGTTCTTGCATCTGTCGGAGTCAATCCGCTTCTTGCGGCGGCAATGCTCCCGTGCATCTGCGGCGTTATGTGCGGAATCACACCGCCGCTCGGACTCGGCATGTATGCAGGTATGTCGCTTGCAGAATCTGATTTCGGAAAGACGTTTAAAAACAACCTCTGGTGGGTAGGCACGCAGTTTGTTATGGAAGTTGCTGTTCTTATGGGACTGCTTCCGATATTCGGACTGTAAGGAGGTAAGTGATATGAAAAAAGCATTTGAAAAAACAGCCCTGATAATCAAAAAAATCTTCGGCTACGGAACATACGTTTCGCTTTTTGTCGGAGGACTTACCTTTTTCGGGTACGTTGCAGCCTTCATAATCGGCGGAGAAACAGCAACGGAGATTTGCACATTTATCTACAAGAAGGTAATTCCGGTTATAATTTACCTTGCAAACTGCATGATACTTCTCGGAATATTTTCGATGTATCTCTCGGGAGAATATGCGCTGACCCCTGAAAAAAAGAAAAAGTAAGAAAAACAGGTCATCTTTTAAGATGACCTGTTTTTTGTATAAGATTTTATTCCTGACATTCAAGATATGCCTTGTAGAAGAGCTTTGCATCGTGTTCAAAAAGACATTTCTTGTCAAAGAATGCTTTGACTTTCGGTTTTGCGAGAGTGGGTCCGCACATAATCTGCTCATAATCCATTGCGGGATGGGAATTGATTTCGCAAAGCTTCATGCCGTCCTGCGTGATGATGATGTCAAGTCCGAGATAATCGAGAGAAGAAACGTGCTGACAGAGATCGTCTATCTTCTGACGTACATATTTCCAGTTGGGGAGGCTTGATTTGCTCCACTCTATGCCTGTGTCCGGATGTTTTGTGAGCATCCATTTGCCGTCAGGACAAAAACGCTTGTATCTTATGCAGAAATCGTTGTATTTGCCGGTTTCAAAGTCAAAGCCGACACCGACTCCTCCTGATGAGAGGTTACTTGCGCCGCCGTTTGTTGAAGTTCCGAATCGTGCATAGGAAACTGCACACGACCATGTAGCAGGGGAGTAGAGGGTTTTTTTCGGATCCTTTACCATAATTACTCTCAAGGTGCACTCGCTGTCAGGCCAGACCTTTGCAAGTTCTTCGTGCTGATGGGCATATTCTGTAATTATGTAGTTGCGCATTGAATCGCGGATTTCTTCAAAACGCTTCATATCTATCTGCTTGTTGTTTTCGAGCATTACGCCGTCTTTGAGTTCAAGCTTGATAAAGCCGAGACCTCCGGATGTTCCGGAATTTGGCTTCATAGCAAGAATGCCTTTGTGTCTGAGGAGATTGATGAGAAAATCCTCATCTTTTCCGATGCACTCGGGAAGATCCATAAGATAAGTATAACTGCCGTCGTTTTCAACGTAGGCGTAGTATTCGGGCATGGTGCTCTCACAACCGTTGCTGTTGAGAACATATTTGAGAGTTGTTTTGTCAAGCCACTTTAAAAAGTGGTTGTTGAGAGGATGGAGCATAAAGTATTGATAATCGGGAATGAAGGATTTATAGTTTTCTTCCGTAAGCCCGTAAAGCTCTATTCTGCCGGGGTAAAAACCTCTCTCAAGAGCCCAACGTGCCTGTTCCGGAGTTGCCGGAAAAGCCTTTTCGTCATCTGAAAGCTTCTTTACAAACATCCTTGCCCATTTATAGTCCATTCCCAGTTCGCGGACTTTATCAAGTAATTTATCATAATTGGTCATAATGGCAACTTCCTTTCAAATAATTACAACTCACAAATATATTATCATAAATGTAAAAATATTGCAAGTAATTAAAAAAATAGCAACTTTTATGAAAAAAAGAGAGCGTTTTAGGTTGAATTTCAGATGCCATTATGGTATCATATAAATGTATATTTGTGCGCAGAATAAAAGGAAGGGTGCGAAAATGAGAAAATTCAATCTTTTTTTAAAAAGAACTTTTGATATCATTGTAAGCCTTGTTATCATAGTTGTGCTGACTGTTATACCTTTCTTCATAATTGTTCCGATTCTGATCAGAGCAACTTCAAAGGGCCCTGCAATTTTTACGCAGGAAAGGGTTGGCAAAGACGGCAAGTTATTTAAGATTTACAAGTTCCGCACAATGAGGATACCTGAAGACAGCCTTGATGAGAACGGAAACGAACTTACACCAAAAGAGAGAATAACAAAGGTTGGACGTTTTTTGAGAAAAACAAGTCTTGACGAACTAGCTCAGGTCTTCAATATTTTAAACGGAACTATGAGTATAGTCGGACCAAGACCTACGCTTCCGCATCAGATTGAAAATTACAGCGAAAGACATCATCGTCGCCATGAAATGCGTCCCGGTGTTACGGGATGGGCACAGGTCAACGGACGTAACGAGCTCACATGGACCGAGAAGATTGAGTTTGATATTGAATACATAGATAAATTCAATTTCCTTTTTGACATAAAAATTCTTTTCAAAACAGTTGGCGTCGTTTTGTTGGGAAAAGGTATTGAGTTTACAAAGAGCGATAACTTAAGCAAATTCAAAACGGCTGAAGAGACACTGGAAGTCGAGGTTTCTGAAGAAACAAAAGTCTGATTTTAAGGAGCGGCTTTATGAAGGCACTTGTTCTTTGCGGAGGTTTGCCGCAGATTGCATTGATAAAGGATTTAAAGGCACGAGGAATTAAAACTCTTCTCGCGGATATGAACGACAAGGTTGCGGCGCGCGAGTATGCCGATGAGTTTTACAAGGTCTCTGTTCTTGATGTTGACGCGGTAAGAAACCTTGCAAGAGAACAGAAGGTGGATTTTGTAATAACTGTCTGTGCAGATCAGGTTCTTCAGGTTTCGGCTGAGGTTTCAAGAGATCTGGGACTTCCGTGTTACATAGACTTTGAGACGGCAGAGAATGTTTCGAAAAAGTCGTATATGAAAGATACTTTTGTAAAGAGCGGAGTTCCGACATCAAGATTTGTTATAATGGAGACCTTTGACGAAGAAAAGACAGATCATCTTGAGTATCCGATAATTGTAAAGCCGGTTGATGCTTACAGCTCACGCGGCGTAACAAAGGTTTCAAATGTTAATGAGCTTCGCGCAGCGTTTGACAAAGCAAAGAGTATAAGCCGCACGGGAAACGTGATCATTGAGGAGTTCGTCGAAGGACGCGAAATTTCGGTTGACGTTTACGTTGAAGATGGAAAAGCACATATCCTCTGTATGACAGAGCTTTTCAAAATAGGTGAAGGCGGCAAGTTTATAATAAACCGCAGCTATTTTCCGGCTGCCGTTTCAGATGATATTGCGGCGCAGATAGCGGACACGGCACAGAAAATTGCCGATGGCTTTAAGCTTAAAAATACGCCGATGCTTGTGCAGCTTATTACTGACGGGAAGAAAATATCCGTTGTTGAGTTCTGTGCAAGAACAGGCGGCGGAATAAAGTTCCTTATGATTAAAAAGCATACCGGATTTGACGTTGTCAAGGCGGTTGCGGACCTGACTTTAGGACTCTTGCCGCACGTTGGAGAACTTAAAAAGCCGGATAAAATAACGCTCAATGAGTTCGTATATTGCTTTGATGGTGTGCTTGATCATTTGGAAGGCTTTGATGAGCTTTTAAAAGAAGGAATCATTGATGAGTTTTCCCGATTCAAGGCTCCGGGAACTGCTTTCGGAGAGATTAACGGAAGCGGAGACCGCGTTGCATACTTCAGCATATCGGCAAGCTCGGAAGAGGAGCTTATTAAGCGGCATAAGCTTGCAAACGGCAGAATCCGTGCAGTTTCAGTTGACGGGAAAGACCTTATAAGACACGATCTTCTTGAAAAATTTCACAGGGAGAAATAAAGAAAGCCATAGTGTTAGATAAGAAATTGAGGATAGATTCTATGAAAAAAGATGTAGTAATCGTGGCGAATTTTTGTGGAGAATTTAATTCTGCAAATAATGGCAGATTTAAAAACATTGCCAACATGCTATCTGAAGAGTGTGATATTGAAATTATCACTAGCGATTTCAGACACGGAACAAAAACACCAAAGACGGATTTTTCTGTAGATGGCAATTTTAAAGCAACTTTTATCCATGAACCGCATTATTCGAAAAATATTTGTATAAAGAGATTTTTTGCTCACTACATTTTTTCGAAAAATGTCAGAAAGTATCTTGAGCAAAGAAAAGTTCCGGACCTTCTGTACTGTGCGGTTCCCTCACTTGATGTAGCATTTGAAGTGGCGAAATATGCGAAAAAGAAAAAGATTAACTTCATCCTGGATATTCAGGATTTGTGGCCCGAAGCCTTCCGTATGGTTTTTGACATTCCGGTTGTGAGTGATATCATTTACGGTCCTATGATGAGAAAAGCAAATAAAATATACTCCGCGGCGGATGAAGTTGTTGCGGTTTCAAAGACATATGCGGATCGTGCAATGATTGTGAACAAAAAATGCAAGACACCTATAGTCGCCTTTCTTGGAACTGATTTGGATAAGGTTGATATTGAAATAAAAAATCCTTTGATTGTCCAAAAAGAAGGAAATGAAATTTTCATGGCATACATTGGAACATTGGGAAACAGTTACGATTTAATAAGTGTTTTGTCTGCGATGAAATTGCTGAAAGAGGAAGGCAGAGCGAAAGAACTTAAGTTTATTGTTATGGGTAGTGGGCAGCTGAAGGAAAAGTTCGAGGAGTTTGCAAGAGAAAACGAACTGAATGTTGTATTTACAGGAAAGCTTCCATATCCACAAATGATAGCGGAACTTGCATATTGTGATTTTGCAGTTAATCCGATAAAAGCAAAGTCGGCGGGAAGTATCATAAATAAGGTTGGCGATTACGCGGCAGTCGGAATTCCCGTTGTTAATACGCAGAATTGCGAGGAGTACAGAAATC
This sequence comes from Eubacteriales bacterium, assembly GCA_045636865.1. Lineage (GTDB taxonomy): Bacteria > Bacillota > Clostridia > Oscillospirales > JAAYXM01 > SIG480. The sequence goes on from JAZTYJ010000019.1 coordinate 42,785, forward strand.
TGATTGATGAATACGGGGCCGGAATCAATTGCGAGAACGGAAATATTCGGGACTTGGCAGATGCAATAGAAAAAATGCACGATGATGCCGAATTGAGAGTGCGGATGGGGAAGGCAAATCGCAGATTGGCAGAGGATAAATTCAACAGATCGACGTCTTACAAAAAAATATGTGAGTTGATACTAAAATGAAAGTTTTAATAATAAGCCACAATTGCTTTAGTCGGACACAAAACATGGGAAAAACGCTGATGTCCCTTTTCAGCGAGTTTAAAAAAGAGGATCTCATGCAACTCTATTTTCATCCGGCTATACCGACGGTGGACTGTTGTGATAACTACTATAGAATAACTGATAGGGACGCAATCAATTCTATTTTGAAGAGGGGAAGTTGCGGCAAAACCGTAAGTGCGGATATAAGAAGAGGTTGTGAAATTAAAACCGAACAAGAGAGCGGGAAGATAAAAAACAAAAGTTTTTTTATGCGCAGAATAAGAGATTTGCTTTGGGAAATAAGCGCATGGAAAAGTGCAGGCCTTAAAAAGTGGCTCCTTGAAGGGAGCCCCGATATAGTGTTTTTTGCATCAGGTGATGCGGTGTTTTCGCAAAAGATAGCGAGATGGGTATCAAAGTTTCTTGATATTCCGCTCGTTACATATGTCTGTGATGAATACTATTTTTACCATAAAGGTTTGCTCAAAAGGGTATTGACTAAAAATATCGCAAAGACGATTAAATCATCAGAAAGAGTTATTGCGATTTGTGAGGACTTGGGAAAGATTTATTTTGAAACATTCGGAACAGAGTATGATGCTGTTATGACCGGAAGTTCTTTTGAGGCGGGAAGCCTTGAGAAGAAAAAGTGTGAGGAAATATCATATATCGGAAATACAGCGCTCAACCGGTGGAAAAGTCTGATAGATATTGCTGACGTTTTAGATGATTTAAACAGGGAAAATTCATGGAACTATAAGCTTGTTTATTACGGAAGCAAAAATTGTGAACTTGAAAACAAGATAGAATACGGCGGCTTTTTGAACGTGGAAGGAATTGCGCAGGCAATGTCAAAGAGCTGTATGCTTGTGCACGTTGAAACCTTTGATAAGGAATACATTCCGAGGCTTGAATATTCTGTTTCTACAAAAATTGCAGACAGTCTTGCAAGTGGCAGTTGTATGCTTGCGTACGGACCGGGAAAACTTGCATCGATGAAACACCTTGTGCGGAACAATTGCTGTGTTTTTGCAGAAAACAAGGCTGATCTGAAAAGGGAACTTGGCAAGATTTTTCTCGCCGAGCAGGAAATAGCAAAAAAAGAAGCAAATGCTCTTGAAACTGCAAGAAAGTTTCATAATAGCAAGACAAATAGTTTAAAACTTCGTAAAATACTTGAAGAACTTGCATAGGTAAATATTTGAAGACTATGGGTGGAAAGAATGAAAAAAAGCAATGAGAATCAATTGATTAATGGCAAGGAGAGAAAAAAGGAAAAGCTGGAGAGTACTCTGGTTTTTACGTTGTGCTTTGTCTTGTTTGCTCCGTCATTGAATAATTATTTAAACTGCTTTTTACAAACGGGATTAAAGTATGAGGTGAAATATATTTCGGAAGCGGTTTACATTGCTTTGGCCGGACTTGGAGCTATACAGGCTTTCAGATGCTTCTACAAGGATATGATAGTTTTAACAATAGCCTTATTCCTGATTATCGGAGGGGCTTGCAGCTTTTTTATTTATCCGGAAATAAGAGATGTAATTTATGGAGACCCGGTAGATCTGATATACAATCCGTTGAATAAGCTTGTGTTTTTCTGCGTTCCTGCGCTCATTTATTCGTCGTTTATATCCGATTTTGAAAAGTTGTTCGGTGCTATGGTCAAATGGGCTCGGGTTACTGTCATAACAGGCGTTTTTACATATGTATTTGTTGTTATCGTAAAAGAAAGAGATTTACAGTACATGGTTTTTTCATATTTTCTGCTGACTTCCATTTGTATCTGTATAGAGAATTTCAGAGGAACAAAGAACAAGGTTGATCTGGTACTTGCGGTAATAGGCGCCTTTTCGATTTTGTTTTGCGGTGCAAGAGGCGCGGTTGTTTCTTTGCTTTCATATATAATACTTCGGGGTATGCTTGGTAATGCAAACGACCTTTCCTTGAAAAAAGCAATGAGGGTTATAGTAGTTGCAATGCTTATGCTTATTTTCTTTTTGTTCTGGGAACCTATACTTGAATGGTTTTTAGAGATTGGTGAAAAGATGGGGATCTCATCAAGATTCCTTACAGCTATTGAAGAGGGAACCTTGCTTGAAAGTTCAGGTCGAGACAAGATTTCGCATGCTACATGGAAAGCGATAAAAAGTAATCCGTTGGGATACGGCATATTTGGAGACAGATATGCAACAGGTGCGTATGGAAATGGGAAATACACTTATTCCCACAATATTCTGTTGGAAAGCATTTGTTCTTTCGGCTTGATTTTCGGAACAATGTTTATAGTAGTATTCTTCAAGCGTATCGTCAGGGCTATCAGACAGGAGAAGAAGTTTTACAATATGACAATCTGGTCACTAATACCGTATGGTATCTTCCAACTCTTCTTCTCATCCAGTATGTTTGAAAATGTTACATTTTATATACTTTTTGCATTGATATTTACAAATAAAACAGGAAGAGTTGATGGACGCAATGAGAAGGTTAGCTAAATTTTTTGTCTGTTTTTTAAACAAGGTAAAGTACAAGAAAAAAGCTGATATAAAGTTGTCGGCTACGGTGCTTGGGAAGTGCAAATTTGAGGGGAAAAACGCCGTAGGTAAAAAAAGTCGATTTGTAAATTCTTCGTTGGGGTATGCCTCATATATAGGTCGGAATTGTTCATTTTCAGAGACGAGAATAGGACGGTATTGTTCGATAGGAAGCGATGTGGCGATAGTTTCGTCAACCCATCCGACGGAAAATATGGTTTCAACGCATCCTTCGTTTTTCTCAAAGAGTTATAAAAATCTTTCGTATGTTGAAAAGGCGAAATGTGAGGAAATATTGAGAGATGAAAGCGGTTTGCAATGCGAAATCGGCAACGACGTCTGGATAGGAAATAAGGTACTTATAAAGGGTGGAGTTAAAATCGGCAATGGTGCCGTAATCGGTATGGGCAGCGTTATCACAAAAGATGTTCCGCCTTATGCGATTGTGGGAGGCGTTCCTGCAAAGGTGATAAGATACCGTGCGGATAAGGAAACTATTGAAAAATTGGAGAAAATGCAGTGGTGGAATAATCCGGAGGAGTGGGTTAGAGAAAATGCAGGGCTTTTTTGCGATTTGAAAGCATTTATAGGAGAGTTTGGAAATGAAAATATGTGATGTCGTAAAAAACTCAATATGGAATGACCCGCGTGTTCGCAAACAGATAATCAGCTATATAGAAAACGGTGTGGATCTTTTTTGCGTTGGAATAAAAAGCAAGGATTACAACGAGGAAGAAGTAAAGAAGATACCGTGCCCTGTAAAATTAGAAGAAGTTAACAGTAAGCTAAGAAATGCAAATATTTCCGTGTTCAAAAAAATATGGCGTGAGATATCTGTTAACAAGGCTATTGTAAAAACAATAGTTGAGGGTAACCCCGATGTAATACATGCAAATGACTTAAACGCGCTCGTGCCTGCTTATAAAGCGGCAAAAAAGATAAAATGCAAGCTTGTTTACGATACTCATGAGGTTTTTCTCGAAAACGCAGGAGTAGTTTCAAATAAGGTTATGAAATTTATTTGGGGCTATTATGAGAGAAAAATAGTGAAGAAATTAGACCTTATGGTTTGTGTAAGCCATGCAGCTTCGGATTATTTTGCGGAAAAGTATAAAATAGAAAAGCCGATGGTTGTTACCAACTGCGCGCTCAAAAGTGAAGAGGTTGACAAAATCAGCATAGAAAAAAATGATGGATTTGAAGTTTTAAATCACGGAAAGTTTTATTCAGGGCGCGGCTATGAAACTATGGTTGATGCGTGTGCGTTGGTTTCTGATATGCCGGAAATAAAGCTGGTTGTACGCGGATTTGGGGAACTGGAAGGCGCGATCAGGGAAAAAGCGGAAAAGCTCAAGAACAAAGAACAGTTTAAAATATATCCGCCTGTGCTGGTTAAGGATATGATAACGTCGGCAGCAAAGTCCCGTGTTGGAGTTGCAATAACAGTTCCGTACTGTCTGAATTTCAAATTGTCTGTTTCAAATAAGATTTTTGAGTATGCTTCAGCAGGACTTCCGGTGATTATGTCAGATATTCCGGAACACCGATATCTTAATGATAAATACGGAATCGGCATTGTTTTAAGAGAAAACACCGCTGAATGTTTAGCTGAGGCCGTAAGAAAATTTTATAACGACAGAGAACTCTATGATCGCTGTGTTGCAGGTGTTGAAAAAATGTCAATGGAAGTAACATGGGAGAATGAGTTTAAAAAATTGATAGATGCGGAAAAGAAAATGGTATAGCTTTTTGGGAGAGAAGAGTCATGTTGAAAATATGCCTTAGCTATGATTATGAGCTGTTTATGGGAAAGAATAACGGCTCTGCTGAAGAAATCCTTTTTAACCCTACAGAAAAAATTAAAAATGCAATGGATGAATTTGGAGTAAAGGGCGTATTTTTTGTTGATGTGTGTTCAGCAATAGCGCATCGAAAAATGGGTTTGTCGGCATACAGCGATGCATTTGATGCGCAACTAAAAAAGCTGGTTGCAGATGGGCATGATGTTCAACTGCATATACATACAAGTTGGCTTAAGGCAAAATTGGAAGACAATCAGCTTCTCATCAGCCAGGAAGGTTACCGTATTCATGAGTTTGGTTTCGATGAAGCCAAAGAGAACAATGTTCGGAGTATAATTAAAGAATCTGTAGACTATTTGAATTCAGTTTGTAAGGGTGCGCGTGACGATTATAAGTGCATGGCATACCGAGCAGGAGGTTTTTGTATTCAGCCTGAACACGAGTTGCTTAAGGTTCTTTGTGAAAATGGAATATTAATTGATTCTACCGTTGTGCCGGGGTATAGTTCTTTGGATACTGTAAATTACTCTGATTTCAGGCATGTGCCCAAGGCGTTGAATTGGCGCATAGCACCTGAAACCGGAATTTCAAAAGCAAGCCAATATGGGTTGTTTGAAGTTCCGATAGCTACGTCAAAGCCACGCCTCATTGAGTGTTTGTTTACTAAAAAGAAGGATAGGAGTTTGCCGGGAGTAAAGCCGAAAGGCGAATACGTGAAATTTTCATCAAAAAATAAACCGGCGAAAAAAAGCAAAATTCGAAAAAAGCTTGATTTGCTTTTCAACTATCGCTTTATTTCGCTCGACTCACGTCATTACAAGGCAATAATCAGGGATTTGGAATTCATCTATAAAAAATACAAGTTGCACAAGAGTGATGGATACATATGTCTTATATGTCATCCGAAGATAACTGATGATGTGAGAATAGAGAATTTAAAAAAATTAATCTCCGAAGTCTTAAAACAAAAAGAAAAGTTTGAATTTGTAACAATGGAAGATATAGAAAAAGAAATTCGGACAGATAAAGGGATTGAAAAAGATGCTTAAAGAAATTCATTCAATAGGAGAACTGTCATCTCGCGGAAGACAAATTGTTGGCGACAGCTTGTTTTTCTCGGATGAATTTAAAAGATTAGCCGAAGGTGAAAATCGAGAATTTCTTATTCTTGCCGACGAGGAATATGTAATACCGGTAACGGTAACGAGGAAAATTTGTTTTGTTTATGCTTCTTTTTTGTTTCATCCATTGAGCATAAACGGGAAAAAGAATGATGAGTGTTCTTCTTTTTTGGATGAATGTGTGAAGTTTTTGGCGGGAAGAAAAAAGGTTCAATTTATTCTGCCTACGCCGGCTTATGCGGATTTTGAAGCATATCCGCAAAAAAGCAAGAGGATCTGTTTCGGAAACTACATATGCGATTTGAAACTCGGTGAAGAAGTGTTGCTTGCAAATATGCACAGTAAACACAGAAACGCAGTCAGAAAGGCTCAAAAGGATGGAGTAATCGTAAAAAGCGGAACCACGGAAGAATTGATCTCTGAATATGTTCAGATGGATAACGCTACATGGGAGCGAAGTGGAAAAAGCTCACTTGGAGCGGGATTTTACAAAAAAAAGATAGAGAATCTTGGAGATTACTGTACGATTTTTATCGCGTATAAGGATGATGAGCCACAATCGGGAGCACTTATTTATTACGACAGTAAACGTGGATATTATATGTTTGGTGCAAACAAGGATCGTCCTTATACAGGTTCAGGAAACCTTTTGCAGTGGGAAATAATGAAATTCCTGATGGAACAGGGTGTTGAAGAATATAGTTTTGTCGGTTGCAGAATTAACGAAGATGAAAATTCAAAATATCATGACATACAGCGCTTCAAGTCGCGGTTTGGCGGCGAGATGAAAACAGGATTTATGTTTAAATGTGTGTGTAACTTCGTTATGTACGGGCTGTTTCGGATGGTTATGATTTTGAAAACAAGAAAAATCGAGAAGGATGTCATAGACCAAGAAATTCCGAAGTGGAGAGAGTTAAATTGAGTATAGAAGCAGAGGATGTATTATTATGGCAAAGATTGGCATATTAACTTTTCATCGTTCTATAAATTGTGGAGCGGTTGCTCAGTGTTATTCGTTAACAAGGCGAATTCAAAAAGATTTTCCTGATGCTACGGTAGAGGTAATTGATTATGTGCCTCAATTTCGTCTTGACAACTACAATCCGAGTATATCAAAATTTCTTGTTCGCTCATTCTCACTTAAAAGAGGACTGCTTTTCAATATAAAACTTGCCTTGAAAAAGATTTCAACTCTCTTGTTTCACAGAGAATATTTAAGAGAGAAAAAAATCAGATACAAAAAGTTTCAGGAATCGATGTCTGCATTGCCGCTTTCAGAAAAAAAGTATAGGCAAAACGATGTTGAAGAGTTTTGCAAAGAAGTTCAAAATGAATATGATGTTATAGTGGTCGGCAGTGACTGCGTCTGGGAGTGGACAACGGTTCCGTTTCCAAATGCATACTATCTGTGTGGGAAGTATGGAGCTGTAAAACTCAGCTATGCGGCTTCGGTCGGAACAGATGACCACAAAAAGCTTTCCAAAGAACAACAAAAAGCACTCTCAACAGCACTTGCGGACTTTTTCTACGTTGGAGTCCGCGATACATCGAGCGAGTATGTGGTGAAGGGTGTAAATGAGGATTTGCAACCAAATCATAATTGTGATCCGTCGACATTTTTTGATGTTTCAGAACTCTCGGAATACAAAAAACAGGTGGAAGAGATTCTGGTTTCAAGAGGCATTGACTTGAATAAACCGATAGTGGGAATCATGGGCGATGAAAGAGTTGCAAAACTTGCAAAAAGCATATTTGGAAACTCGGTGCAGTATGTTGCATTATATGCTTCAAATCATCTGTGTGATGTTTCGTTGGTTGATCTCACTGTTTTGCAGTGGACGACAGCTTTTTCTTTTTTCGACATTACATTTACAACGTATTTTCACGGCACAATGTTTTCTTTAGTCAATCTAACTCCGGTAATATCGCTGGATTATTTACCTGAAACCACCGAGCAAATAACGAAATTGCACGAGCTCTACTCAAAGCGTTTGGATTTGCCTGGTTTTTATCATAGGGGAAAACAATATTTCGGAAAAGACGATATTGAAAGAATTGGGAGCATCGCAAAACATCTCATAAAAAATCCTCCGAAAGAAAAAATTGCACAAGAATTGTGCAAGGAATCAGAAAGCTATATGTCGTTTTATAATGCGCTCAGGAAGGCTTTGTCATACGGGGAGATGTAACAGTTGAGAAAAAAATATAAAAATTTGGCGGTAAATACGGCTTTGCTTGCATTAGGAAGCTTTTCTACGAGCTTTCTGGGTTTGATATTCACCCCATTATATACGAATGTTCTGTCTACTGCAGAATACGGAATATATGATCTTATAGTAACTACTTCATCTTTATTATATCCGTTTTTTACATTGGCCATAGGAGAAGCTATTCTCAGATATGCTCTTGATAAGTCTTCAGACAAACATACTATTTTCAGCAGCGGAATGCATGTGTGCCTGGTGGGTTTGTTGCTGTTGATATTGGCTTTTCCGATAGTTTCGCGCACAGTTATCAAGGAATACAGCATGTATTTTTACGCATATTTCTTTATGCACTGTGTTGGCGTCATTACAATGAATTTTGTGAAGGGAATAGAGGATGTAAAACATTATTCGATAGCCGGAATAGTGAAAACCGTAATTATGATAAGCTTGAATTTGATATGCTTATTGTTGTTAAAAACGGGAGTCAGAGGATATTTGTTTTCTGTAATAGCCGGACAGGTTGTTGCTTTCATATATTTGTTCTTTGCTTCAAAGCTTTACAGATATCTTCGTCCATTCTGGAAAATGGACTTCGGGCTGATAAAAAAGACATTGATTTATTCTATTCCGATTATCCCCAATTCCATAAGCTGGTGGATTTCAAATTCATCAGACAAGTATATTCTGAAATACTATACGGATTTATCTCAAATCGGAATATATTCAGTATCATACAAAATTCCATCAATAATAATGACGGTTATGACGGTGTTTTTGTCAGCGTGGCAACTGTCAGCGGTTGTGGACTTCGGCAGTGAAGAATCAAGTGAGTTTTTTACGGATATATATAAAAAATGCATTGATGCAAACTTTTTAATAGCTTCAATGGTTATCGCTTTTAGTCCGATTATGTCTAAAATTTTATTTGCAAAGGATTTCTTTTCTGCGTGGAAATATGTTCCGGTATTAGTTCTTGCAAATGTATTTAATGTTTTGGCGACATTCCTGGGAAGCGTTTATACTTCAGCGAAAAAAACAAAAATGCTTGCGCTTACAACTGTTTTTGCGGCGCTAACAAATATCATTTTGAATTTTGTGCTGATTCCGAAGTTTGGTGCTATGGGCGCTGCTATAGCAACAATGATTGCATATTTCTGTATGTGGATATTCAGAATTATCAATACAAGGAAGATTATAAGGATAGATTTTGATCTGAAAAATGATATAATATGTTTGTTTGCTTTGGGCTTGCAGATAATACTGCTGGAGAGCCAGACCTTTGTTGGATGGATTATAACATTGTTGATCTTTGCCATAATGCTTGTCATAAAACGGGCACTTTTTGTTTCACTGATAAGCATTGTGCTGAATAAATTCCGAAAAATTAATTAAATGATGTACTGTCAAAATTTACAGATGTTTGTTGCCAAGAAAATGACAGATGTTTTGGAGGAAATAATATGTCACTTTTTAAAGACAAAACTTTACTCATAACCGGAGGAACCGGAAGCTTTGGGAATGCGGTTTTAAACCGATTCTTAAAGACCGATATCGGTGAAATCCGCATCTTTTCACGCGATGAGAAAAAGCAGGACGATATGCGCCATGAATTTCAGGCAAAGATGCCGGATGTCGCAGAAAAAATCAAGTTCTACATAGGCGATGTCAGAGACCTTGCATCAGTAAAAAATGCGATGCACGGCGTTGACTATATCTTCCACGCTGCTGCACTCAAGCAGGTTCCTTCCTGCGAATTCTTCCCGATAGAGGCTGTAAAGACAAACGTTTTCGGAACAGAGAATGTTCTTACCGCTGCAATTGATGCAGGTGTTAAGAACATCGTCTGCCTGTCTACCGACAAGGCGGCGTATCCCGTAAACGCTATGGGAACAAGCAAGGCAATGATGGAGAAAGTTATCGTTGCAAAGTCAAGAACGGTTGATCCGTCAAAGATTAAGATTTCCTGTACACGCTACGGCAACGTTATGTGCTCGCGCGGATCTGTCATTCCGCTCTGGATTGATCAGATAAGAGACGGTAAGCCGATTACCATAACAGATCCGACTATGACTCGTTTTATTATGTCTCTTGATGAGGCTGTTGACCTTGTTCTTTTCGCATTTGAACACGGCGAAAACGGCGATATTCTTGTTCAGAAGGCACCTGCCTGCACAATTAAAACTCAAGCAGAGGCTGTTTGTGAGCTCTTTGGCGGAGACAAGGAGAATATTCAGGTTATCGGTATCCGACACGGTGAGAAGATGTATGAAACTCTCCTCACAAATGAAGAGTGTGCAAATGCTATTGATATGGGAAACTTCTATCGCGTTCCGTCTGACAAGCGCGGACTTAACTACGACAAGTATTTCAAAGACGGAGATACAGAGCGCAACACTCTCACGGAGTTTAATTCAAACAACACACAGCTTTTGACTGTTGAGCAGACGAAAGAGAAGATTGCGGCGCTTGCATATATTCAGGAAGAGCTTAAAAAGTAAACTCGCAAAGGGGTAAAAATTTGCATGAACACGGAGAAACTGTTATTTGATCTTCTTCGCTTTACATTAAAAGGGGAGATGCTTGCGGATAACGTTAAAAAGTGCATAGATGAAGAGTCGCTTTTAAAACTCTATGCTATGTCAAAAAAGCATGATCTTGCTCATATTATTGGTTTTGCTTTAGCTGAAAACGGCTTGCTTTTGAAAGGTGAAACAGCTGAAAAATTCAAGAATCAGACAATGCTTGCAGTTTACAGACACGAAATCAAGATGGCGGAGCTTAAAAGCATATCCGAACTTTTTGAGAATGAAAAAATAGAACATCTGCAGCTAAAAGGGCAGACAGTTGCGAGGTTTTATCCTGAACCGTGGATGAGGACAAGCTGTGATATTGATATACTCGTAAGCCCGAACGACCTTTCGCGCGCAAAGACGCTTTTGTGCGAAAAACTGGGATACGAATGCAGGGAAGAGGGGCATTATGAAGTTTCGCTGTACTCTCCGAGCGGAATGCATCTTGAACTGCATTTTAAAATGAGGGAGAGCTCTGCTCAACTCAATAAGAGCCTTGATGAGCTTTCCAACTTTGTGGTGAAAAGCGGCGAGGGTGAATATTCTCTGGCGTTTAAGGATGAGTTTCTTTTTTCATATGTTGTCATTCATGCGGCAGATCATTTTGCAAGAAGCGGTTGCGGAATCCGCCAGATTCTTGATTTGTGGTTTCTTGATAAAAAACTTTACGTTTCCGAAGAGGCCTTGACTTCGCTTCTGGACGAGCGCGGTGCGACTCTGTTTTTTGAGAGAACACGACAGTTGAATGCGGTGTGGATGGAAAACGCCGAGCATACGCAGATAACAAAGAAAATGGAAGAGTTTATACTTGGCAGCGGAGTTTACGGAACGCACGAAAATTATCTTGTTTTGACACAGGAGAAGCTCGGAGGACGACGGGGATTTTTCTTGAAAAGACTGTTTCTTAAAAGAGAACATCTCCAGTTTTATTATCCTATACTGAAAAAACACCCGTATCTTATGCCGTTTGTTCAGGTGTGGAGATGGATACAGTCTGTTTTCAATAAAAAAGCACAGAATGCGATTCGTGAATTTGGCAATCTCAAAAAGATGTCTGAAGAAAAAACAAGTGAAATAACGGATATCGTTAAAGAGCTTGGATTATAAAGACAGACAAAGGAGTAAAAAGATGAACATACTTGTTACGGGCGCCTATGGCTTCGTTGGGAAAAACCTCTGTGCTGCACTCAAAAACATCCGCGACGGAAAGGACAGAACCCATCCTGAAATAAAAATAGACAGCATCTTCGAGTTTGATATTGATACACCGAAGGAGCTTCTTGATACATACTGCAAGGAAGCGGATTTCGTTTTCAATCTCGCGGGGGTGAACCGTCCGCAGAACAATGACGAATTTATGCAGGGAAATTTCGGCTTTGCATCAGAGCTTCTTGATGCGCTCAAAAAGCATAAGAACAAAGCTCCCGTTATGATAAGCTCATCAATTCAGGCGACCTGTATCGGCAGATACGACAGCGACTACGGAAGAAGCAAAAAGGCAGGCGAGGAGCTTATTTTTGCATACGGTGAGGAGACCGGCGCGAAGGTGCTTGTTTACCGGTTCCCGAACCTCTTCGGAAAGTGGTGCCGCCCGAATTACAACTCGGTTGTTGCGACATTCTGCAACAACATTGCAAATTCTCTTCCGATTCAGGTGAACGACAGAAACGTAACCCTTGAGCTTTTGTATATTGATGATCTCGTTGGCGAAATGCTTGCGGCACTTGAGGGGCGTGAGCATCGATGCACGTTTGACGGAATTGACACGGTGCTTTGCGAAGATGGAAAATATTGTGCGGCTCCGATTACACACAAGGTTACGCTCGGCGAGATAGTCGATCTGCTCTATTCGTTTGAAAAACAGCCGCAGACGCTTGTTCTTCCGGAGATTCCGGACGGAAGCTTTGCGAAAAAGCTTTATTCGACATATCTCTCATATCTCCCGCAGGAGAAAGCGAGCTTTGCGCTTAAAATGAACGTTGATGACAGGGGAAGTTTTACGGAGCTTTTGAAAACCGCAAACTGCGGACAGGTTTCCGTTAATATTTCAAAGCCGGGGATTACAAAGGGCGAACATTGGCACAATACAAAGTGGGAATTCTTTATAGTTGTTTCGGGAAAGGGTCTTATAAGACAGAGAAAAATCGGAACAGACGAAATTCGCGACTTTTATGTGAGCGGAGATAAAATTGAGGCTGTTCATATGCTTCCCGGATATACTCACAACATAATAAATTTATCGGATACCGAAGATCTTGTTACGGTCATGTGGGCAAACGAGCAGTTTGACCCGAACCACCCGGACACGTTTTTTGAAAAGGTTGAAGATTGATAATTTGGTTTTACAGCAGAAAGGAATATTTTAGGCATGAAATTAGGTATAGTAGGACTTCCGAATGTCGGAAAGAGTACACTTTTTAACGCAATTACAAACGCGGGGGCGGAGGCTGCAAACTATCCGTTCTGCACAATTGAGCCGAACGTCGGAACGGTTGCAGTTCCTGATGCGAGAGTTGACGCACTCTCAAAGCTTTATAATACGGAAAAGACAACTTATGCAACTGTTGAGTTCGTTGACATTGCAGGGCTTGTTAAGGGTGCGGCATCGGGAGAAGGTCTCGGAAATAAGTTTCTTTCTCACATCCGCGCGGTTGATGCGATTGTTCACGTTGTTCGCTGCTTTGCAGATGACAACATCGTTCACGTCGAGGGAGGAATTGACCCCATCCGCGACGTTGACACCATAAACTACGAGCTCATTCTTTCCGATATCGAAATGCTCGAGCGTCGTCTTGACAAGACGAGAAAAGCGGCAAAGGGAGATAAGGGACTTCTCAAGGAGGTTGAGCTTTTGGAAAAGCTTTCTGCTCACCTCGGTGAAGGAAAGTGCGCAAGAGGCTTTGAGGCAGATGACGAAGAGGCGGCAATTATCAGCACGGTTGAGCTTCTTACCGCAAAGCCGGTTATATATGCGGCCAATATGTCGGAAGACGACTTTGTTTCGGGTATTGATTCAAACGAGTATTATCTCAAGTTAAAGGCGTTTGCGGAGGCTGAAGGCTCGCAGATAATTCCGATTTGTGCAAAGCTCGAAGAAGAGATTTTAGAGCTTGCAGAGGATGAAAGAGAGATGTTCCTTTCAGAGCTTGGGCTTACGCAGTCAGGTCTTGACCGTATGATTCAGGTCTGTTATTCTCTCCTCGGTCTTATTTCGTATCTCACCGCAGGTACTCCCGAGGTTCGTGCGTGGACAATTACAAAGGGAACAAAAGCTCCTCAGGCGGCAGGCAAGATACATACCGACTTTGAACGCGGATTTATCCGTGCGGAAGTCATAAGATATGACGACCTTATGGAGTGCGGCTCAACTGCTGTCGCAAGAGACCGCGGCCTTATGCGAAGCGAAGGAAAAGAATATGTTGTCGAAGATGGCGATGTAATTCTTTTCAGATTCAACGTTTAATGTGAATACGAAAAGCACCTTCGGGCTAAAATAAGCTCGGAGGTGCTTTTGTTTTGAGTAAATATTCAGGATTTTTAAGTAAAGTCGCAAAAAGCGGATTTTACATAATCCTCTTCCTCTGCATTTCTGCAATAGGAATTTCGGGTTATGTGATGTATGTCGCGCGCGATGCGGCAAAGGATGTCAGGGAGGAAATTGAGACGCAGGGGGTTCTTGAGATTCCTTTCCCCGATTATGACGAACCGGACTTTGATACGGGTGAGGTCTTATCGGACATTGAGAATAAAACGGACTACGATACCGAAGAGACAATGTCAGAGCAGATAAAACAAAAGGAAGAGGCTGAAAAAGAGCCTGTAAGTAAAAAGGAGACTCCGCAACCCGTTGAGAAAAAACAGGAGGCAGTTTATACCGTTGCCCTTGGCGGAGCAATAACGACTCCGTTTTCGGGAGAGGAGCTCATAAAGAGCAAAACGATGGACGACTGGCGCATCCATCAGGGTGTTGATATAAAAGGTGAGCTCGGTGCCGAAGTGAGAGCGATTTGTGACGGCGAAGTGTCGGAAGTGAAGAGGGATGAAATGCTCGGGTGCGTTGTTAAACTCACGCATAAGGGCGGAATTTGCAGCATATATGCAAATCTTTCAGAGGACATTCCCGTTGCGAAGGGCGATGTGATAAAGGGGGGCGACGTTGTCGGAAAAGTGGGCAACAGTGCGCTTTCCGAGTGTCTTGACGAGCCGCATCTGCATCTTGAGGTGACGGAAAACGGAAAGCATATTGACCCGCTCTCACTCTTCCCGGCGGGAGAGGATTAAGAAATAAAAGTTGTCAAAATCTTGTCAAAAATTAATTAAAAATTGTGCTATAATACAGATAATACGAAAAGCGTACACATTTAGTTGTGTGCGCTTTTTTGTATTCGAAAGGAGGTGAGACAATGGCAAAAAGGCGAACTTCAATAAAGAGAGAACTTCAAAAAATTGTGCGCAGAAGACTCTCTGATGAGGAGCTTTCGGAAAAAGGAATACCGATTTTCGGTAGGAAAAGCGCAAGCGTTATTGAGGCGCTCGCGCTGGCTCAGGTGAAAAAGGGACTTGAGGGTGATCTGAAGGCTGCGATGTTTATTGAAGAGCTTCTTGGCACGGCAGAGGATGACGGTGCGCAGTCATACGATGTTGTTGTCAGAGTTGTCGGCGGGCAGAATGGAAATTAGTATCACAAAACGTCAGAGCGACTTTATAAATGCTACGGCAGGCGAGGTGCTTTTCGGCGGCGCGGCAGGCGGAGGAAAATCCTACGGTCAGCTTGTTGACGCGCTTCTGTTTGCGCTTAAGTATCCGAAATCAAAGCAGCTCATATTGAGACGGACTCTTCCTGAGCTTGAAAAATCACTTGTAAGGTGTGCGCTTGAAATTTATCCGAGGGATATTTTTACTTACAAGTCAGCAAAGCACGAGGGAATTTTCAAAAACGGCTCAATTATTGATTTCGGGTATTGCGATACCGAGAACGACGTTTACAGGTATCAGTCTGCAGAGTATGACGTGATCCGTTTTGACGAACTGACTCATTTTACGGAGCAGATGTACGTTTATCTGATTTCGAGAGTGCGAGGTGCGAATTCGTATCCGAAGCAGATAAAAAGTTCAACGAATCCGGGTGGTATCGGACATTCGTGGGTGAAGTCAAGATTCATAGACATAGGGAGCCCTGATAAGGAACATCTCGGAAGAATTTTCATTCCGTCAAAGGTGCGGGACAATTCTTTCCTGATGAAAAAGGATCCGGGGTACATAAAACGCCTTGAGAAACTGTCGGGAAAGGATAAGGAGGCGCTTCTTTACGGAAACTGGGATATCTTTGAAGGACAATACTTCACCGAATGGCGACGAGAGATTCACGTGATTGAGCCGTTTGAAATTCCGAAGGAGTGGCGGAGATATTTCGTTATGGACTATGGGCTTGATATGCTCGCGGGGTATTGGATTGCGCTTGATACAAACGGAAGGGCGTATGTTTACCGTGAGGTGTATCAGAGCGGGCTCATAATTTCTGCTGCGGCAAAGAGGATACTTGAGGTTTCGGATGAAAAGGTCTACGCATCCCTCGCGCCTCCGGATCTGTGGAACAGACGTCAGGATACGGGAAAGAGTGCGGCAGAGATTTTTGCAGAAAACGGCATAAAGCTCATTGCGGCGAAAAATGATCGCGTACAGGGGTGGTATAACCTTAAAGAATGGCTCTCACCCTATGTCGATGAGACGGGGTATATGTGCGCTTCCCTGCGGATTTTTTCAAGCTGCAAAAATCTTATAAGGACTCTTCCTGCGCTTTCGATATCATCCCAAAATCCCAATGATGCGTCAACCACTCCGCATGAGCTTACTCACGCTCCGGATGCGATACGCTATTTTGTCGCAGGGAGACCGGCACCTGCGATGAGACAGCGCGAAGAAGAAAGTATTACGCCGGAATTTGAAAGGCAGGTTGAAGACCTGCTTGAATTTAACTGAGGAGATTATATATGAATAAAGAGAATTTAAAGATAACAAGTTATAAAAGCTCGATTTCAGAGCTGCCTGATTATCCGTCTGATAAAGGGTATAGCGCAAGACAGCTTAAAGAGCTCTTTGACGCGCGAAGCGATGGTGAAATCAAGGAAAAGCATAATGCGCTTGTCGATGCCTTTGCGGAAGCCGAAGACAAGTCGTCAAAGCATATTGAAAATCGTGATAACCCGCATAGCATTACAAAGGCGCAGATAGGACTCTCAAACGTTGATAACACATCTGACATGGATAAGCCGATAAGCAATTCGGCGAAGGCTTTGTTTGATGAACTTTCAGAACGCATAGAAGGAGTTGACGAGTTTCGGAAACATTGTGGAAAAAATGATAATCCGCATGGTGTTACAAAAGAACAGTTAGGTCTTTCGAATGTTGACAATACTTCCGATGCGGATAAGCCGATGAGCGAAAAAACCCGCAGATACATAGACGAGTTGAATTGGAAAAATGCCCCGAAAAACAAGCTTGATTATGCAGAGGAGCATAATATCCGCGATTGTACAGACGGCGTCTTTGCGGAAATCAGCCTCGTCGGTAAAAGTGTGCAGAATGCATTGCCGGGTGTCTCAAACAATGTTGAATTTGAGAGTGTTGAAAATCCGACAATCACACTCAGATCTACACCATCTGCTGTTGAAAAGAAAGAGGTAACATTTCAGGGGATCACTTTGCATGGCATTATGAATTTCGGTGATGTGTGGATTTGTCGCGATGAAATTAATATGTCAGACGGACGGGTAAAGCTGATTCGCCGATGCGGCATAATTGAGGACGCGAGCACTCTCGGTTGGGTCGCAGGCGATAAAACGGGTGTGTATTACGCAGAGCTTGATGTATTCTATATGGGTGACGGCGTTGGATCATTCGGATATTGTACATCATATCGTTACGGCTTTGCCGACACTCAAAATACATTCAACGCCGGAAGTAATCAGATTTCGGCAGGCGGAAAAAGCTATATTGTGTTCAATACAGATGTCGAGACACTTGATCAGTTTAAAAGATCCATGGAGAATCAAAAGATATTGTACGCTTTGGAAAATCCGACGGAAACAGATTTGACGGAAACCGAAGCAGGTAGGGCTTTGTGCGCGCTGCGTACGAAATATCCTGAAATTTATATTGCTTCAAATACCGATTTGAGCATTACCTATGCGTGTGATATTCGCACTTTTTTGGAGGATATGAAGAAAACGACCTCGGATTTGGGTGCATGCACAAATATGCTGTCGGGCGATATGGAGTTTTTGCGCGAGAGAATCGACATAATCGAATCAAGGATATTTATGTGATGAGAGGTGGAAAAGGTGGCTAAGAAGAATCAAAATCAAAACGCGGTTTATGCGAAAAAATACACAAGTTTTCTTGGTGTTGATTTTTCAAAGGATGCCTCGATGGTAGACGACAGGCGAAGTCCTGATGCGCAGAACGTGATTTCTGATCTTGACGGACTTCCCGAGAAGAGAGTCGGTTGGCGCGTCCTTGAAAACTTTGAGGGCAGAATAAACGGGATTTTCAGCTTCGTTACAGAAGAAGCCCGGTGTACGATTGTTCACGCCGGAGATAAAATTTTTAAGCTCCGCGACGGTGAGCGAGAGGAACTGTATTCGGGATGTGCCGACAACATCTCATGCGGAAAGCTCTTCAAAGGAAAACTCTATATCCTGACGGGAAGCGAGTATCTCGTTTTTGACGGCGAAAAGTGTGTGCGTGCAGAGGAATATGACGAAATGTATGCTCCGATAACGCAGATTAACGGTGCGCGAATTCCTATATGTGAAGACGGTGACATAATTAATGAGTATCATAATAGTGACTTCAGAAAATGGATTAAAGAAGGCGTTTTGCCGGATGTAAACAACCCTATAATCCCCGATGAAGTTGAGCTCAATCTCATCTCGGGGAGAAGAAGAAACACCTTTGAGAGTACCGGACATTATAACGCGTTCATTCTTGACAGCAAAATAGATCCGGGAAGTCGCGTGGTTATGAAAAATATTTCCACAGGAGAAGTTATCTTTGATATTGTTTTTTCGGATAAAGAGCAGCTTCAGGATGATTACTATTCGGTTTATGAAAACGTGGAAGACGAAAATTTGTATACCAGTTATGAAGGTGCACTGGTCAAAATTGAAGGCTACATCAATAAAGATGCGATGCTTCCAATTGAAGAAAAAATATATTCGGTTGAGTATCTTTATATTGGAAACTCTGAAAGAAATAACTGCGGATTTGTTGCGTGTCGTCCGCGCAGTGTAAAAAGTGCGAGTGATGGAATTGATGAAATTTCGGTAGAATACACACATAAAATAGATGGCTATACAGAGAGAATAGACAAATGCCGTTTTATGGACGTGTTTGAAAATCGTGTCTTTTTCTCCGGTAACCCTGACTATCCGAATGTTGAATGGGCATCTGGAGTGAATGACCCCCTTTTTGTGCCCGACATAAATTACACGGAGATAGGTCTTGATTCAAGTCGGATAATGGGTTATCTCCGTGTAGGTGCCGAACAGGCAATAATCAAGAGCGACGGCGACGGTTCAACTACATATATGCGCTCATACCAGAGTCTGTCGGATGGAGAGGTTATCTTTCCGATAAAACAAGGAATAAGCGGACTTGGAGCGATATCGTCACGTGCGATGACAACATTTCTTGATGACCCTGTTTATCTTACGCGAAACGGAGTTTATGCAATCGCGCAACAGGATATTTCGAGCGAACGTGCGCTGTGTATGCGCTCAACCCGAGTAAACGGCAAATTGCTATTTGAGAAAAATCTCGAAAACGCCGTGATGTGTGAGTGGGATGGATATCTGATTCTTTGCGTAAACGGGAAATGTTTCGTCGCGGATGCTTCTAAAAAGTCGTATTCGGGAAACAAGACGTCAACATTTGAATATGAATGGTATTTCTGGACGAATATTCCTGCGCGCGTTCTTTGTGAAAGCAAAGGGACTCTTTTCTTTGGTACGGATGACGGACGTCTTTGTTGTTTCAATAGCGATATGAAAAACGAAAGAGGCGAAATTTTATCATCTGCATATACAGATAATGGAAATGCCATCTGTGCGATATGGTCAACCCCGCTCTCGGATGACGGGGACTTTACGTGTCTTAAAACGATGCTTAAAAAAGGCTCGGGAGTTTTTCTTAAGTCGTATAACAGGTCGGGAGTTTCCGTAGCGATAAAAACCGATTCGGAAGATGTAGGTGAAATTACAGAGAAAAACGCGGGAATATTCAATTTTGAGGACCTTGACTTTGAAAATTTCACCTTCAATACATCGTCGTATACGGTGGTACCGTTCAACAGAAAGGTTAAAAAGTACAAAGCGATACAGATAGTTTGCAAAAACGACAAACCAAACCACGCCTTTGGAATAGGCGGAATAATAAGAAAATATTTTTATGCAAAAACAGACAAATAGAAAGGATGAATAAAATTATGGCAACAACACAGGTAACTTATCAGGATCCGTACGGAAAATCGGCAACAGGATGGATAATCGACGGAAAAACATTTAAAGATTCACAAGGAAAAGAACGAATAGACATCGGCTCTGTTGTACCCACCGCCGGCGGAACGTATGTCTACACAGGCGAAGGCGGAGTAAAAACTCCCGGAAGTATGGTGAGCGATATCAGCAGGGAGTATCAAAAACTTGGGATAGGTCTCAAAGACGGATATGACGCAAAGGTGCAGGCAATAGACCTTGCAACACAGAACAGAGGTCAGCAAATCGAGAGACAGAAGCAGTTGGCAAATCAGAGATACATTGATGCAAACAGAAGTGCGTATAATGCGTATATAGCGGCATCAAACCCATACGGTGCGGCAGGTGAGCAACTTGCAAAGCTCGGCCTTGCAAATTCCGGCTACGCAGAAAGCTCAAAGCTGAAGCTTGCAAGCGCCTATCAGCAGGCACTTTCTGAAAATGAAAGACAGAAAAATGATTATTTAAATGAGCTTGAAGCGGCGTATATTGATGCAAAGTATCAGGGTGATATCGAAAAGGCAAACGCCCTTGCGGATTACCACAACCTTGTTTATAATCACGGAATTGATACGGCAGAAGCAATTATGAATATGCAGCTTCGCGCGTATGATTCGGGAAATGCAAGAAATAAGGAAATATGGGACCGCCAGAATGCCGCTGCCGAGCGCGAGCGTGATGATTATTACAAGAAGTGGCAGATGGCATACAATCTTAAAAAAAGCGGTCTCACCACGGCTGAAATCGAAGCTGTTATGGCGAATATAGGGTGGTAAGCTATGGTCTGGAATCTTATATTTATGTTTTTTGGCGCGCTTATCTTCGGCGCCGGAATGCTCTTTGAGAGAGATTCGCTTTTTGTGCCGGAGGAAGAAAAGGAAGATGCAGAAGAAAACATCCCCGAGGGTGTGTTAAGACAATGGGAAAACCTTCTCGGATATGACGGAAATGAACAGGAGGAATACGATGAGAATATCTAAAAAACCAACGGAAATCTGGAATGAGTACACAAAGGCGGTCTCCTACAACAAAGGCATTGAGCTTTATGAAACAGTGAGAAAAAACGAAAACTTTTTCATCGGCAGACAATGGGAAGGATTAAACGCCCCCGACCTTTCAAAGCCCGTAATAAACGTTTTGCGCCGCGTTGTAAACTATTTCATCTCAATGATAGTTGCAAACGACATCGGTATTGCATTTACGCCTTTTAAGAAGGATAAAGAAATGCTGAAAAAAGCAAAAATCTGGGCAGATGAGGTTGAAAACATAATCGAAGTTGCAAAGATTAAGGAGAAATCGCGCGATATCATAAGAAATGCGGCAGTGGACGGCGACGGTATCCTCTATTTTTACTTCGACAAGGGTAATGGCAAAAGTGCGCTTTCAAAAGGCAGAATTGAATGTGAGGTCGTTGATAACACAAACCTCATGTTCGGAAATCCGTATATTGCCGACATTCAGAAGCAACCGTACGTTCTTGTGGAAATCCGGAAGCACGTGGAGGCCGTGCGCGACGAAGCAATCCAAAACGGAATGAGCGAGCTTAAGGCGTACGAAATTCTCCCCGATGAGCAGTATGAGATGTATGACATAAACAAAAATCGCGGCGGAGATGAGCTTTGCACCGTGATAATGAAGTTCTGGAAAGAAAATGGAACTGTTCACGCCGTCAAAACCACGCGCGACGCCGTAATCCGCGAGGAATGGGATACAGGATATACATACTATCCGCTGGCGGTGATGCCGTGGGAGAAGGTGAAAAATTCATATCACGGAGTGGCGGCGATAACGGGGCTTATCCCGAACCAGATAAGCATAAACCAGCTTTTCGCAATGGCGATTCACTCGGTAAAGGCAAACGCATTTCCGAAAACGGTATACGATGCAACAAAGATTTCGTCGTGGTCAAATAAGGTGGGACAGGCTATCGGCGTAATCGGAAACCCGAACGAAGCAATTGCGTCAAGCTTCCGTGGTGCGGATATGTCAAATCAGGTGCTTTTGCTCATTGACCGCGTGATAAAGAATACGCTTGAGTTTATGGGCGCATCGGATGCGGCGCTCGGCAACATCAATCCGACAAACACCTCTGCGATTATTGCAACGCAGAAAGCATCGGCGATGCCGCTTGAGCTTCAGAAGCTTGCATACTATCGCTTCACGGAAGACTATGTGAGAGTGCTTGTTGATATGATGAGTGTTGACTACGGACTTCGCGAAGTCTGGGACGAAGAAGAGGAAAAGACGTTGATGTTTGATTTTGCAGACAGCGCAAGAGAGCGATT
>JAZTYJ010000020.1:0-159452 GCA_045636865.1 Eubacteriales bacterium
AACCACAACGGAAGAGGTTTTCTCCGGCGGTGGTTCTTTCATCTTTTGCTCTGCGGGACAAAGTTTCGTAAAAATAAACTTTGAGTTTAATATTAGGAATAAAATATAACATATATTCCCCCGTTTGTCAATAGTTTTTTCGATATATTTCGCGTGAGGGAGATATTTATTTTCCGCAGCTTTTCGGGTTGATAAGGGAAGGCTACACCTTCGGTTTGGATTTACATTTTACAGGGGCGACACCTCATCCGTCAATTCTGCATTCTGCATTCATAATTCTGCATTAAAAAAGCACCCTTTCGGGTGCTTTTTGTTATCTCTGGTATCTCCTGTTCGGGCGTGCGTCCGGACCTGTGTAGTTGATGACAACTCTGCGGTTCGGCTCTGTGCCGACAGATGATGTTGAAATGTTCTCCATATCCTGAAGAGCAACGTGGATGATGTGACGCTCGTATGCGTTCATCGGCTCGAGAGTTTTGTTTCTCTTATACTTGATAGCCTGGCTTGCCGCACGGCGAGCGAACTTGTCGAGTGCTTCACTTCTCTTTGCGCGGTAGTTTTCTGCATCGAGTGTTATTCTCTTCTTTGTGTCGCTTGACTTGTTGCAAACGAGGTTTGTGAGGTGCTGGAGAGCATCGAGAGTCTCACCGCGGCGACCGATTATGCCACCGAGATTCGGACCTGCGATGTCGAGAGTAACAAAGCCTTCTTCGCCTTCGATTTCATTGATTGTGATATCGTCGCAGATATATCCGAGAACCTTTGTGAGAAACGCCTTTGCATCTTCTGCATCTGCTGATGCATTTGCCTTTGCCTGCTTTTCTTTCTTCGGAGTCTTTTCCTTTTTCTCCTTCTTCGGAGCTTCTTCTTTGACAGGTGTTGCGACTGCTTCCTCTTCCGCGTCATCATCCTCAAGAGAAAATTCCTTCATTAAAATCTTTGTCGGAACTGCGCCGATGCCGAGAAAACCTGCTTTTCCGCTTTCGAGAATTTCAACCGTAACGTCCTCGCGCTCAAGTCCGAGCTCGCGAAGGCCTTTTTCTACAGCCTCGTCAAAATTCTTTCCGCTGACTTCTATTTTACGTGCCATTATTTCTTATCTCCTTCTAAAGCCTTTTGTTCTGCTTTTTTCTTATAATACTTTGTGAGAAGCGGCTCCTGAACAGCCGTCAAGATGTTGCTTATGATCCAGTAGAGACCGAGACCTGCCGGAACGACGAATGCGATGTAGATCGACATAAGCGGCATCATAAGATTCATCATGCCCATCTGCTGATTCTGCTGTGCGGTGTTACCCGAGAACTTGCGGATAACAAAGTTTGAGAGCCATGCAGTAAGTCCCGAGAGAATCGGAATAGCCCAGAGCGGAGTGATATACTTGAAATTCGGGATAGCCGCAAGGTCGATTCCGAGGAATGAAAAGTCAACGCCCGAGAGCTTCGGAACGATTCCCGAAATAATCTCGCCGTAGTCCTTAAGGTGAGATGCAACGCCGATCTCAAGCATATATGCGCTCTTCTCTGCAGCACCCGTGAGACCTGCTGTAACTCCTGCTGCGCGGAGAGCTTCTGCAATCTGCGCAATCTGGTCTGCAGATACCTGGAAGATGTGCGTAAGCGGCTGACGGACAACGGAATATAGACCGATCATAATCGGAAGCGTTATAAGAAGCGGAAGGCATCCGCCAAACATCGAAACGCCCTCTTCCTTATAGAGCTTTGAAACTTCCATTGAATATTTGTTCTTATCGTCCTTGTATCTCTTTTCGAGTTCCTTAATTTTCGGCTGAAGACGGTTCATCTCCATCATGCTCTTCTTGCTCTTCATCTGAAGCGGAAGAAGAATCATCTTTGCAATAAGCGTGAAGATAATGATTGAGATACCATAGGAGCCTATAAAGTTGTATGTCGTACGCAAAAGCCAGCCAAACGGCTGAACAATTATTGTATTATACATAATTTCCCCTTTCATTTTCCCGTTTTTCGATTACGGAACGGGATCATAACCGCTTTTTTTCGAGAAGGGATGACAACGAAGTAACCGACGTACGGCAAGGTATGTCCCCTTCAATGCGCCGTATTTCTCAATCGCCTCAAGCGCGTACTCCGAGCAGGTCGGAATAAACCGACAGCAGGGTGCTTTATTCGGCGAGATGGCGCGTCTGTAAAAGATAATAAGCTTTATGAGAAGACTCTTCATTTCTGCTCCTCCGAAAGAATACCTAAACTTTCTGCCAATTTGAGCAGATTCTTCTCTATGTCAGAAAAAGATACCTCCGCGGCGCGAACGCGCGCAACGATAACAATATCGTATCCTGCAGAGAATTTCTCTTCGTTTATCCGATACGCCTCGCGGATGCGACGGCGCACGCGATTTCGCACAACTGCCTTTCCGACCTTTGTGCTGACCGTAAGTCCTATACGGTTTCCGGCATTTTTATTCTTTCTCACGTACATCGCAAGAACAGGCGTGACGGAGCTTTTTCCCCGTCGGTAGAGGATCCGAAAATCCCTGTTTAATTTGATAGACACCGTTTTTTTCATAATATTTCTCCAAATAAAAAGAAAAAGCCCGTAACGGATAAATCCGAAGGCTCATGGGCTAAATCTTTTTTGCGGCGGTATTTTGTTTTATAAGTCTCCGCCTTCAGTTTTATGACTTAGTGAGTAAGCCTTGCTCTTCCCTTTGCACGGCGAGCAGACAAAACCTTGCGACCGTTGCGGGTTGCCATTCTCTTGCGCAAACCGTGAACCTTTGAGCGATGAAGCTTCTTCGGCTGATAAGTACGTACCATCGTTTTACACCTCCGTTTTCTGTTTTAGTGAAAAGCTTTGAGCTTTACACTTTGCATACAGTGTCATTGAACATTATAAATCAAATAAGGTAAATATGTCAACTGTTTTTTTATTTCTTTTTTTAAGAATTTTCTTAAAAAGTTGTCAAATTCTTGTCAAGCACGAAATTAAATAAGTGATATAATATAAATATCTTAAGAAAACCGGTGTCGGCGCCGACACGAAAGGAGGACTGTTTTCAATAATCTGAACTGACATTACCACATCTATTTGAACATACGGGAGAAATGTGGTAATATAAACTTATACACAGCCACATTTCTCCTGTTTTAAAAATTTTTAATTTAAGGAGAAACAACTGATGAATAATTTTAACAACAAAAACCGGTTTTCAGACGACCTTCTGAAACCAAACAAAAAGAATACTTATTATTACGATTTCGGAACGGGCAAAAAAGTTGAGAAAGAAGAAGTCAAAAAGACGCGCGATGATTTTGAAACAGACGGACAGGTGCTTTTCGGTGCATTCGGAACAAGTCCTTTTGAGATAGGAAGATATTTTAAGAAAAAAGGCTATTCCGTAAAAACTTATGAAGGCGATAAGGAAATCCTCAACGCAGAAATTCCCGATGCTGATACCTACATTATGAGTTTCTGGAACGGAGATACGGTAAGCTCAATGATTCATACCGTTTCATTTGATAAGCTTGATAATGGGAAGTATAGGGTTTATAATGTTGGAAAAAACGGAATAGAAGAAACGAATTCTATAAATTTCTATTTGCGCAGAAAACGGTATGTTCCGCTTGTGCTTCATTGTATAAAGAAAGGATGATGAGAATGAAAAAAACTTTTTTCTGTCTGGGTGGCATCTTTCTTATTATCTCTCTGCTTTGCAGTTGCACTCCGCAAAGACCTGAATTTCTTCCGGGAATGAAAGAAGATGATCAAAATTTCATATGGGTTTGTTATGATCCGTTTGCATACTTTTTCATATACGATGAGAATGAAGATCTTATGAAAGGAGAATTTAAAACAGAAGAAAGTTATCATCCTTTCTATATGTGGTGGAACAGATATGCCGGAACCACGGACTTTTATGAAATAGAAGATATAGATAATTTTGAGTCGAGGGTATGTTTTTGTTGCGAATCAGAATACTATGACGCATATTTTGAATTGCAGACAGATATTGACAACATAAACTTTTTTGGTGAATCTCTTCCAAAGATGCGGTTTGAAAAAATGACAAAAGAGGAGTTTGCAAAAAAATATCCGTCGATTGATCTTGAGGAGCCGGGGAGAACCGGCTAAAAAGTTGAGAAAGAAACACTCTCGAAAGTTTTTGGCGGTGCGGCTGCTGCGGGAACAGGTTATTTAATTTACAGAGGTTTGCGAATGCTGCCTTCTTTATATCCTGCTCTTTGGTCTACTATTCCGATAAATATTATGACACCATAAAACGAAAAGGAGATTATACTTATGACAAAAGTACTTAATAACGGTATTTCTTTACGTACAAGTATAATAAAAAATTCAAAGAGCATCTGCATTCTTTTAAAGCTCCCTGTCGGATCGGCAACTGAATCGAAAAACAAAAGAGGAATAACCCACCTCGTAGAGCATCTTTCGTTTCGAAGAAGTCAAAATATAGCGCAGGCAGATTTTTACTATGAAATAGAAAAAATAGGTGCATTTCTTCGCGGTGCAACCTATCGCGACTGCACTATATTTGAAATTTCTGCTCCAAAAAAATATTTTTCGGAAGCACTTTCTATTATTCGAGGACTGTTTGACGACAACGGATGGACATATGAAGATATAAGACGTGAAAAGAAAGTCGTTATTCGTCAGATCCAAAACGGAAAAGATTTCAGATTTAAACAGCTTTTGTTCGATTTCTTTTGTAAATCAATTGCAGGCGGAGATATTCTTGGGACTGAAAATAAAGTTTTAAAATGCACGATGTCGGATATTTTGAATCGAAAAAAAGAAATGTTTTGTACTGACGGTACTGAATTAATTGCAGTTGGGGATTTGAATGTTTCAGATGAAGAAAAAATATCATCTTTCTTTTCTGATATTCCATATTCCTCCGCAAGTTTACAAAACATTACTCCTGAAAGGTTCTTGAAAAGAACAAAAAGAGACTTTCATTCCTACGATGACGGACTTTCTGATTTTTCTTTGTCGCTTGCTTTTGATATTGATTTTTCGAAAGTAAAAAGGGAAACGGCAGAGTTTATTCGCAGTATGCTATTCTCGGGTTTTACCTCTCCGTTTTCGCTTATTCTCCGTGAACAAGAAGGAATCATTGATGAAGTTGTAAGCGGATGCGAAAGCTATGATTTCGGTGGAATCATGTATCTCATGCTTGAAACGGATAAAACCGGAGAAGAGCTTTTATCGCTTACAAAAACACTATTTCAAGAACAACGCTTGTATCCGGACGAAAGGGCATTTGTTTGTGCAAAATCTGCGCTTTGTGAGAGGTTTCGTGCAATAAATCTAAATCCATGTGATTTCGCATATTCTCTCGCTTTTAACAAAAGCATCTCTTCTCCGGAAGAATATATAAGCAAAAACAAAAGTATTTCTTATGACGAAGTAAAAGTAGCTGTAGGAGAAATTTTCAGAAAAGAAAACGCAACTGTAAACATCTACAACGGAAAAGAAATTTAAACGCGTCAGGGCAAGGGGTATTCTCCCTTGCTCTTTTTTCGTCTTTATATATTTCTCTTTGTATAAATTCACAAAAATAATACAATATGTTGTGAAAAAATATTTTTAAAATTTTTTCAAATTTGTTGACACAAAAAATAATTTTTGTGCTATACTATAAATCCGACAAAAAAAGAGGAAAAAAGGGTGCGCGTTTTTTGCTTTTTTCAGTCGGCGGCAGAAATACAAAAAGTCTGTGCGCGCGATTTGATTTTCTGTATTTTTGCTTATATTATATATGTAAATATTTTTCACTTTTTTATTTACATTAAATCCAATTTCTGCTATAATAAATATACTAACGGAGTGGAGGAAAACACCTATGAAAACCGCAGCAGACATCTGGAAAGTAGTTCTGCGAGTTATGCAAGAAAAACATCACGTCAGCCAGACAACAATCAACACCTGGTTTGACGATATGGACGTTGTCGACTTTTCAGATAACACAGTTTTATTTACAACCACATCATCTTTCAAGAAAGATAAAATTCTTCGCAACTATACAAAAGTTTTAAATGAAGCTCTCTTTGAAGTTTTTTCATTGCCAGTCGAATTTAAAATTCTGACGCAGGAGGAATACAAAGAAAGCAATTCCTCGTCATCAGACGTTATTCCCATCGACTTTGAATATTCCTTTGAAAAGTTCATCGTCGGCGGCTCAAACGAATTTGCCCACGCTTCGGCAAAAGCCGTTGCGGAAAGGCCCGGCGCAATCTATAACCCGCTTCTTATCCACGGCGAAAGCGGTCTCGGCAAAACCCACCTTCTCTATGCTATCGCAGGAACGGTTAAAAAGAATAACCCCGGCGCAAAGATTACATACGTAAAAAGTGAAGATTTTACCAATGAGCTTATCGAGGCTATCAAAAAAGGTTCTTTGCCGGAATTTCGCGAAAAGTACCGCACGTCGGATATCCTCCTTGTAGACGATATCCAATTCATCGCGGGAAAAAACAGTACGCAGGAAGAATTTTTCCATACCTTCAACACGCTCTATGAATCGAGAAAGCAGATAGTTCTCACGTCTGACCGTCCGCCAAAGGAAATGGCGCAGCTTGAAGAACGCTTAAGAACGCGTTTTGAGTGTGGCCTTATGTCAGATATCAAGCCGCCCGATTTTGAGACGAGAATGGCTATTATAAGCCTCAAGGCAGACATTATAGGTCTTTCCCTCTCAAACGAGCAGAAAGAGTTTATAGCAAACAACATCACAGCAAACGTCCGTCAGCTTGAGGGAGTCGTTCATAAGCTTCTCGCCTTCCGCGATCTTTTAAAGGAAAATGACGTTATGAAGGCTACCGAGGAGGCTGTTCTCGACATCATAAAGGAAAATCCGTGGATAAATCCGACGCCCGAATTCATCATCAAGGCCGTCGCAAAGTATTACGGCATTTCATACGAGGACATTACCGGCAAGGATCGCTCACAGCGCATGGTTGAGCCGAGAAAGATTGCGATGTATATGGTAAGAACCATGACACAACTTTCTCTTCTCAAAATGGGAAAAGTCTTTAACAAAGATCATGCCACTGTAAAATATTCAATTGACACTCTTGAAGAGCAGCTCAAAGACGATGCTTCTCTCCGCGAAAAAATCCAGGACGTTAAAAACTCTGTTTTGACACCATAGCTTATCCACATAAATTCTGTGGAATAAACATATAACTTCGTTAAAAGAAAAACAAAGTTTAAAAAGCTGTGGAAACAGAAAATTTTATTCACATATTTCTTTGGATGAATTTTTCGCTTTATATCAACGCAAAAAGATACTTTTCCACAGTTTCCGCACCCTCTACTAATAAGACTAAAAATATATATTATATTCTTTTTTATAAAGAATTATTCATTTGTTTTTTTATTTCTCTCTGAAAGGAAAATAACTATGAAATTTGTATGTGAAAAATCTTATCTCATGACTGCCATCACTCGCACATCCTGGGCAGTTGCATCAAAGAGCGCAGTTCCCGTTATGGAAGGTCTCCTTATCAACGCAACAAGCGAGCTTTCGCTTACGGGATATGATCTCTCAACAGGAATAAAAGTAACCGTTCCCGCAGAAATTCAGGAGCCGGGCAAAATCGTCGTTAACGCAAAGATTTTAAACGACATCATAAGACTTCTTCCCGATGAGCCGATTACCTTCTCGACAGACGACAATATGTTTGCAACGGTTACCTGCAAGAACGTCCGCCACGACGTTGTTTATCTCTCTGCAAACGATTTTCCTGCTCTTCCTGACATTGAGAAAAAGTTCTTCCTCTCTCTCTCTCAGGGAGACCTGAAGAAAATGATTTCACAGACTATCTTTGCTATAAGCGGAGATGAGTCAAAGCCGGTTCACACAGGCTCACTCTTCAACGTAGAGGGTGATAAGGTTACTGTCTGCTCGGTCGACGGTTTCCGCCTTTCTTACAGATGTGCAAAAATTGAAAACGAAAGCGAAGAAGAAAACTTCTCATTCGTTGTTCCCGGATCAACTCTCAAGGAGGTTGAAAAGCTCTGCCAGGAATCTGACGAGCCGGCGTCTATCTGCGTAGGTAAAAAGCACATCATTTTTGAAATTTCCGATTCTCTCATTATTTCAAGAATTCTCGACGGTGATTTCTTAAACTACAAAAACGCTGTTCCTAAAACATCTGTGTTTAAAGTAAGAATAAACCGCCGCG
Organism: Eubacteriales bacterium; assembly: GCA_045636865.1. Lineage (GTDB taxonomy): Bacteria > Bacillota > Clostridia > Oscillospirales > JAAYXM01 > SIG480. Next base: position 8,183 of record JAZTYJ010000020.1, read on the forward strand.
ACCTCATAACAGCCATTGAGCGCGTTTCAATTCTCATCAGCGAGAGAATAAAAAATCCGGTTCACCTTAATTTTACGGATAAGGTTCTTCACATCAGCTGCCGCACGCCAATCGGCTCTTCAAAGGACGAATGTGCGCTTTTAAATGAAGGAGATATCCTCGAAATCGGATTTAACCACAAATATCTTCTCGATGCGCTCAGAGCGTGCCCCGATGATGAAATTGACCTTCAGCTCAATACGCACGTTGCACCGATCATCATTACTCCGCCGGAGGGGGATGAATATCTCCACCTTATCCTTCCGGTAAGACTCAAGGCAGATTAAAATGAGGATAGAAAAGCTATTCCTTGAAAATTTCAGAAACTACAAAAGCGCAGCCGTTTCGTTTGATGACGGGCAAAACCTCATCTTCGGCGAAAACGCGCAGGGAAAAACAAATCTCCTTGAGGCAATTTTCTATCTCTCGTGCCTTAAGAATTTTCACTCCTCGCGCGATTTTGACGCTGTTTTCCTCGGTGAGAGAGAGGCAAGAATCTGCGGAGAATTTTTTGCTTACGGCAGAGAGTTTGACGTTGACCTCACGATAAGACAGGGAAGCCGCAGACTTTTAGTAAACGGAATTGAAGAAAAACGTCCGTCAAACCACATCGGTCTTATAAAAACGGTTGTTTTTTCGCCCGATGACCTTAAGATAATAAAAGAAGGACCTGCACTTCGCAGAAGATTTTTAAATATTGCAATTTCGCAGATGCGTCCGTCTTACATCAAAGCTCTTGCGGAGCACAACAAGATAATTGAGCATAAAAAGCAGATTCTTAAAATGGAAGACGGAAGAGAAAAATATCTTGACTTTCTCGACGTGCTCGACGAAAAGCTCTCGGAGGTTTATGCGTATATCATAAAGGAGCGCGGCGCATTTTTGTCAAAAAGTGCAGAGATTATCTCGCGCGTAGGACTTGACATATCGGGCGGTCGCGAGGAGTTTTCGCTTGAATATTCCCACGCAAGCTCCGTTGAGAGTACGGATGATATAAAAAACAAAGAAAAAATCTTTGACCACCTAAAGCAAAGGCGCGTCGCCGAGCTTTCATCCCGAAGCTGCCTTATCGGCGCGCACAGAGATGATTTTTCGGTATTCATAAACGGAAAAAATGCACGCGATTTCGCATCGCAGGGTCAGGTCAGGTCGGTTGTTCTTGCGCTTAAGGTTGCAGAACACGAGATTCTGGAAGAAGATTCCGGAGAAAAACCGATTCTTCTTCTTGATGATGTTCTCTCTGAGCTTGACGCAAGCCGCCGCGCGTTTTTAATAAACGATGTAAACCGCGGCCAGACCGTGATTACCGGTTGCGATTCATCAATGTTTTCCGAGCTTTTGCACGGCAAGATTTTCACCGTCTCAAAGGGCGAAATCGTTGCCGAAGAGGGCAGATAAAAGAAAGGAGAGAAGCTTTTGTTTTTGCATATAGGACACGGCAAGCTCATAAAGAAAAGCTCCGTCATCGGAATTTTTGACCTTGAGATTACCTCGCAGTCGAAAAGAACAATGAGCTTTCTCTCAAAAAAGGAAAAGTCAAATCACGTTATAAACGTGTGCGACGATATTCCCCGTTCTTTCGTGGTTACGCGTGAGGACAACAAAGAAAGAGTTTATATTTCGCAGATTTCTCCGCAGACGTTAAAACAGCGTTGCGAAGAGCTCTTTGAAACAGAAGAATAGAAAAATGTAAAAAGGCTTCTCCTTGAGGAGAGGCTCCATCGAAGACGGTGGCGAGGTTTGTTTTTTTACAATCCTCTCGACACACTTTGTGTGCCACCCTCCTTTACACAAGGAGGGCATTATGAGAAAAAATATCCAACTTAAACATATCAGAAAACGGAGGAAAAATTTATGCCTGAAATAGTAAACGGGAGCTATGACGAAAGTAATATTCAGGTCCTTGAAGGTCTTGAAGCAGTCAGACGCCGCCCCGGTATGTATATAGGCTCGACATCGGAGGCAGGTCTTCACCATCTCGTATACGAGATCGTTGACAACGCGATAGACGAGGCTCTTGCAGGATACTGCTCGTGCATCACGGTAGAAATCCGCGAGGGTGACATCATCTCTGTCCGCGACAACGGCCGTGGTATACCAACAGGTACCCACGCAACGGGAAAATCGGCTCTTGAAGTCGTTTTCACCGTTCTCCATGCCGGCGGTAAGTTCGGCGGCGGCGGATACAAGGTCTCCGGCGGTCTCCACGGTGTTGGTGCGTCTGTTGTTAACGCGCTCTCCGAGTGGCTTGAGGTCGAGGTATGCGACGGTGAGAAGGTTCATTTTATGAAGTTCCGCCGCGGCGATGTTGAAACTCCCATCACCGTTATAGGAAACAGTACGGACCGCGGCTCTCAGATTACCTTCAAGCCCGACCGTGAAATATTCGACACCACCGTTTTCGATTATGAAATTCTGAGAAAACGTTTGCAGCAGCAGGCATTCTTAAACGCAGGAGTCAGAATAGTTCTCCGCGATCTTCGCACACAGGAAGACGGCTCTGAAGGAAAGAGCGACGATTTCTGCTACGAGGGCGGTATCCGTTCCTTTGTTGAATACTTAAACGGAAAGATAAAGAAAGACGTCATCCACCCCGAAGTTATCTACGTTTCGGGTGAGCGCGACGACAATATGGCAGAGGTTGCGCTTCAGTATAACGACGGTTATAACGCAAACATCATCTCCTTTGCAAACAACATAAACACAACCGAGGGCGGTATGCACGAAACAGGCTTCAAGGCGGCTCTCACGCGTGTTATAAACGACTATGCAAGAAAGACAAAAATGATAAAGGAAGATGAAAAGCTCGAGGGCACGGATATGCTCGAGGGACTTACCTGCATCATCTCCGTAAAGGTTATTGAGGCGCAGTTTGAAGGGCAGACCAAGACAAAGCTCGGCAACGCCGCAGTAAGAACTCTCGTTACCAATATGGTAAACGACAAGCTCTCAACCTTCTTTGAAGAAAACCCGAAGGTTGCACGCGCAATCGTCGGAAAAACGATAGACGCCGCCCGCGCACGCGAGGCTGCGCGTCGCGCAAAGGAAAACGCAAGAAGAAAAGGTCCGCTTGATTCCCTCTCACTTCCGGGAAAGCTTGCCGACTGTCAGGAAAAGGATCCGCGACTTACAGAGCTCTACATCGTCGAGGGTGATTCAGCGGCAGGTTCTGCAAAGGAAGGACGCGACAGAAGATTTCAGGCGATTCTTGCTCTTTGGGGAAAGATGCTCAACGTTGAAAAGGCGCGTGCCGACAAGATTTACGGAAACGACAAGCTCTCCCCCGTCATCGCGGCTCTCGGCACGGGAATTTTAGCCGACTGCAACCTCGAAAAGCTCCGCTACCACAAGGTTGTCATCATGTCGGATGCCGACGTCGACGGTGCTCACATCAGAACGCTTCTTTTAACGTTCTTCTTCCGATTTATGCGACCGCTTGTCGAGGCAGGCCATATCTATTTTGCGATGCCGCCTCTCTTCAAGGTCTATAAGGGCAAAAAAGAGCAGTATGTATATGACGAGGGCGGTCTCGCGGCTGCGCTTGCCGAAATCGGCGAGGATGCAAAGATTCAGCGATTTAAAGGTCTTGGTGAAATGAACCCCGAACAGCTCTGGGAGACAACCATGAACCCCGAAAACCGCGTGCTCGCCCGCGTTACGCTTGAAGATGCCATCGCAGCTGACGAAACCTTCACTCTCCTTATGGGTGAAAAGGTTGAGCCGCGCCGCGAATTTATCGAGCAGAACGCAGGATACGTTACAAACCTTGATATATAAAGGTGAAAGAGGATTATATATATGGCTAAAGTAAACAAGAACGATAAACCGCTCAATCATCTTGAAATCGAAAAGATTATTGACGTTGAGCTCAATCAGGAGATGAAAAGGGCGTATATAGACTATTCAATGTCCGTCATTGTAGGACGTGCGCTTCCCGACGTCCGCGACGGACTTAAGCCCGTTCACAGACGAATCCTCTACACTATGTATGAGGACGGTCTCACCCCTACAAACGCATACCGCAAGTCTGCGACAACTGTCGGTGACGTGCTCGGTCGCTACCATCCGCACGGTGACAGCTCCGTTTATGACGCGATGGTCCGTATGGCTCAGCCGTTTTCACTCCGCTACCCGATGGTAGACGGTCAGGGTAACTTCGGCTCGGTGGACGGCGACCCCGCTGCTGCATACCGTTATACAGAGGCTCGCCTTTCAAAAATTGCGATGGAGATGCTCTCTGATATAGACAAGGAAACAGTGGACTTCCAGCCGAACTTCGACGGCTACCACGAAGAGCCGACTGTTCTTCCGTCGCGCATTCCGTCGCTTCTCGTCAACGGAAGTAACGGTATCGCCGTCGGTATGACAACAAACATCCCGCCGCACAATCTCTGCGAGGTTATTGACGCGGTTATCGAGGTTATCGACAACCCCGAGGCTACACTTGCCGATCTTATGGAGCACATAAAGGGTCCGGATTTCCCGACCGCCGGCGTAATTATGGGTCTTGCAGGCATCCGCGCCGCATATGCAACGGGTAAAGGTCATATAAAGGTCCGCGCAAAGACCGAAATCGAAGAGTTTGACAACGGCAGATACCGCATCGTTGCAACAGAGCTTCCGTATATGGTCAACAAGGCTCGCCTTATCGAGCATATCGCAGAGCTTGTAAAGAACAAGACCATCGAGGGCATTACAAACATCCAGGATGAGAGCAGCCGCGAGGGTATGCGCGTTGTTATTGAGCTTTCGCGTGCGGCAAATCCGCAGGTTGTCTTAAATACTCTCTTTAAGCATACACAGATGCAGTCGACTTTCGGCGTAATTTTGCTTGCGCTTGTCGACAATAAGCCGAAAACCCTCTCACTCCGCGATATTTTAGACCAGTATATTATGTTCCAGAAGGACGTCATCCGCCGCAGAACGGCATTTGAGCTTAAAAAGGCAGAGGCGAGAGCGCACATTTTGGAAGGTCTTCGCATCGCGCTTGACCATATCGACGAGATAATCAAAATTATTCGCACAAGCTACGATAACGCAAAGACACGTCTTATGGAAACCTTCAATATGAGCGACGTTCAGGCTCAGGCGGTTCTCGATATGCGTCTTGCACGCTTGCAGGGACTTGAGCGCGAGAAGATCGACGCTGAGTACGACGAGCTTATGAAGAAGATTGCATACTGCAAGGAAGTGCTCGAGTCAGACGCTTTAGTTGCAGGAATTTTAAAGGATGAGCTTACTGTCATCAAAGAAAAGTACGGCGATGCAAGACGCACGGAAATCGTTCCTGTTGACGACGAAATTGATATTGAAGACTTGATCCCCGTTGAGGATTGTGCATATACGCTCACTCACCGCGGATACATTAAGCGTATGCCCGTCTCCGTCTACCGTTCGCAGAACCGTGGCGGCAGAGGCGTTTCTGCGATGAAGCAGAAGGAAGAAGACTTTGTCGAAACGATGTTCACCGCATCAAGCCACGACTACGTTCTCTTCTTCACAACGCGCGGCAGAATGTACCGCATGAAGGGATATCAGGTTCCCGAATCAAGCCGCACGGCTGTGGGAATGAATATAGTAAACCTCATCGCGTTTGAACCCGATGAAAAGGTTACGGCGATGCTCTCCATCAAGGAGTTTGACGATGAGCATTACCTCGTTATGGCAACGAGAAACGGTATCGTCAAGAGAATCGCGCTCTCAAGAGTCGATTCAAACAGAAAAGCGGGTGTTCGCGCGCTCACTCTTGATGACGATGACGAGCTTATCTCGGTAATGCTCTGCGACGATAAGAGCGAAATTATGCTCGCAACACGCAAGGGTATGGCTATCCGCTTTGCCTCAACCGATGTCCGTGCAACAGGCAGAGAGGCAGGCGGCGTTTACGGTATCGATCTTCGCGACGGCGACTACCTCGTCGGTGCGGCGGCAATCTGTGAGGGCAAGGATATCCTGACAGTTACGGAGAAAGGTCTCGGAAAGAGAACACCTGTTGAGGAATACCGCCTCCAGAGCCGTTATGGTAAGGGCATAATGAACTACAACATCAGCGAAAAGACGGGAGAGATTGCAAGCGTCATTATGGTCGATGATTCAGAAGACGTTATGATAATTTCAAACGACGGTATCATCATCCGTCTCCCCGCACGCGATATCAGCTGTCTCGGACGCGTTACAAAGGGCGTTATCCTCATGCGCGTAGGTGAGGATGTCTCGGTAATCTCCGTTGCGGCAGCTCCGCACGAAGAGGAAGAAGAAACTCCGGTAGAAAATCCTGCTGAAGAATAGGCAAAACGCAAAGCCCTCCTTGCCTAAAGGAGGGGGGACCGCTTTAGCGGTGGGAGGATTCGGCAGATACATAGCAAGTTTCCGGTGAGAAAATTGAATATGGAAAGAAAACATAATTCCTTACTTACGAATAAAGCAAGAGCATTGCGAAAAAATATGACAAAAGAAGAAAGAAAATTATGGCATGATTTTTTGAAAAATTATCCCATAAGGTTTTTAAGGCAAAAGGTTATTGATGATTATATAGTCGATTTTTACTGTCATAGTGCAAGGCTGATAATTGAACTTGACGGTTCACAGCATTATGAGGAAGAAGGACTCAAAAAAGATGCCATACGAACAGAACGAATTGCAGAGCGAAACCTGACCGTGATAAGAATACCCAATAACGAAGTTAACAGAAACTTTGAGGGGGTATGTCAGTATATCTGCAACATCTTAAAGGAACACGCGTGAAGAATTTATTGTTTCATAACTTCTTCACGAAATCCCCCGGTCAACTTCGTTGACAGCCCCCTTTAGGCAAGGGGGGCCCTGTAAGAGGGGCGAAGAAGACGGAGCTTGAGAGTAAGAACTCAAAGGACAAAACGTATGAAAAAAGTAACCATTTACACCGACGGCAAAACGCGCATATGATGCGCATTTGCATAAGATGTCCCCACTCGCTCGCCGAAAAAGAAACGGAGAGAGTAATGAAATCTTCCAAATAACCAAAGCGGCACATTGTAAAACTTTGTGTCGGTGCGTTGCGGAGGGGTGGGGGGAGGTTTCCTAGGCTCGCGGGAGCGAGGCGTGAGTTCTCCCCCGTTTTGCTACTTTTGCAATCAAAAGTAGGCCCGCCCGGCAGGGCTGACCAAGAGGACAATTCATCCCAAGGTAAACCCGGCATCAGCCGACGGGAAAACATAAAAAACAGAGAATCCCCAAAGGACAAAACGTATGAAAAAGGTCACAATTTACACCGACGGCAAAACGCGCACGTAGAGCGCATTTGCATAAGATGTCCCCACTCGCTCGCCGATTCTTCGGGATCGGCAACCGCTCGGGGATGACACGCAAGCGCCGTCGGCGAAGAAGACGGAGCTTGAGAGTAAGAACTCAAAGGACAAAATGTATGAAGAAAGTCACAATTTACACCGACGGCGCTTGCTCCGGCAACCCCGGTCCGGGCGGTTGGGGTGCGATTTTAGAATATAACGGCATTGAAAAAGAGATGTCGGGCGGCGCGGCTGACACCACCAACAACAAAATGGAGCTTACGGGCGTGATTTCCGCGCTCCGCGCTCTGCGTGAGCCATGCGAGGTCGAGCTTTTCACCGACAGCCGCTACGTTGTAGACGGTATCGAAAAAGGCTGGGCGGAAAAATGGAAGGAAAACGGCTGGATGCGGAATAAACGCGAGCCGGCGCTCAATCCCGAGCTCTGGGACGAGCTTCTGAGTCTTTTAAAAACCCACAAGGTAACCTTTGTGTGGGTTAAAGGACATGCAAGTAACGAAAAAAACAACCGCTGTGATACACTCGCGGTTTTAAAATCCAAAGAGTTTTCAGAAAGGCAGTAGATTCAGGCAATGAAACAAATGATCTATGCAGACCATTCGGCAACGTGTGCAGTCAAGCCGGAGGTACTTAAAAAAATGATGCCGTTCTTCGAGAGCGAGTTCGGCAACCCCTCAAGCCTTTACGTTTTTGCATACTCTGCAAAGCGCGCGGTTGAGGAGGCAAGAGCTCTCGTCGCAGACGTCATCGGAGCAAAAAGCCGCGAAATTTTCTTCACAAGCTGCGGCAGCGAGTCTCACAACTGGGCAATCCGCGGCGTTGCGGAAAAGTTCGGAAAGGGACACATCATCACATCTCAAATCGAGCATCCTGCAGTTATAAACACCTGCAAATATCTCGAAAAAAAGGGTTTTTCCGTAACTTATCTCCCCGTTGACGAAAAGGGCTCCGTATCGGTTGACGACTTAAAATCAGCGATAAAGGAAGACACGATTCTCATAACAATAATGACCGCGAACAACGAAATCGGAACAATCCAGCCGATTGCCGAAATCGGAAAAATTGCGCGCGAGAAGAAAATTCTCTTCCATACCGACGCTGTTCAGGCATACGGACACATCCCGATGAATGTCGACGAGATGAACATCGACCTTCTCTCGCTTTCAGGTCATAAAATCGGCGCACCAAAGGGCATCGGCGCGCTTTATATAAGAACAGGCATCAAAATTGATCCGCTTATCTGCGGCGGCGGTCAGGAAAGAGGTCGCCGTGCAGGAACGGAAAACGTTCCCTATATCGCAGGTCTTGGCGAGGCGGCACGCCTTGCAAAAGAGAATATGGAAGATGAAATCAAGCGTCTTTCACAGATGCGCGACCGTCTTATAGAGAGAGTTTTAAAAATTCCCTACACACGTCTCACGGGCGATCCGAAAAACCGTCTCCCCGGTCTTTGCAGTATCGTCATTGAGGGCATCGAGGGCGAGGCACTTCTTCTCAATATGTGGAACGAGGGCATCTGTGCAAGCTCCGGCTCTGCCTGCTCATCAGGCTCGCTTGACCCGTCACATGTGCTTCTTGCGATAGGTCTTCCCCATCACATCGCCCACGGCTCGCTCCGTCTTTCACTCGGAGACCAAAACGAAACAGGCGACGAGATAAAGATTGCAGAGGCAGTCGAGCGCGTTGCAGAAAAGCTCCGCGCGATGAGCCCCGTCTGGGAAAACGGAAAGCCTGTTTGGGAATAATGCAAAATGCAGAATTGATCTGTTTTTACAGGGCAAGAACAGATTGAAAAGCAACTCAAAATAATTTGAGAGATGCAGAAGTTATAAAGACAGAAAAAATAATTATGCACTCTGCATTAAAAACGACAAAGGAGTTTTTTTATGTACAGCGAAAAAGTTTTAGACCACTTTCAGAATCCGCGCAACGTCGGCGAGCTTGAAGGCGCAAACGCCGTTGGTCAGGTAGGTAACTCCAAGTGTGGAGACATCATGAAAATATATATGAAGATAGAAAACGACGTCATCATCGACGTATCATTCAAGACCTTCGGTTGCGGTGCGGCGGTTGCGACATCGTCGATGGCAACGGAGCTTGTTAAGGGAAAGACAATCGAGGAGGCTCTCAAGCTTACAAATAAGGCTGTTGCTGAAGCGCTCGACGGTCTCCCACCCGAAAAGCTTCATTGTTCCGTGCTTGCGGAGGAGGCGATCCGTTCTGCAATTGCAGACCATTATAAGAAGACAGGACGCGACACATCGGAGCTCGGTCTCTGCGACCACGACTGCGAAAACTGTTGCTCACATCATTAACAGAGAGTATAATTTGAGTTAAAAACAACTGACCGTTATCAAAAACGGTCAGTTTTACGCGTAAAAAGCTTGTTGTAATGGCGAGTTACAAGGGAATCTTCCTGTATCCGCCCGCGGGACGATGAAGGCATCGTCCCCTACAAAAAGTAAGGACAAAAGAAAAACTTTAATCCCAAAGCAAACCCGGCATCAGCCGGCAGTAAAAATCAATTGATTCAGAAAAGTAAAAAACGCACACTACACAAAGGAGAAAATTGCACCAATGGAAAAAACATTACAGGAAAACAAGATGGGAACAGCGCGCATCGCTCCTCTTCTTTTCGGGATGGCTGTTCCGATGATGATTTCGATGCTCGTTCAGGCGTTTTATAACGTTGTCGACAGCATCTTCGTTGCGCAGATTTCAGAAAATGCGCTCAGCGCGGTTTCGCTTGCGTTTCCGCTTCAGAACATAATGATAGCATTCGGCGGCGGCACGGCGCTCGGTATGAACGCAATTCTGTCGCGCGCGCTCGGAGAAAAAAACTTCAATGAAGCAAACCGCGCCGCAAACACGGGAATTTTCCTCTCTGTTATCTCTGCCCTCGTCTGCGCACTGATCGGAGTTTTTCTTTCGCGCCCGTTTTTTGAGGTAATGACAAAAAATGCCGAAATTGTCGAGTACGGCACGGCTTATGCAAGCATCTGCCTCATCTTCTCAATCGGAATCTTCTCGCAGTTCTGCTTCGAAAGACTTCTGCAGTCAACGGGAAAAACAACCCACGCGATGGTGTGTCAGCTCATCGGCGCGGTTATAAACATAATTTTAGACCCGATTATGATTTTTGAAAAGGGCGAAGTTATCTTCGGCACATTCACGATGCCGATAGGCCTCGGTTTTGACGTTGCAGGTGCGGCGTGGGCAACGATTATCGGTCAGATAGTCGCCGCAATGGTTGCTATAATAATGAACAAGGCCGTAAACCACGAGCTTAAGCTTTCTCTCCGCAAAATCCGTCTGGACCGCGAAATCGCGGCAAAGATTTATAAGATAGGCTTCCCGTCGATTCTTATGCAGTCGGTCGGTTCGGTTATGAATTTCTGCTTAAATTCAATTCTTCTCACGTTCTCAACAACCGCAACCGCAGTTTTCGGCGCATACTTCAAGCTCCAGAGCTTCATCTTTATGCCGATTTTCGGACTCAACAACGGTATGATTCCGATAATTGCTTATAACTACGGTGCGCGCCGCCCCGACAGAGTTAAAACGACGGTAAAGCTCTCGATAATATCCGCAATGAGCATTATGGCACTCGGAACGCTTGCATTTGAGCTCATTCCCGAGACGCTTCTCGGCTTCTTCAACGCATCAAACGAGATGCTCACGCTCGGGATTCCGGCGCTTAAAATAATCGCGTGCCACTTTATCCTCGCGGGATTTTGCATCATCTCCGTATCCGTCTGCCAAGCGATAGGAAACCCGTTCCATTCGCTCATCGTTTCTCTCTGCCGCCAGCTCGGAGTGCTTATTCCGTCGGCGTGGATACTCTCAAAATTCGGAAACTTAAACCTCGTGTGGCTTGCTTTCCCGATAGCGGAAATTGTATCCATTTTACTTTGCCTTATGTTCCTCAAGAAGACATTTTCAAAGATAAATGCGAGAGTTTAAAAAATTTTCAGAAAAAAGTGTTGACAAACCCGAAAATTTTTGATATTATTTATAAGCTGTTTAAATTGCTGGTGTAGCTCAATCGGCAGAGCAGCTGATTTGTAATCAGCAGGTTGTAGGTTCAAGTCCTATCACCAGCTCCAGCTATATGGAGGAGTTCCCGAGCGGCCAAAGGGGGCAGACTGTAAATCTGTTGTCTTTCGACTTCGGTGGTCCGAATCCACCCTCCTCCACCAAAAATCCTCGTTCGTAAGAACGGGGATTTTTACTTTTTCACTATTACCTTTTCACGCTTCACTTTTATCTTAAATACGAGGATTTTTGGCAAGTAATAAGTAATAGTGAATAAATAAAAATCACACAATGCATCGGTTTATTTTTTTATCAAAGCGACGACCGCCAACGCTTAAGTCTTATTGCGGTATTTGACAGTTTATGCTATACTTTTGGTATAGAGGTGATAAATATGAAAAAATCAGCGGCATTTCTTATTGTATTGACTTTGCTCATTAGCCTTTGCGCTTGTGTCGCGCCTACCGGGTATACGGAAATGGAACTTGGCGGAACGGGAACCTTTTATGACGTTGAATACAAAATTCCCTCGTATTATATTTTCGATTCAACGGAAAGCAAGGAAAATTTCGTCGTATATGAAAGCGGATGGTACAGCAAGATTCTCCTTATGTCGAGAGGAGGCGTTACAAAAGATCCTGCGCGGCTTCATCTTGAGAGTTACGCAGAGGGCGTAAAAGAATTTGGTGCGCATTATTGCGAATTTATCGAGTTTAACGGCGTGGAAGCCGTTCTTGCGAAATATAACGTGGAGGACAAGCCGTGCACGGAAGTTTATTTTGTTTACGGCAACTCGACATACGCAATCGCTCTGCGCGGCGAGACGGAAGAAAACGTCGACATATTTATGAATGCGGTAAAGCTCACTCCGCTTTCGTAATTTCTCATAAGAAAAAATAAAAACCACCCGATAGGGTGGTTTTTTCTTATATTATCCTTCACACGACGCTGTCAGAAGCTCAAAGAGCGAGATTTCATCGTCATATGAGCACCATTTTGTGCCGCGACCGTCGATTAATTCCGCAAAGTTTAAAAACATCGCGTCATATCGCTTGTATTTCGGAAATTCGATGGTTGTTGTGTGGTCAAAGTGTGCCGTCTTTGCATCCTTTTTGAGAAGAACCTTTGCCGAGGTCAGAACATACATCGGGTCAACATCCCAGAACTGCTCGATGGGTTTGATTTCAACCGAGCCGAGGTCTCCCGTTACCACAATCTGACGTCTTAAGAAGCCGTTTACTTCCTTTGAGTTTGTCTTTATAAACGAAACGCCGTTTTCATACTTATAAACAACCATGCCGAAGTTTATGCAGTCGGCACCGTTTGATGAACAGTTAAGCGGAATAATCTCCTTTGGCTTTCCGCATATTCTGTGGACAACGTCGATGAGATGACAGCCGAGATAATAGGTCATTCCGCCGTTATATTTTTTGAGTGTTTTGTCAGCCGCGTCGCCGATGTCGATGCTCATATGCGCTTCAACAGAGAAGATTTTTCCGAGCTGTCCGTTGTCTGCCAGTTCAACCGCCTTTAAAACCGAAGGGTTGAAGCGATACATATATCCGAGCTGCAGAACGAGGTTTCGACTTTTTGCCTCGTCTATAAGCGACCGGAACTCCTCTGCAGTTGCCGCACCCGGCTTGTCAAGCTGGATGTGGAGGTTTCGCCCTGCTGCCTCGAGTGCATATTTTGCAAGCTCCTGCTCGTCGGTTTCGATAACCGCCGCATCAATATTTTCCATATCGAGCGCTTCAATCGCGTCGCAGATGTGATATTTATTGTAAATAGGGTCAGACTTGAGAATCTCGCGCTGTTTTTCATCAGGCTCGCCTATCGCGACGAGCTCAAACGTGTCGGAAAGCTCCGTAAGCGCAAGAAAAGCGCCGTACGCGTGCGGATGGAGCGTTCCTATCTGCACAACTCTTAACTTTTTCATATTATATATTTCTCCAGTCAAGAAGCATTCCGCCGGGGAAATTTGCATAGTCGTTTGCGAGGCGGTCATAAATTTCGTGAGTTTCCGTTGCGGGGCGGATGTCCGTTATCATCTTCTTAAAGTCAACCTTCTTATAGTGAAGAAGGCGGATAATCGCGTCGCAATCGTCCTTTATTGTCCAGTAGCCGGGGCGCGAATCGTTTTCGGGGCGGGTTCCCGTGTGCGCGCCGATGAGCTCGATTCCGGGGTAGTGAACCTTTCTGTAATAATCTATCGTGAAGTCCGAATTTCTCGTGCAGCCGAGGAGCGAAATTCTGCCGTGGCGCTTCATACAGTCGAGAATCATATCAAGACCGCTTCCCTTTCCCGTAACCTCGATCGCGGCATTGATGCCTCTGCCGTCGGTGAGGTTTTTCATCTTCTCGACAAAGCCCTCCTCAAACGGATCAAGCGCAAAATCCGCGCCGAGCGCGAGTGCCTTTTCGCGCTTCTCACGAATGGGGTCAACCGCGATAACGGGAGTTGCGCCCATAACCTTGCAGAACATGACAGAATACAAACCGAGGAATCCGCAGCCCATAACGGCGCAGGACTCACCGGCTTCGATTCTGAGCTTTCTTGCGCCTGAAAGCGAGAAGGTGGAAATATAGAGCGAAGCCATCTCCTCAAGAGAAATATCGTCATACGGGATTTTTATGATTCTGTTTGCATCGCAGACGTGATGGCTTGCATGCCCTTTGTATAGCGGAACAACGCGGTCGCCGACCTTTACGTCTGTAACGTTCTTGCCGACCTTTTCAACGATACCCGAGCTTGCATAGCCGATTCCACACGGATAAGAGAGGACGACCTCGTCGGCACTTTTGGAGGCTTCGATATTTTTGTCTCCTACAATATTTGCATATTCAGAGCCTGCGCTGATGGCAGAAAAATGAGTCTTTACCAAAACTTTATCATCATCCCAGTCAAACTCGCGCTCGCAGGAAGGAGAAAGCTCAACGTTGTAAGGCCCCATAACGAGAACCCTTCTGAAATTTTCAATCTTGATTTTCATAAAAACACCCTTTCGGTCTAGTGGTATGGCTATATTATATTGTGTTTTCTGATATACATCAATGCGAAAAACGATACTTTTTTAACATTTTTGATATTTGCTTTTCCTTCCTCGTTCTGCTATAATTCTATATATTATCAAATGGAACAATTTTGTTATAATATTTGCAAAAAGGGGAAACTATGATAATACATTCAGATTTGCATATGCATAGCGAGTTTTCTCACGATTCGCATCTTACATTGAAGGAAATTGCGGAAGTGGCAGACAGCATCGGTCTTTGCGAGGTCGGAGTAACGGACCACGTCAATTTAAACGATGCGCTTTTTCTCGGCAACGCGAGGAAAAGTGCTGAGAACGTAAAGGGTTTTCAGAAGACTTATCCGAAAATGCGCCTCGGCGTTGAGCTTACTCCGATAGAGAAGCCGCAGTTTGAATATCTCACAAAAAACAAGACGAGCGAGGGATATGTTGCGCCCGAAACCCCGTTGCCGTTTGAAATTGAGCTTGCGCTCTCGCAAGACGACATCGCATCGCTCGGGTTTGAGTATGTCATCGGTGCGGCGCATTGGAGAGTCGACGTGCCTTGTGCAATGAATCTTCCGATTGACCGCGATGCGATGATAAAAGAGTGGCATCGCCAGCAGATGTATCTTGCGTGCGATAAGAGAATTACAATTCTCGGTCATCCGTGGTTTAACGGTCACGGTGTCTGGTACGAAGATTTCAAAGTTATTCCGCGCTCTATGAATATGGAGCTTGCGGAGGCGCTCCGTGAGAACGGGAAATACGTTGAGTGTAATGCAGGAGTTATCCTGTCACCGCTTGCGACGGAGAAGTTCAGGCATCAGTATGCTGAGTTTTTAAGGGAGCTTTTTGAAATGGGAATCCCCGTTACTTTCGGCTCGGACGCACACAATATTTACAATCCGCCGATTGAAATGACGGAGAAGTACCTCATCGCCGCAGGTTTTTGTGACGGTGATATTGCAAGTCTTTAAGGAGGTGCAATTTTATGAAAGACATAATTTTGGCAGTTGAAAAATATAAAGATCTGATTCTTGAAACAGAAAGGTATGTCTGGCAGAACCCGGAAACGGGATACAAGGAAGTTAAAACGACAAAATATCTTGCCGATGCACTTAGAAAGCTCGGCTATGAAATTACGTTTGCCGACGGAATCACGGGCTTTTACACAGTTTTTGACACAGGGCGCGAAGGTCCTGAAATTCTCATTCTTGCAGAGCTTGATTCCGTAATCTGCCCTGCTCACCCCGAGGCAGATAAGGAAACGGGCGCAGTTCACTCCTGCGGACACAATGCACAGACGGCGGCACTCGTCGGCATCGCCGCGGCACTTCGCGAGGAGTCGGTATCAAAAAATCTTTGCGGAAGAATAAAGCTCTGCGCAGTTCCTGCCGAGGAGCTTCTGGAAATCGAGTTTCGTCAGCAACTCAAAGAAGAAGGAAAAATCAAATACCTCGGCGGAAAAACCGAGTTTTTATACCGTGGATATTTTGACTCGTCCGATATTGCGATTGTCGTTCATGCATCCACCCATGCACACACGGGCGTCGGTGCTGTCGGATGCATTGTAAAAGAAATTATCTATAAAGGCAAAGCTTCTCACGCAGGCGGCGCACCGTGGGACGGTGTAAATGCGCTGTATGCGGCAACCTGCGGAATAAATGCAGTAAATGCAATCCGCGAAACATTCAGGGAAGATGATATCATAAGAGTCCACCCCATTATCACAAACGGCGGCGCGATGGTAAACGCGATTCCCGAAACCGTGCGACTTGAAAGCTATGTAAGAGGTGCCGGCTTTGATGGTATGCGCGATGCAAACGAGAGAGTAAACCGTGCACTTTGCGGTGCCGCACTATCAATGGGCGCAAACGTTGAAATCGTCGATACCTGCGGCTATGCCCCACTTTCTGACGATGAAAACTTAATCGAAATCGCGCAAGCTGCGGCAAAAGAAGCTCTCCCCGACAAGCCATTCGGGCGCAATACAAAGCTCTGGTCGGCAAGTACGGATATGGGAGATTTAAGTTGCGTTATGCCGTCGCTTCACGCGTTTGCAGGTGGCGCAACGGGAACACCTCACGGAATGGACTACCGGATAGAAGACCCGGTTGCGGCAAGTGTCGATTCGGCAAAGCTCCAGCTTGGGATAATTGATATTCTCCTGCGCGACGGCGGTGCTGAGGCAAAGCGCGTAATCAAAGAGTTCAAACCGCAGTTTGACGGAAAAGACGCATATTTTGAGTATGTCGATTCAATTGCGTCATCGGGCGACAGGATTGAGTATACGGAATCCGGCGCAAACGTAAAGTTATGATACACGAATATAAAATTCCGATAAAGGGCGTAAAGAAGAAGATAATTTACCATTTCGGCGACGTTCACCTCGCAGAATATGACGAATTTTCGGATTCTGCAGAAAAAGAGGCGGCGCTTGAGAGCATCCGCGCGTGGGAAGAGGTAAGAAAATCTTTTGCAGAGACGGGCGGTATGCCGTATGGAGATGCGCAGAAGATAAGCCTGCACGGGCATTTTGAGAATCTTTTGAAAACTGCCGCAGACGGTGATACACTTGTTATGACGGGAGACATTTTAAACTACGTAAACGGTGCAAATATCCGCTTTTGCGACAGACTTCTGAAAAAGTACAAAAAACCGTATATCTCAGTGTGCGGAAACCACGAAAAGGCAAATGAAATTCCCGGAAACTGTATGCTTTCAGCGATGAAAAACGATGTTCAGATACTCGAATTTTCAGACCTTGTAATCCTTGGGATTGATAACTCCAAACAGCAGATAACAAAAGAGGAGCTTGATGCGCTGAAGGCTCTGCTTCTCGGTGAAAAAAAGATTATAATTGCGATGCACGTTCCTGTTATCTTTGAGGATAACGCGAGGGAGAATAATATAGATATCGACTACTTCCCCTTAAACCACGAGGGCGCGGGAGCAGAAGTTTTCGAGTTTATTGACCTTATCGGAGAAAATTCCGAAAAAATCGTGGCAGTTGTGGCAGGGCATCTTCATATTGAAAATATAAGCAAAATCGGTTCTGTTTCACAGTTTGTCGTCTCGCAGGGTGCAACGGGGAACATAAACCGATATGAAATAGGAGAATTATAATCATCGAAAAACAAAAGAAAAAAGAGCAAGGGAAAATCCCTTGCTCTTTCGCATATGTAGTTTATTACTTTTCGTCTTTGTAAACTCTCTTTACTGCGTGGATGATGTCGAGGCCGTATGCGCCATCAACAACGGGCTCGCGGTTGCCCTCTGAAAGACGCTTGATAACATCCTTCATCTGGAGCTCCATACCGAGAATATATTCGCAGTCGTGCTTTATAAACTCGCCGTCTTCCTTGCAGTATGAAACTTCGCAGCCGTTGATTCTGATCTCACCCTTTGTAAGGTAGAGAGTTGTGAGCTCATAATATGCGTTGGTGTGAGCGATGCAGTTGATTGTAGCAGAAACGCCGTTCTTCATTCTGACGAAAGCCTGAGCGCTGTCCTCACAGTCGTAACCGTCGCGGATGTGGATTGAGCCGTTGACTTCTGCGATTTCAGAATCTGAGAAATACTTGAGCTTATCAAGAGAATGAGCGCCGAGGTTAATCATAATGCCGCCGCCTGACATCTTCTTTGTGAGGAACCACTTCGGGCGGTTTTCGGAGAAATAAACACCGTTGCGGAATTCTGACATACCGACAAGCTCGCCAAGCTCGCCTGACTCGATAAGCTGCTTTGCAAACATATTGCCCGGCATATATCTCTGAAGGTGTCCGACCCAGAGCATAACTTTGTTCTTCTTGCAGCACTTGATCATCTGCTTGCAGTCCTTTGAGCTTATGCCCATCGGCTTTTCAAGGAATACGTCAAGACCGTGCTCTGCGCAGAAGCAGGTAGACTCATTGTGCAGACCGTGCGGAAGAGTGATAACAGCAAGGTCGAGCTCTTCCTTCTCAACCATTTCCTTATAATCTATGTACGGCACAGCGCCTGTCTTGTCGCAGACAACCTTTAAATTTTCTTCGTTTAAGTCGCAAGCGGCAACAATTTTTGCATTATCAATTTTTTCAAAAGCGAGAAGGTGGTTTACGCTGATTTTTCCACAGCCGATAAGACCTACTTTTATCATAAAAAAACATCTCCCAAAAGTAAAAAATTTGTCTGAACTTTGTTCACACACATTATATCATATAATGACCAAAAAGCAAGAGTAAAAATTAAAAACTTCGCCTTTTCCGGTTGAAAAAACGAATCGGGTGTGATAAACTAAATTAGTTAGCATATGCTGAAACGATTTTGGAAAAGGGGGAAGTTTTCGTGTGGAAGCAGGGGTTTGACAACGCCTTATACATCAAGCGTCAGTCGGAGGAGATAAGAAAGCGCATCGACCAGTTTGGCGGTAAGCTCTATCTCGAATTCGGCGGCAAGCTCTTTGACGATTTCCACGCATCGCGCGTGCTTCCCGGATTTGAGCCGGACAGTAAGCTCCAGATGCTCAAAACCCTCTCCGATGAGGCAGAAATCGTTATAGTCATAAGCGCCGCGGATATTGAGAAAAACAAGGTCAGAAACGACCTCGGCATAACATATGACAGCGACGTTCTGCGCCTTATCGACGCGTTCCGCGCCGCAGGTCTCTATGTCGGCTCCGTCTGCATCTCGCGCTTTAACGACCAGCCGAGCGTAGTTGCCTTCAGCGACAAGCTCGAGGCGCTGGGTATGCGCGTCTACCACCACTACGATATCGCGGGATATCCCGTCAACGTCTCTCACATCGTGTCTGACGATGGCTTTGGCAAAAACGAATATATCGAAACAACGCGTCCGCTTGTTGTCGTTACGGCTCCGGGCCCCGGCAGCGGAAAGATGGCGACCTGCCTTTCACAGCTCTACCACGAATATATGCGCGGAATACGGGCGGGATACGCAAAGTTTGAGACCTTCCCCGTATGGAACATTCCGCTGAAGCACCCCGTAAACCTCGCATACGAGGCGGCGACAGCCGACCTTGACGATGTCAATATGATTGACCCGTATCACCTCGAGGCATACGGTGAGACTACCGTAAACTACAATCGCGATGTTGAGGTTTTCCCCGTGCTTCGCGCGATGTTTGAAAAAATCCTCGGCAAGAGTCCGTACAATTCCCCGACCGATATGGGCGTCAATATGGCAGGCTATTGCATAACAGACGATGAGGCAACGCGCCGCGCATCGTGTGATGAGATTATCCGCCGCTACTTCAGCGTTATGTGTGAGAAGAAGCTCGGCGGAGGCTCGGACAGCGCAGTTACTAAGGTTGAGCTTCTTATGAAGCAGGCAGCCGTTACGCCCGATGACCGCCCTGTCGTTTCTGCGGCACTCAAGAAGGCGGAAGCAACCGACGATGAACCGGCAGTCGCAATAGAGCTTCCCGACGGCAGAGTCATAACGGGCAAGAACTCAAAGCTTCTCGGTCCTTCGGCATCCGCACTTCTCAACGCGGTAAAGGAGCTTGGCGGAATCGACGATTCTATTCACCTCATTCCGCCCGAGGTCATCGAGCCGATTCAGAAATTAAAGACCGAAATTTTAGGCAACCACAATCCGCGTCTCCATTCAGACGAGGTTTTAATCGCGCTCACCGTTTCTGCCGCGATGAACGAAACGGCAGCTCTTGCAACGGCTCAGCTTTCAAAACTCCGCCGCTGTGAGGCGCACTCGACGGTTATTCTCTCGCAGGTAGACCTCGATGTTTATCGAAAGCTCGGCATAAACTTAACCTGTGAGCCGCGCCGCCAGTCGAAAAAACTGTATTATAAATAAGAAAAGCACCCGCAAGGGTGCTTTTTTAATGCAAAATGCAGAATCGGGAAAAAGCCTTCCTCTTGCAAAGCCCTCCTTGCCTAAAGGAGGGGGGACCGCTTTAGCGGTGGGAGGATTCAGGAGGGAGACCACCGAAGGTGGTGGAAGGATTGTTGTTACGGGCGCCTTCCCTCATCGACCCGAGGGGCATTCATAAATGGCACCTGCAAATAAAATTACCGCAGGACAGAGTACGCCATTACACCGCTTTCGTCTTTACATCGGCGATAAGGTGTGATACAATGCACATAGAATAAGACTGCAAGGAGAAAAGACTATGGCAGATAAGTTTAACAATGCAGAAATTTTTTGCTGGATGCCGCTTACGGGCTTTGACAAGGATTTGCCCGACAAGGGGGTTTCCACCCTCATCTCGCGCGCGGGTTATGCTCCGCACGGCGTTTGTCTTTTCGTCTTCCATCCCGACATCGTGCATCAGCACGACGGTATGGCGAGCGAGAAAATCCTGCCGCCCGACAACTGCTCGTACTACGCAAACCCCTATAACGAGGAGCGCAGACGTCAGGAGTGGACAAACTATGACCTTCGCGACCTTGCAGGCAAGCTTCGTGAGGAGAACATCGAGTGCTTCATAAGCATTATGGGAACAGAGCTTGGAAACCGCTTCCACGACGAGTGGATATACTCACATCCCGAAATCAAAACGACCTTTGCAGGCGGAAACTACGGAATCCACCCCTTAAAACGCTTTTCCGACGGAACGTATTATGAGGATTTCTTTGCAGACCGCGTCTGTGAGGTTATGGAGGACTACGGCTTTACGGGGCTTCACGTTTCCGACGGTTTCTGCCCGCAGCCGGGACCGATTTATGACGGCGACTATTCGTACGATTTTCTTGACCAGTTTCTTTCTCATACGAAAATCAAAGTTCCCGACTACATTGTGGAAAACCGCGAGGACACGGAAGAAAACGTCTTTGCACGCCGCGAATATATATGGAAAAATCACCGCGCGGAGTGGATGCGCTTCTATGCATTCCGCTGGGGGCAGTTCTGGAAGAAACTGTGTGATCGTCTCCATGCAATAGGAAAAAAGGTTTTTGTTCTCGGAATGTACTGCACCGATCCGTTTGTTACGCTCTACACAAACGGAATAGACCTTCGGAAAATTTCGGAGGCGGGCGTCGACTATCTTATGCCCAATATGCACGCAAACACCTCAATGATTGCTCATCGCCGTCCGTGGAGATACTATGAGTGGGCGAATATGATGAGCCTGACCGACGTATTTGCACCGAAGTCGAAAAAATTAAATATGCTCAGCGTCAAAGACGCGGCAGAACAATGGGATATGCTCCACCACGCGCCGATGCTTCTTGACCGCGATATAAGCTTCCTCACATCCTATATGCGCTACACAGGCGATGAAAAACTCCGCCGCTGTCTTGACGGCTACAACATCTGCCTTGCCGACGGAATTTACGACGAGGAGTGGAAGTGGCTCCGTGAGCGTTTTGAGGTTGCGTTTGAGGAGATTCCCGAAAAGGTGCTCACGCCGACACTCGTCTGGTCGGATGTGGCGTTTGACAGGCATCTTGATGAGTACGTCAGAAACCGCCGCTGGTCGACACATAAATTTATATATGAAGTAAACAAAGCGGGCGCGCATTGTGCAACGATTGCGCGAGTTGAAGATCTGGCAGATGAATGCGGCGATCTGTTCGTGCCGAATTTCGATCTCTTCTCCGAAGAAGAGAGAGAAAAATTGATTAATTATACGGGCGGCGCGCTTATCGCAACTGCGGAGGCAGAGAGTTTCGACAAAGAAAAATATGACCTTGACTTTTACTGTGAGGATAAGAATTCTCCGTATCCGATGTGTGTATTTGTCCGCAATGCAGAGCTTGAAAGAAAAGATGAGCTTTATGCAATTTCGGAAGAGGACGACGGGCAGGGCGAAATCATAGATCCCGAAAACTGCCGCGAGCTTATAAATACGCTTAATGAGTTTATGCCGTATCAGAAGGTGTCCTCGGGAATCATCAAGGTTCTTGCCGTGCTTTTAAAACGTCCGTTTGCAGACATCGTATCGTCGGACTATCCGATAATCCCGATGCAGATGCGCGACGGAAGAATCCGTCTCTATGCTATGAACGATGACATTCTCCACTACGGGCACGCAAACATAACGGTAGCCCGAGATCTCGAAAAGGTCGAAAACATAAGCCGATTCCCGCTTCTTCCCGTAAAATTCTCCGACACGGGCAGATTCAACTATCTTTCGCAGGACTACCCCGGAGATCTCCATACATTCCGTCTTCTCATCGCACAAGGCGGTTTGTCGATTGTCGATTTGTATTTTAAAAAGTAGAAAAAATATTTTATGCTTTACTTTTTTAATATGTAGTGGTATAATTATCCTACATCAGTGAATAAAAGTTCACAAATCAAAAATTCTGGGAGGAAAATAAAATGAAGAAAATTTTAGCACTCGTTCTCGCTGCTATGATGTGCGTATGCCTCTTTGCAGGCTGTGAGCAGGCAGCAGAAAAAGAAACACTCACAATGGGTACAAACGCAGCATTCCCGCCGTATGAATTTATGGACGAGAACAACAACGTCGTCGGTATCGACGCTGAAATCGCTGCAGCTATCGCTGAAGAACTCGGCATGGAGCTCGAAATCAAGGATATGGCTTTCGATTCTCTCATCACAGCTGTTTCTTCAGGCGCAGTTGACATTGTTCTTGCAGGTATGACAGTTACTCCGGAGCGTGAGGAGAGCGTAAACTTCACAACCTCTTATGCAACAGGCATCCAGGTTGTTATCGTTCCTGAGGACAGCGCAATCGCTACAATCGACGATCTCGCAGGCAAGAAGATCGGTGTTCAGACAGGCACAACAGGCGACATCTACTGTGCAGGCGACTACGGCGAAGACGCTGTAGCACGTTATGACAACGGTGCTCTCGCTATCGCAGCTCTTGCAAACGGTCAGGTTGACTGTGTTGTTATCGACAACGAGCCGGCAAAGGCATTTGTTGAAGCAAACGAAGGCCTCAAGATCCTCGAGACAGAGTACATCACAGAAAACTACGCTGCTGCTATCGCAAAGGAAAACACAGAGCTTCTTGACAAGGTCAACGGCGCTCTTGCAACACTTGCTGACAGCGGCAAGCTTGATGAGATCATCTCAAAGTACATCAAGGCTGAATAATTTTAAACTTCAAAAACAATGCAGGAGGGCGGTTTCTTCCGCCCTCTTTGTAATGTAAATTGCAACTTCAGTAAGAAAGGGGACTGAACATCTTGGCAGTTCTTACATTCGCAAAATGGATAGCAGATGCGCCCTCGTGGATTCTCGCACTCCCCGAGTCTCTTCAGAGATTCTGCTTCCAGGTCTTTCAGGTTTTCATCTATGAAAACAGATGGAAATTCTTCACAGACGGACTTGTAACTACTTTTGCGGTAACTCTCGGCGCGCTTATAATCGGTGTCATCATCGGTATGATAGTCGCGATTATCCGTTCAACTCACGACAGTTCACGGGGAAAACCCAACTTTATCCTCCGCATACTTAACGGTATATGCAAGATTTACGTCACCGTTCTCCGCGGAACTCCGCTTATGGTTCAGCTTCTCATCATGGGCTTTGTCATTATGGTGCCGAAGGGCGAGATGGAAACCATCCTCTGCGCCATCGTCACTCTCGGTATAAACTCGGGTGCATACGTTGCAGAAATCGCGCGTTCGGGAATTATGTCGATAAACGCAGGACAGATGGAGGCGGGCAGAAGCCTCGGTCTCAACTATTGGCAGACGATGTGGAGCATAATCCTGCCGCAGGCATTCAAAAACATCCTCCCCGCACTCGGAAACGAGCTTATTGCTCTTCTTAAGGAGACCTCGCTCGTTACCGTCATCGCACTTCAGGACGTTACGAAGGCGGCGCAGGTCATCGTTTCAAAGACATATACCGCGGTTATTCCGTATATAAGCCTTGCGGTAATATATCTTGTTCTTGTTATGGCTCTTACAAAGCTTCTCGGAATCTTAGAGAGGAGGTTGCGTGCAAGTGATAAGCGTTAAAGGACTTAAAAAAGCGTTTGGCGACAACGTCGTCTTAAAGGACTTAAGCGAAGAAATCAAAAAAGGCGAAAAGGTCGTTATCATCGGCGCGTCGGGTTCGGGAAAGTCGACCTTCCTCCGATGCTTAAATCTCCTTGAGCAGCCGACAGACGGTCACATCTTCTTCGACGGCACGGACATCACCGACCCGAAGAATGACATCAACAAGCTCCGTCAGAGAATGGGAATGGTTTTCCAGCAGTTTAACCTCTTCCCGCATATGACGGTCAAGGAAAACATAAAGCTTGCCCCCGTAAAGCTCAAGCTTATGACAGATGCAGAAGCCGAGGAGAAAGCACTTGCTCTTCTTGAGAGAGTCGGTCTTCCCGAAAAGGCGGATGCATACCCCGGTCAGCTCTCGGGCGGTCAGCAGCAGCGAATCGCAATCGCCCGCGCTCTCGCAATGAACCCCGATGTTATGCTCTTTGACGAGCCGACGTCTGCGCTTGACCCTGAAATGGTCGGCGAGGTTCTTGAAATTATGCGCGAGGTTGCGGATATGGGTATGACGATGGTCGTTGTTACTCACGAAATGGGCTTTGCAAAAGAGGTTGCAACGCGTGTTCTGTTTATGGACGACGGCGTTATCGCAGAATCGGGCACACCCAATGAGCTCTTTGAAAACCCGAAGAGTCCGCGCCTTCAGGCATTCCTCGGAAAAGTATTATAATAAAAAAGACACCCGCAGGGTGTCTTTTTTTTATTTGTTTTTGTCGGGAGAAGAAAGTTTCCGCCGTTTTACCACAGCTTGTTCCACTCGTCATTTACCTTCATAAACTCGGTATCTTCCTTCATAACTTTGAATACATTTGCACAGGTTTTGACGCGTGCGCGCATATACGCCTTTGCAATTCGCTCGTTGCAATACGGGAAATACTGCGCTCCATATGAATTCGGGTAGTCTGCGTGCCACGTCATATTTCCAAAATTAAGACCTGCAGCGGTGAGGTGGTCTGTGCGGTGGATGCTCATACCGTCCTCATCTCCGATTTTGTCGAGATAAATCGTCTCGGGGCGTGATTCGTAAACAAGATTCATCTCCTCAAAGCCTGCGTGGCCGTCAATAATCTTTTCGTCGATGTATCTTTTGATGATTGCATAATCCCCGTCATTTATTTCCGGATATTCCTCGCGGTTTGAGAGAATGTGTCTAAACTCGTCTTCAAGTTTCATAAATGAATGAACATATGCAACGACATAGTCGCGCTTTTTCTCACGCATCATATTCACAAAAGTTTCGACAAGCGGGAAGTTTCCGCCGTGAGCATTGTGAATGAGAATCTTCTTAAAGCCGCATCGGGCAATCTCGCTGCAAAGCTCGTCAAAAAATCTGAAAAGAAGTTTTAATGAGAGGCAGATTGCACCCGGGGTGTACTGAAGCCCATTTACGTGTCCGAAATGGAATGTCGGCATGATTACAACCGGCTCCTGCTCTGCCGCAAGGTACGCCGTTCTCTCCGCGATGATGTTGTCGGTTCCGAGCGGCATATGCGGACCGTGCTTTTCCATCGCACCGAGCGGAATTACGCAAACGCCCTTTGATTTTTCTATGGCCTCCGGAATATCTGAAGACTTAAGTTCTTCCCACAACATTGCATTTGGTAACATTTCAATCGACCTCCTTACCACTGGCTGTTCCACTCGTCGTTTACTTTCATAAACTCGGTGTCTTCTTTCATAACCTTAAATGTCGCGGCACAGGTCTTAACTCTTGCTCTCATATAAGCCTTTGCAAGACGCTCGTTGCAGTAGGGGAAATACTGCGCAGCGTACGAATTCGGGTAGTCTGCACACCACATCATTGTGCCGTAGTTGATGCCGACCTCATAGAGGTGATCCATACGGTGAATGCTCATTCCATCCTCATCGCCCATCTTTGAAACGTCGACAAGCTCCGAATGCGACTCCGCAACAAGGAGCATTTCTTCAAAGCCTGCGTGCCCGTCAAGAATCTTCTCGTCAATATATCTCTTGATGATGGAATAATCTTCGTCATTGAGCTCGGGATATTCTTCACGGTGTGCGATGATATCCTGAAACTCAGCATCAAGCTTCATAAATGAATGGTATGCGGCTACAATATAATCGCGCTTTTTCTCGCGCATCATGTTGCAGAATGTGTTGAGAATTGATCCGTTTCCGCCGTGGGAATTGAAGATTATAATCTTTTTAAAGCCATTTCGCGCAATCTCGCGGCAAAGCTCATCAAGATAGTCAAGCATAAGCTCATTTGTGAGGCAGATTGATCCCGGGCAATACTGAAGTCCGTTTATGTGACCATAAGCAAAAGTCGGCATAATTACAACCGGCTCAATTTCTGCCGCAAGATATGCAGTTCTCTCCGCGATGATGTTGTCGGTTCCGAGCGGCATATGCGGGCCGTGTTTTTCCATCGCGCCGTACGGAATGACGCAGACACCCTTTGATTTTTCTATGGCCTCCGGAATATCTGAAGACTTAAGTTCTTCCCAGAACATTGCATTTGGTAACATATCAAAAATCCTCCTTAAGTATACCGCCGGCAATGCCGATCGGTCTTTTTTCTTTTAAATACTTAATTGCCGCACGCTGCATCGTCGTATTCTGCGGAAGAGCATCAAGGTCCCTCACATCGCAACCGGGGAAAATCCAGCCCAATACGGCAGATGGGTTTTCCTCAATCACATAAATATCATAGCTTTTCCCGAAAGCGACGATTGACGACTTTTCCGAAAGCACCTCCGAAAGCCACGGATGCAAAAGCCACGTTATGCAGATGAATGTGCATTTTTCGTGATTGAAATATTTTTTGAAAAATCCGCGCGCAAGGGCGTATGCTTCCCTGCACTTTTCGGGAGAGAAGTCAACTCCCGTCGGAATGTGAACACCGATGAGCTTATCGCCCGTCTTTATGCCAAATTTCGGGATGTCTTTGCCGTCAAAGTCGTAGTAATGAAACTCTAAGTTTCCGAGGCGGAAGAGAATAAGATCCAAAAAGAGGCGAAACCAGTAAAGAATTGAGATGTCCATACCGTATCCGTCGAAATATTTGTCTCTTTTTTCGCAGTTTCGCGGGATATCCGACATCGTTGCAAAGAAAACCTCGTCAGAAATTCCGCGCCCGCGGTACTTTTCAAGCGCCTTTTCGGTTTCAAGAATATGAATATAAAGGCAGAGCTGCGATGCTTTTGCACCAAACTCATCTGAACGTGTCTGCAAAAATTCCAAAAACGCCTCGTTTCCGCCGTCGAATGCAGCAAGCGCTTCATTTATAAATCCGGGGTTTTCCTGCGCTTTTTTATGTAGCGCAAAAAAGATGTCGATTCCTTTTTGCGTAAATGTCATTTTCTTGAGGTATTGGTTATAGTCTGTCATAATTAATCTCCGATAGCTTTTTCGAGCTAATTCTATCACTTTGAATCTGCATTTGCAAGACTTTAAGTTGTCGTATTTCAGCACTCCGTTGATGTATTTAAAGCCGAGAAATGCGTGCATCCTCGGCTTTATGCTAAAATCCTAAATATTTTATAACGTTTTTGCAGCAGATGCCCTCTACAAGCTCGCGCAAAAGCTCTTCGTCGTTCGGGAAAAGCCCGTCTTCAACCCAAGAACCGATGACATCGCAGATGATTCGTCTGAAATACTCGTGTCTCGGATAAGAAAGCAAGCTTCGCGAGTCGGTGAGCATACCGATAAACGTTCCAAACGCGGAGAGAGATGCGTGGTCCTTTGCGTGGTTTCGCATACCCTCGATATGGTCGCAGAACCACCATGCAGAACCAAACTGAATTTTCCCTTCGCACTCGCCGGGGAAATCGCCGCACATACTTGCAAGAACATAGTTATCGTTTGGGCGGAGACCGTAGAGAATTGTTTTCGGAAGCTTTCCTTCGCAATCGCAATGATCAAGAACAGAAATGAGCTTTCTTGCAATAAAGGTCTCTGCCATAGAGTCAAACCCTGCATCGGGGCCGAGACGCTCAAACATACGGGTGTTGTTGTTTCTTATCGGGCCGATGTGAATCTGCATCGCAAAGCCGAGCTCGTGATACTTCCTGCAGAGGTTTAAGAAGATATACGTCATATACTTCTCAACTTCAAGCGGAGAGAGCGTCTTTCCGCTCATTCTGCGGCGGAAGATGCGATCAGCCTCACGTGGAGAGCAGGGAGCATATGGGATGTCGAGAAAACCGTGGTCAGAAATAAGACACCCGACTTCTTTGAAAAACTCTGCCCTTTCAAAAAGCCACGAGAGAAGCTCCTGCGCGCTCTTTATTTTTACAGGCAGACTGTTTATGTAATCTATAAAATAATAGTGCTCAATTCCTATCGCCTTTTCAGGGCGGAAGGTCGGAAGAACGCGGGCTGAAAACCCTTCCTCTTTTAGCTTTATGTGATATTCGAGGCTGTCCTTCGGGTCGTCAGTCGTGCAGACAACTGCAACGTTTGAACGCAGAATGAGATTTCGCGCAGAGAATTCGGGAGATGCGAGCATCTTTTCCGTCTTGTCAAAAATCTCATCTGCAGTGTCAGAAGACAGCGGCGTATCTATGCCGAAATACCGCTGGAGCTCAAGATGAGCCCAGTGGTATATCGGATTTCCTATAAGTTTTGGCATAACAGAGGCAAATGCGCGAAACTTCTCGCGATCAGGTGCATCACCTGTTATAAAGCGCTCGTCGATTCCGCAGATTCGCATCACGCGCCACTTGTAATGGTCGCCGCCGAGCCAGAGCGTTGCGAGGTTTCCGCCGTATTTGTCCTCATAAATCTCCTTCGGGTCGAGATGGCAGTGGTAGTCGTAAATCGGAAGGTCCTTTGCGATGTCGAAATAGAGATGACGCGCCGTCTCGGTTTTAAGGAGAAAGTCTTTGTCCATAAAAGCTTTCATATGCGTTTCCTTTATTTGTAACCGTATTTTTTACTTAAGAAGTTGTAGCTCATCTCAAGCGATGCAAACGGATCGGGCGACCAGTTGGTATCCTGCTCGACGTAGATTTTCTCATATCCGAGCTCATCGCAGGTAGCAACAATTTCATCCCAGTCGAGGTTGCCGTAGCCGACTTCGCAGATAGCCGGAGCATCGTCAACAACCTTAAGGTCCTTATAATGAACACCGCCAATGATGTCCTTGTGCTTTCTGATAAACTTGACCGGATCAATGCCTGCAGCTGCAAGCCAGTAAACGTCTACCATAAGCTTTATGTTTTCACCTCTGAAGTCGAGGATGTGATCCATAATGTTCTTGCCGTCAACGGGAGCAAATTCGTATGCGTGGTTATGATATGTGAAGATTGCGCCCTCTTTTGCCATTTCGTCTGCAACCTTGTTTGCTCTGTCAAAGAAGCTCTTTATGTCAGCTGCAGATCCGCGGAGATTTCCGGGGATTGCACCGACGCCGAAGGTATCACAACCGAATGTTTTGAAGTATTTGATTGCTCCTGCGATATCTTCTTCGATAAAATCGAGAGAGCAATGAGCAGATGTAGCTCTGATTCCCGATTCGTCGCATGCTGCCTTGATTTCATCTGCAGTGAGATGGCCCATTGCAGAAACCTGAGCTACCTTATATCCCATCTTTGCAAGTTTTTTAAAACTCTCTATTGTCTGTGCACCGTCTTTGAGGTACTCCCAAGCGGTATACATCTGTGCACCAATATATCTCTCCATTTTTTCTCTCTCCTTAATATTAGTTGCCCGAAGCTGACATATCAACACTCTTCGGCTTCTTTACAACCTTGACGTATGTTGAATTTTCAATCTTGTCGTTGAGTGCTGCGAGGTATTTATCGTGGTCAAGCTCTTTTGTCTTTATCCACTTTCCGCCCTCCCATGCTGAAGTGTAGATGCTGTTTGCAAGAATAACTTCATTGAGTCCGTCCTCGGCAGATGCAATCGGCTCTGCTTTTCCGAGAACGCAGAGTGCAAAGTTTTCAACTATTTCTGCATAGCACCAGTCATTTGCTTTTGGAAGCGGGATTTCGCTTTTTTCATTCTTGAGCGGTGTAAAAACGTCTTCGCTTGTTCTGTTGAACTCGCGCTCTGATATTTCGTTTTTCCAGAATGTGAGGGTATCGTTTTCAAAAACAAGTTTGCCCATATCAGCAGAAATTTCAAGACGGTTTGTTCCCGGAGCCTCGCCTGTTGCTGTAGTGTAGAGACCAATCATACCGTTATTATGTTTAAAGATAGCAGAAGCTTCATCATCAACCTCGATGTTGTAGTACTTTCCGAATTCCACGTTTGCAAAAACCTCATCCGGAAGTCCAAACATCCAGTTGTAAAGATCGAGCTGGTGCGGATTCTGGTTGACTATTGTTCCGCCGCCTTCGCCCTTCCATGTTGAACGCCACTCGCTGCTGTCGTGGTATGCCTGACGGCGGTACCAGTTTGTAACAATCCAGATAACCTTCTTTATCTTACCAAGCTCTCCTGATTTAATAAGATTGCGAATAGTGGCAAAAGCAGGGGTTAATCTGACCATAAATCCGATTGTGAGAACCTTGTTATATTTCTTTGCAGCCTCGTTCATCTCAATGACCTGCTTTGCATAAACGCCCGACGGCTTCTCGGAAAAAACGTGGAGACCGTTTTCAAATGCCTTAATTGCGAGAGGAGAATGAGAATAGTGCGGAGTTGCGATTAAAACAGCGTCAATGAGACCGCTTTTCATCATCTCTTCAGCGTCTGTAAACTGCTTTGCGGAAGGTGCGTTTTCGTCGCACCACGAAAGTGCTTCGGGGTTTACGTCGCATACTGCGGTAAGCTCAACGTGGGGAGCGTTGCCCGATTTGAGCTGGTTGATATGAACCTGCCCGATATTCCCAATACCGATAATACCGATTCTTACCTTTTCCATAATAATTCTCCTTTTATATGTGAGTTTTTCAATTTATATACTTTCAACAATTTTGTTAAATGCGTCGAATGCGATTTTAAAGGTGTGAAGCCCTGCCTTTTCCTCGCTTACGGCAGAGGTGTTGCCCTCTTCCTCAAGTCCGGCAAGACCGTCAAACTGCGCAAGATGCGGCTCAAGCGAAATGAAGCCTTCGTATCCGTCGCGAGAGAGAGCCGATAAAAGCTCGTATATCGTGCCGTCTCCCATACCGGGCGGAACAACCTTCTCGCCGACTGCGTCTTTGATGTGGATATACTCGATTTTGTCTTTTAAAACTTCGTATGCATCGGGGCAAGGGACACATCCGCATTGTACGAAGTTTGCAGGGTCAAGCACCGCGCGGAAATTATCCGAATCAACCGCGTCGAGAATATATCTGCAACGCTTGGGTGTGTCGCCGTAAATTCCCTTTTCGTTTTCGTGGAGGAGTATAACGCCCTCCTCTTCTGCGATTTTCGCCATCATCTTAAGGCGCGCTACAACCTCGTCACGATAGATTTCGGGGTCTTCTCCCTTCGGCATAAAGAAGCTGAACATTCTTATGTACTTCGTACTGAAAATTTTCGCAAGTGAAATGACGTGGCGAAGCTTTTCAAGATGCGGCTCAATAGGATCCTTTATGCTAATCTTCCCGATGGGCGAGCCGATTGACGACACCGCGATACCGCGCGCATCCGCAAGAGACTTTACCTCCCTTGCCTTTTCTTCGCTTATGTCGCCGATGTTTTCACCGTCAACGCCGCGGATTTCAAACCATTTCATGCCGAGTGCCGAAAGCCCGTCAAACTGCTTTGAAATAGATGCGTCAATCTCGTCTGAAAAACCGCTGAGGATGTACTTCATAAGAGAAAACCTCCCGTTGCAAAAAATTAATGTTTACAAAAAGCTTTTGTATGGTATAATTATATACATATATTGCAATTTCTTAAATGGTGGATATTATTTTATACCGCCGTTTTTAGTACAATTTTAAGGAGTTTTGGTATGAAACCCAATATTGCAAATGATATCTGTTACTATTGCAACACCTATACAAAGGCGGTTGCACCGCTTATGGAGGTGAAGCTTGATTGCTACGACTTAACCCTCGTGCTCTCGGGCAGCCTTACATATTATTTAAACGGAAAGCTTGTGATTTTAGAGGCTGGGGATGCGATTTTCTTCAATAAAGGAGATATCCGCCGTCGTGAAGCAGGGTCTGCACCCGTACATTACATAAGCTTTAACTTTTTCACGCTCGATGCCGAATCTCTTCCGTTTGATCATGTGTTTCGCGGTTGCATAACCGAGGATATAAGAAAACTATTTACGATTTATCATCCGATTTATCTTTCAAATAAGTTTCACGGCAAGGAAAAATGCTCTCTCATCTTAAACTACATCCTCTTTGAGCTCTCCGAGCTCTCCGCACTCGGATACAGAAACGAGCACGTTGTAAACGTCATCAAATACATCGACGAAAACATAACAAAAACGCTCTCTCTTAAGGATATCGCCGGGCATTTTCATCTCTCCAAGGAGTATCTCTCCGCAATTTTCAAGAGGGAGACGGACACCCAGCTTATGGTGTATATCAATGAGCAGAAGATGAAGCTTGCAAAGGCGCTTATCTTAAGCGAGGAGATGCCGTTTGCATCGGTTTCTGATTATCTCGGATATGAGAATTACGACTACTTCTCAAAAACATTCAAAAAATACACAGGTGTTTCCCCCTCGCAGTTTAAAAAGAACAGCAGAGGATAGCACAATATGCAAAACCCCCGACGGAAACTCATCCGTCGGGGGTTTGAAGTTTTTAAAGCGGGCTTGCTTTTATCTTTGCAAAGCGGCGCGGATATTTTTTCGGCGTTTCGGAGATTTTTTCAATAACGAGAACGGTATGAGTTATATCCGTTCCGAAAAGCTGATAGTCGCGTCTTTCGCGGATTTTTCCGCCGAGCGTTTTTATCGCGTTCTTTGCGCGGTTTATCTCCTCTTCACAGTCTGCCGCCTTCATCGCAAGGAAAACTCCCCCGACCTTTACAAACGGCAGGCACATCTCCGCAAGCATTGAAAGATCTGCAACTGCGCGTGATACTGCGATGTCATAGCCTTCGCGATATCCCGGCTCGTTTGCCTGCTCTTCGGCGCGCGCGTGGATGCATTCGACATCGGAAAGCGAAAGAGCGTCGCACACACCGTTTAAGAAGTTTATTCTCTTTCCGAGGGAGTCGAGAAGCGTAAGGCGTATGTCATTTCTCGCAAGGCGGAGAGGAAGCCCGGGAAACCCTGCGCCGCAGCCGACGTCGATAACGCGCTTGTTTGTAAAATCGTATTCGTTAAGGAGAGCAAGCGAGTCGGCAAAGTGGCGGATGCAGACTTCACGCGGCTCGGTGATCGCGGTTAAGTTCATAACCTTGTTCGTTTCAAGGAGCATATCCGAAAAGGTCATAAAAGGCTCTGCCGCGCAAGAGAGCGAGAGCGATGAAAAAATGTCGGTCAGAAGCTCTTTCATTATCATCTGTCCCCTTTCTGTTTAAGGTAAAGCAGGAGTGCCGTTATGTCGGCAGGGCTGACGCCTGAAATGCGGCTTGCCTGACCGACCGATTTCGGACGGATGGCAGAGAGCTTCTGCCTTGCCTCCGTGCGAAGACCGGAGAGCGACATATAGTCGATATCGTCTGAAAGCTTTTTTTCTTCAAGCTTTTTAAACTGCTCAATCTGCGACATCATCCGCTTTATATAACCGTCGTATTTAAGCGAGATTTCAACCGTCTCCCAGATGTCGGGTGCGATTTCCTCACGCGTTTTGTCAAACGGAGCAAGACTTAAATAGTCAAGTTGCGGGCGGCGGATGAGATCCGCTACCGATGCGCCCGTAACAAGCGGAGAAGTTCCCCTCTCCTCAAGAAAACGGTTTATCTCATCCCCGGGCGGAACAATCGTCTTTTCAAGGCGCGAAAGCTCTCCTTCGGAAAGCTCCTTCTTTTTTAACATGCGCTTATATTTCTCCTCCGGAACAAGACCTGTCTCGTATCCCATCTCCGTAAGGCGCAAATCCGCGTTGTCCTGACGGAGATAGAGGCGGTATTCCGAGCGCGAGGTCATCATGCGGTACGGCTCGTTCGTGCCCTTTGTGACGAGGTCGTCGATGAGCGTTCCGATGTAGCTTGAGGCGCGGTCGAGGATAAACGGAGATTTGCCCGAAATCCACCTTGCCGCGTTGATGCCGGCAATAAGCCCCTGGACAGCCGCTTCTTCATATCCGGAAGATCCGCAGAACTGCCCTGCGCCGTAAAGCCCGTCAAAGTCCTTTACCTTGAGCGTTGCATCAAGCGTGAGAGGATCTACACAGTCGTATTCGATAGCATATGCAAAGCGCATAATCTCGGCATTTTCAAGCCCCTCTATCGAGTGGACTATGAGAAGCTGAACATCCTCGGGGAGCGAGGACGAAAGCCCCTGAATGTACATTTCATCCGTGTTAAGCCCCATCGGCTCGATAAAGAGCTGATGGCGCTTTTTGTCTGAAAAACGCATGACCTTGTCCTCAATTGACGGACAGTATCGCGGACCGACACCCTCGATGTTGCCCGAAAAAAGCGGAGAACGGTGGAGGTTTTCGCGGATTATGTTGTGAGTGTTTTCGTTTGTATATGTAAGGTGACATACGGCGCGGTTTTCAAGCTTCTTTTCCATATTGTCAAAAGAAAACGGCGCGATGTCCGTGTCCCCCGGCTGAATTTCCATTTTTGAAAAATCCACGCTCTTTGCATTGATTCGCGGAGGCGTGCCCGTCTTGAATCGGCGGAGCGAAAGTCCGAGAGAAAGAAGGTTCTTCGTAAGAAGCGTTGCGGCAAACATACCGTCAGGTCCGCCCTCGCGCGCACTCTCACCGACGGTTGTTTTTCCGCCGAGGTATGTGCCTGTTGCGATGATGCACGCGGAGACCTCGTATATGCCGCCCGTTGCGGTCTTAACTCCGCAAACCTTTTTGCCGTCGGTCAAAACCTCCGTGATTTCAGCCTGAATAAGACGAAGGTTTTTACAAGCTTCAAGCGCGTGCTTCATTCTTCCCTGATATGCGCGGCGGTCAGCCTGCGCGCGGAGAGAGTATACCGCAGGACCTTTTCCGCGGTTGAGCATGCGATACTGAATGCACGTGTCATCCGCGGCTCTTCCCATCTCACCGCCGAGCGCATCAAGCTCGCGCACGAGATGCCCCTTTGCCGTGCCGCCGATAGCGGGGTTGCACGGCATATTGCCCACGGAGTCAAGGTTTATCGCAAAGCAGACAACGCGACACCCGAGACGTGCCGCCGAAAGTGCCGCCTCACAGCCTGCGTGCCCCGCGCCGATAACGGCTATATCATATTTTCCTGCAATATAATCCATAAAAAGCCTCGTTTTTAAAAATTTGTTGGTCAGATAATTATTATACTATAAAATTTATCTCTTCGCAAGAATTATAGCAATTAAAAACGTTGATTTTTCTTCATTTGGTAGTATAATTAAAATAGCGAAGGAGGGTTTTTTATGAAAAGAAATTTTAAAAGGCTTGTATCCGCAATACTTTGTATAATAATGCTTTTTTCGATGCTCGGAGGTATGGCTCTTGCCGTTGAAAAAAAGAAGATAAATCCAAACATACCTGTTCCGAAGCCTGTTGCAAACGGGATTCCGCAGAAGACCTTTGAAACGGAAGAATACGTTGCAAGCATCTTCTGGCAGCCTGCGATTTACGGCGGCTTTGCATATAACACGGCATACACTGCAAAGGTAAAGATTATGCCGAAGCCGACCTACACCCTTTCGGGCGTAGGGGAATTCACGGTTGACAGCGAGTATGTAATCCAGGGAAATGCGCCGGGCGAATTTACCGTCAAGTTCGGAAAGACAGAAGCAAATTATACCGACGATCCCGTTGCGGGAATGGCGGATTTCTTTACGGTTACGTTCAACTCAAACGGAGGAACGTCCGTGCGGACAGTTATGGTTGCAAAATACGCGAGTGTCAGGGAGCCGGAAGCTCCCGAAAAAAAGGGATATGTGTTCAAGGGATGGTATGTCAATCAGAGATTTACGGATTTGTACGACTTTGATGCGAGAGTCATAAACGACATCACGCTCTATGCAAGATGGATTCCGGAGGATTATGACGAAGAAGCCCACGTCTGTCCGTCGGCAAAGTTTTCAGACCTTGATGCAAGCCTCTGGTACCACGAAGCCACGGACTATATTATAGGAAGCGGAATTATGTACGGCACATCTTCCGACAAGTTTACCCCCAACGGAATTCTGACGCGTGCGATGCTCGTAACCGTGCTGCACCGTATGGAAAATCAGCCGGAAACCGATGCGACAACGCCGTTTGCAGACGTTTCCGAGCCGGCATACTATTCCGATGCGGTTTCGTGGGCGTATGAAAACGGAATCGTAAAGGGCGTTTCGATGACGCGCTTTGCGCCGGATGAGGAGATAACGCGCGAACAGCTCGCCGCGATCATCCACAGATATGCGACGTATAAAGAATATGACGTTTCAGTCGGAGAGAACACGAATATTCTCTCCTACGACGATTTTGACAGCATCTCCGAATATGCAATCGGCGCGATGCAGTACGCCGCGGGTGCAGGGCTTATAAGCGGCAGAAGTGAGAGTACCCTGAATCCGAAGGAAACGGCAACGCGCGTTGAGACCGCGGCAATTCTTTACAGATTTCGGAATCTGAATTAACCCCGCAAACATAAAATTGACTAATGCGAGTCTCTTATTAATAGCAAATACCGCATCAAAAATGCAAATTGAGAAAAATTCTCCTAATCACCAACGCAACACATTGCAGCACCTTTCGGCGATGCGCTGCGGAGGGGTGCGGGGAGGTTTCCTAGGCTCGCGGGAGCGAGGCGTGAGTTCTCCCCGGTTTTGCTACTTTTGCAATCAAAAGTGGGCCCGCCCGGCAGGGCTGACCAAGTGGATAATTTATCTTATAGCAACCTCGGCACGTGCCGACGGGAGTTGTTTGTTCTACACATAAGCCGATTTTCAAAACTCCGTAAACATAAAATTGACTAATGCGCGCATTGATGATATAATCGAAAAATAAATTTATTCAGAAAAGGATATGATATAAATGAGAGAAGG
The DNA here is from genome assembly GCA_045636865.1 of Eubacteriales bacterium. Classification (GTDB taxonomy): domain Bacteria; phylum Bacillota; class Clostridia; order Oscillospirales; family JAAYXM01; genus SIG480. The sequence continues at coordinate 45,498 of JAZTYJ010000020.1, forward strand.
AACAAAATGTATCCAGTCAGGATATTCTCCGAAAAACGGTGAAGCAAGACAGCTTCCGATTATTCAGAGCACAACTTTTAAGTACGATTCTTCAGACGATATGGGAAAGCTCTTTGACCTTGAGGCATCGGGCTATTTCTACACACGTCTCCAGAACCCCACAAACGACTACGCGGCAGACAAAATCCGCGACCTTGAGGGCGGCGTTGCGGCAATGCTCACATCCTCCGGTCAGGCGGCAAACTTCTATGCAATCTTCAACATCTGTGAGGCGGGCGACCACTTCATCGCATCGTCATCAATATACGGCGGTACATACAACCTCTTCGGAGTAACGATGAAGAAGATGGGCATTGAGTGCACCTTCATTGACCAGACTCTCCCCGAAGAGGAGCTTGAAAAATACTTCAGGCCAAACACAAAGGCGGTTTTCGGCGAGACGATTACAAACCCGACAGTTACGATTTTCGACTTTGAAAAATTCTCGCGTCTTGCTCATAAGCACGGTGTTCCGCTTATCATCGACAACACGTTTGCAACTCCGATAAACTGCCGTCCGTTTGAACACGGTGCAGACATCGTTACACACTCGACAACAAAGTATATCGACGGTCACGGCGTTTCTGTCGGCGGCTGCATCGTAGACAGCGGAAACTTCGACTGGACAAAACACGCCGAGAAGTTCCCCGGCCTCACAACTCCCGATGATTCATACCACGGCATCACCTACACCGAGCGTTTCGGAAAGGGTGCATACATCACAAAGGCAACAGCCCAGCTCATGCGCGACTTCGGCTCAATCCAGTCTCCGCAGAATGCGTTCTATGTAAACCTCGGTCTTGAAACACTCCATCTCCGTATGGAGCGTCATTGCAAGAACGCGCTTGAGGTTGCAAAATTCTTAAAGAACCATGAGAGAGTAGCATGGGTTCACTATGCAGACCTTCCGAGTGATGAGTACAACGCTCTTGCAAAGAAATACCTCCCGAACGGAACCTGCGGCGTTCTTGCATTCGGCATCAAGGGCGGTCGCGCAAAGTCGGTTGAGTTTATGGACAAATTAAAGCTTGCATCCATCGCAACCCACGTTGCAGACTCAAAGACATGCCTCCTCCACCCGGCAAGCCACACGCACCGTCAGCTTACGGACGCACAGCTTGAGGAAGCGGGCGTATCCCCCGACCTCATCCGTCTCTCTGTCGGAATTGAGGATGTCAATGACCTCATCGAAGACCTCCGTCAGGCACTCGAAGATTAATAAATTGAAAACACGCTCTGTTTTTATCGGCACAGAGCGTGTTTTTTCTGCTTCTGCAGTTGACCAACCGCGCATTTTGAGATATAATCTATTATGTATGGATGTGTTGAATTATAAACGATTTTAAAGAAAAGAAGGCTTTAAGAATGAAACCGCAGAAACACCTTGTGCTCGAATCACACAGTTTAATCCTGTTTTTTACGCTTTTTGTACTTTACGCAGTTGTATATATGACAAAAAATATGTATTCCTCCGCGATGGCAGTCATCGTTGAGCAGGGCGTTATGACAAAAAGCCAGACGGGGTTTATAAACGCGGTATATTGGTTTATTTACGGTATCTTCCAGTTTGTCGGCGGATTCATAACCGACAAAACTTCACCGTTCAAGGTTGTTACGATAGGCGTTGTCGGTGCAGCCCTTGCAAACATCATAATTTCGATAAACCAGAATTATTATGTAATGCTTGCCGCGTGGGCATTCAACGGCATGATTCAGTTCGGCGTATGGCCGGGCATCTTCAAAATTATTTCAACGCAGACCGACAGCTCCGTCCGCGGTCCTGCTGTTCTGTGGATTTCGCTCTCATCGGGCCTCGGGCTCGGAATGAGCATGCTCGTTGCATCGTTTGTAAAGCGCTGGCAAAACAACTTTTCGATCTCGGCAATCGTTTTGCTTGTGATGCTCGCAATTTTCATAGTAGTCTATCGCCGCCTTGAAAAAGAAATGGTTGAGGATACGGTTGAAAGAAAAAAGGCAAGCGACACACCGACGGAAAAGGCACCTATGCTTCCTCTTCTCTTCTCGACGGGGCTTATCGCTCTTATCGGCGCAAGCTTTTTCCGCTTCACCGTTGAAAACGGCATAAAGCTTATGACGCCTGTTATGCTTATGGAGTCGTATGAGAATCTCCCCGCCGCAATCTCAACGCGAATGAGCGCGGTGCTTGTTATCTTTACGATCGGCGGCCTGTTTATCGCAAGGTATGCGAGAAAGAAGATAAAGTATGAAACCTCCGCGATGAAGCTTTTCGGTCTTCTGGCAGTTCCGGGACTTGCGTTTGCCTGCTTTGTGGGGCGCGTGCATTACATATGGATTCTTGTTGCCCTTTCGTATGTAACAATAGTTCTCTGTGCAACGAGTCCGTTTGCCGCAACATACATTTCAACAAGATTTGAAAAACAGGGAAGAATCGGAACCGTTACGGGCGTTATTAACGGTGCGGCGAGCCTTGGAAACATCCTCGCGTCATATGTCTTCGCAAAAATGGCAGAGCTTGTGCCTTGGGAGTGGGTAACGGCTTCGTGGCTTGCGTTTGACCTGATATTTGTTCTTCTTTGCGTCATTGTCGCGCCTCGCTGGAAGAGGTTTGTTGACGGAAACGAATAAATCTTTATAAAGAAGGATTCAAAATGAAAGCTCAAAGACATCTCGTGCTTGAAAAGCATAGCATAATCCTCTTTTTTCTGCTCTTTGTCCTCTACGCTTCGGTCTTTCTTACGAAGAGTATGTTTTCCTCCGCGATGGCGGTCATCGTTGAGCAGGGCGTTATGACCAAGAGCCAGACAGGGCTTATAAACGCGGCATACTGGCTGTTTTATGCAACCTTTCAGATGGTCGGCGGATTTATTGCAGACAAGCACTCACCGTTTAAGCTTATCGTGATTGGCGTTTGCGGCGCGATAGTCGCAAACCTCATAATATATCTCAATCAGAATTATTACGTTATGCTCATAACGTGGTCTTTAAATGCCATGATTCAGTTCGGCATCTGGCCGGGCATCTTCAGAATCATCTCAACCGAGACGGACAGAAACGTCCGCGGTCCTGCGGTGCTCTGGTGTACGCTTGCATCGAGCGTGGGGCTCGGAATCAGTATGCTCGTCGCATCGTTTGTAAAAACGTGGCAGAACAACTTCCTGATTTCGGTTTTTGTTCTCGTTGCGGTGCTCGTTCTGTTTATTCCGGTCTACCGCCGTCTTGAGAAGGAGATGGTCGTGGACACCACCGAGCCGCAGGTAAAAGCAAAGGCACCGACGGAGAAGGCTCCGATGATGCCGCTTGTCATAAAGTCGGGACTTATATTCATATTGTTCATCGGATTTTTACGCTTCACAATCGAATTCGGCATAAAGCTTATGACACCCGTTATGCTTATGGAGTCGTATGAGAATCTCCCGCCCGCAATCTCAACGCGAATGAGCGCGGTGCTTGTTATCTTCAGCATAATTGCAACGTTTCTTGCGCAGTATACAAGAAAACGCATCAAATACGAAACAAACGCACTTCTGATTTACGGATTTTTGGCAATTCCGGCACTTGTCGCCGTCTGTTTTGTGGGAAAAATCCACTATATATGGATTCTTCTCGCGCTGTCGTGGGTAATCGTTCTCATATGCGCGGCAACGACCTTTGCGCTCAGCTATGTTTCAACGCAGTTTGAAAAGTACGGCAGAATAGCGACCGTTATGGGAATGCTCAACGGCGCATGTATCGGAAACATCTTCGCGTCCTACGGCTTTGCAAAAATGGCGGAGGTTGCATCGTGGAAGTGGGTTACGATAAGCTGGCTTGCGATGGGAATTGTTTTTGTTGCACTGTGTCTTATCGTGCATCCGATATGGAAGAGGTTTGTTGACGAAAACGGGTAAAGGAGATTATTTATGGCAGTTTCAAAATCACTTTACGGAACAATCGGTGAAGAGAAGATATATGCATATACGCTCACAAATGCATACGGCTTCTCTGCGGAAATACTCACATACGCCGGAATCATCCGACGCCTCATTTTTGCCGGTGTTGATGTCGTTCTCGGCAAGGAGACGCTTGAGGATTATCTTGACAACCCCGAGAACTGCGGAGTAATTATCGGCAGAAATGCAAACCGCATAGAAAAAGGTGAATTTGCCCTCGGCGGACAGACTCATATTCTTGCAAAAAACGACGGGGAAAACAACCTCCACAGCGGATATGACGGCTTCAACAAAAAAATCTGGAAGGCGCGCGCAAAAGACGGAAAAGAGCCGAAGATAACGCTTTCCTATACGTCGCCCGACGGTGAAGGCGGCTTTCCCGGAAAGGCAAAGGTCTCCGTTACCTACACGCTCACCCTTTCAAATGAGCTTAAAATAACGTATGAGGCAAAGTCGGACAAGGACACCCTGTTCAATATGACGAGCCACTCATACTTCAACTTAAACGGTCACGGCGTAAAGAACATAAAAGAGCATATGCTCAAGGTGGAGGCTGACTTCTTCACGCCGACGAGAGAAGACTGCATCCCGACGGGCGAGATATTCCGCACGGCAGATACAGCGTTTGACTTTAAAGAGCCGCGCAAAATCGGAGAGGCTCTCTCAGCAGAGGATGAGCAGGTAAAGATGCAGTCGGGCTTTGACCACAACTTTGTTTTAAACGGAAGCGGATACCGCAAGGCTGCAAGCCTCGAAGGAGACGAATCCGGAATTTTAATGGAAGTATATACCGATTGCCGCGGTCTTCAGTTCTATTCGGGACAGAATATTCCGGAGGGAAATATTTCAAAGGGCGGCGCGAAATACGAAAAATTCGGAGGGCTCTGCCTTGAAACACAGGCGATTCCAAATGCAGTAAACGTAGAACATTTTCCTTCTCCGGTCTGTCCGGCGGGGAAAAGATATAAAAGCGAAACATCATACAAATTCAGCAAAAAGTAAAGGAGAAAAACAAAAATGACAGCAAGACTCGACCCCGGCTTTATGCCAATGGCAAAGGTGATTGAAAACTTCAGGAAGGAGGTTTCAGAGAGCGCGTCGCAGAAGATAAGAATCTGCATTGAAAGAAACGCAGGATTTTGCGCGGTTATGGACCTTGACGTTTTTGCCGAAAATACGGGACACGACACCGAAAATTACGAAATCGTTGAGCGCATTATAAAAACGCTTCTCTGGGCAAAGGGCGGATACAAGGTATTTATCGCAGGCTCAAAAAGCATCTTTGAAAAAATCGCGGCGGATTACTCTGTCGGCGGTGCGCGCGACTTCGACCGCGGATTTATGGCGCGCGTTTACGAGAAACCCTTTGAGGTCATTTTTGTTGAGAATATTGAAGATGCACCGCAGGGGAATGACGTTTCATCTCCCGTCGGACGCCATCTTGACGGCTGCCGCATCGGTTTTGATGCAGGCGGAAGCGACAGAAAGGTATCAGCTGTTGTAAACGGCGAAACGGTCTATTCGGAAGAGGTTGTGTGGTTTCCGAAGCTTGAGAGCGACCCGAAGTATCACTACGAGGGAATCCTCTCTGCAATGAAGACTGCCGCATCGTATATGCCGAGAGTTGACGCAATCGGCGTATCCTCGGCAGGCGTATATATCGATAATAAGATAATGGTTGCATCGCTCTTCCTGAAGGTTTCCGACTCGGATTTTGAAAAGCACGTCAAGACGATGTATCTCGATGTTGCAAAGGAAATCGGCGATGTTCCCGTTGAGGTCGCAAACGACGGTGACGTCACCGCGCTTGCAGGCGCTATGAGCCTTGAGGACAACAACGTTATGGGCATTGCGATGGGCACGAGCGAGGCGGCAGGCTATGTTGACCGCGACGGCAACATTACAGGCTGGCTCAACGAGCTTGCATTCGTTCCGGTCGACTTCAACAAGGATGCAATGGTTGATGAGTGGAGCGGAGATTACGGCTGCGGAGTAAAGTACTTTTCGCAGGATGCCGTTATAAAGCTTGCGCCGGCAGCAGGAATCGAGCTTGATGAAAAGCTCTCACCTGCCGAAAAGCTCAAGGTTGTCCAGTCGCTTATGGAGGCGGATGACAAGCGTGCAGCCGACATCTACCACACCATCGGTACATACTTCGGACACACAATTGCATACTATTCAATCTTCTACGATATAAAGCACGTTCTCATAATGGGACGCGTTACAAGCGGCAAGGGCGGCACGATCCTTCTTGACCGCGCAAACGAGGTTTTGAATGCGGAATATCCCGAACTTGCAAAGAGGATAGAGCTTCATATCCCCGACGAGAAGGCGCGTCGCGTAGGTCAGTCCGTTGCGGCGGCAAGCCTTCCGAAGATAAAATAAAGTTACAAAAAATTCACCGCGAATTAAAAGTTCAAAAGCAATAATCCGGTAAGATAAGAAGAAAAAGGGGGAGAACACATATGAAAAAGTTTACAGCTATGCTCCTGTGCGTCATAATGGTTATGTCGCTCGTTCCGATGTCGGCATTTGCCGCAAGCGGAACTCTCGTTTATGAGGAGGAGCTTGCAGAGGACCTTAAGCTTCTCGGTCTTTTCAAGGGCGTTTCGGAAACCGATTTTGCGCTCGGTCGCGCACCGACACGCGTTGAGGCTCTCGTTATGCTCATCCGCGTTCTCGGGAAGGAGAATGACGCTCTCTCAAAGGGCGGAAAGCACCCGTTTTTAGACGTTCCTGACTGGGCAAAGAAGTATGTCGGCTATGCTTATGAAAACAACCTCACAAACGGTGTCTCCGCAACAAAGTTCGGAAGCACAACGGAGGCATCGGCGTCAATGTATCTCACCTTCGTTCTCCGCGCGCTCGGATATTCCGACAAGAACGGAGATTTTACGTGGGATAACCCGTTTGCGCTCGCAAGAGAAACGGGAATTATGAAGGGAAACCCCAACGTTATGAAATTCTTGCGCGCCGACGTTGTTCTCGTTTCTTATGCGGCGCTTGAGGCTGAAGTAAAGGGTACGGGCAAGACTCTTGCCCAGAAGCTCATCGAAGCGGGCGCATTCTCAAAGTCGTCATACGACGAGGTTTATAACGTTTCTGCTTTTGAAAATGCAGACAAAGACGTATCTCTCACATCGGAGGAGATCTACAAAAAATGCTCCCCCGCCGTATTCTATATTGAAACATACGATGCAAAAGGCAACGCGACAGGTTCGGGAAGCGGCTTCTTCATCGCTTCTGACGGTACAGCGGTAACGAACTTCCACGTAATCGAAGGAGTTGCAAGCGCAAAAATCCGCACAACCGACGGCAGAGTATACAAGGTTTCGGGAGTTTATGATTTTGATTCAAAGAATGACTGGGCAATCTTAAAGATTGACGGCAATAATTTCCCGTATCTTGAGATTGAAAAAGGCGGAGTCACCGGCGGACAGACGGTTTATGCAATCGGAAGCCCGATAGGTCTTGAGAATACGATTTCAGAAGGTCTCATTTCAAATGCAGACCGCATTATCGACGGAATAAAATATATCCAGATAAGTGTTCCGATATCTCCGGGATCCTCCGGCGGCGCACTCATAAACAAAAACGGAAAGGTAGTCGGCATAACCTCCGCAGGCTTTTCAGAGGGACAGAACCTAAACCTCGCAATGCCGATTTCCGTAATAAACGGCCACGAAAAGCAAAGAGCCGCCGCGCTCTCAACCATCTCAAGCGGCAAGAAAGACCTTGGACAGATTGACACCTCGGATCTCACCGTCGAAGGGATGACGGCAGAGCTTATTTGCCGCTGGGTATATAAAAACACCAACAGGACAGTAAACGGTGATCCGGCATATTCTGTAGAAAAAACGTACAGCAACGGAGATGTTGAAGGTTTTGTGGTGACCTTCTCTGAGGAAGACGGTATCATAGCGTTGATTGTTGTATATATGTTTGAAGACGGCACGACAATCAGCACGGTGCTCGGCATTGAGGCGGATAATCCGAATGTTATTGCAGAATATTACTACTACAACGACGCAAGTGATTCCTACGCGTCCGTAACAGGAAGTGCAACAATCGACAAAAGATTGTTCTACAGCAATATGAACCAGAAGTTTTCTGAAACAAACGCCTATTCCGAGAGAACGCTCCACGAGAGAAATGCAAATACATGCTGGCTTTCGTCTGTGAAAAGGCTCAACGACATCGTGAAAAGCGAATTGTCGGGCTACGGCATCGACAGCCTTACACGTCTCGGATTTACAAACATCGAAAGATAAAAACATCGCGCGGTGAGGCCGCATAAATATTGTTGACTTTATGCAGCGCCGCGTGATATAATGAGAAAAAATAATTTTATGGAGGAAACATAAAATGAAGCATATCAAAACATTAAAGACACGTGATCTTTGCAAGAGCGCAGTAAACGGCGGTTGCGGCGAATGCCAGACATCCTGCCAGTCTGCTTGCAAGACAAGCTGCGGTATCGCAAACCAGAAGTGCGAGGCATCTTCAAAGAAGTAAATCACAAATGCAAAATGCCGCCTGATATGGCGGCATTTTTGTTAGGAGAAACGTTATGGTACATATGTATAAAATGGGGGATTTGAACATCGTCTGTGATGTTTTTTCGGGCTCCATCCACGCGGTAGACGAAATCGCATACGACATAATCGGCGATTTTCTTGCAAAAGACCGCAAAACGATAGTGAGTGAACTTTCAGAAAAATATAAAAACGAGGCAAGCTATGATGAAATCGAGGAGTGCTATTCCCAGATAGAGGAGCTCAAATGCGAGGGCAGACTCTTTGCGGAGGATACGTTCAGGGATAAGGCAGGCGAGCTTAAAGCGAGGACATCGGGCGTCGTCAAGGCGCTCTGTCTCCACGTTGCCCACACCTGCAACTTAAACTGCTCCTACTGCTTTGCAAGTCAGGGAAAATATCAGGGAGAGCGCGCGGTTATGGACTTTGAAACGGGAAAAGCCGCACTTGATTTTCTCATCAAAAATTCGGGCAGCCGAAAAAATCTTGAGGTCGACTTCTTCGGCGGCGAGCCGCTTATGAATTTTGACGTTGTCAAAAAGCTCGTTGAATACGCCCGCTCGGTTGAGAAGGAGGCAGGAAAAAACTTCCGCTTTACCCTCACGACAAACGGCATCCTCATCGACGATGACGTCATCGACTTTGCAAACCGCGAAATGGCAAACGTTGTTCTCTCGCTCGACGGTCGCCGCGAAATTCACGATCGCTTCCGCGTGGACTTTTCGGGCAAGGGAAGCTTTGACACCATCGTTCCGAAGTTTCAGAAGATGGTTTCTGCGCGCGGCGAGCGCGAATATTATATGCGCGGAACGTTTACCCACGCAAACCCCGACTTTTTAGAGGACATCAAAACAATGCTCTCGCTCGGCTTTACCAAGCTCTCAATGGAGCCTGTCGTGTGTGCGGATTCCGATCCGTCGGCACTCACTCCGGAGGACATCGAAATCGTAAAGGAGCAGTATGAGAAGCTTGCATACCTTATGCTTGAGCGCGAGCGCGAAGGAAAACCCTTTACGTTCTACCACTATATGATAGATCTGACCGGCGGCCCCTGCATCTACAAGCGCATTTCGGGTTGCGGCTCGGGCACGGAATATATGGCGGTTACGCCGTGGGGAGATTTATATCCCTGCCATCAGTTTGTGGGAGATGAAAAATTCCGTCTCGGAAACATATGGTCAGGCGTTACAAACACAGAGATTCAGGATGAGTTTTTAGCGTGCAACGTCTATGCTCACCCCGAGTGTGAAAACTGCTGGGCAAAGCTTTACTGCTCGGGCGGTTGCGCCGCAAACGCGTATCATGCAACAGGCTCCGTAACGGGAGTATACAAAAGCGGTTGCGAGCTTTTTAAGAAGAGAATGGAATGTGCAATCTTCCTTGAGGTTTCGCGCGCGTTGGGAGAGGACGAATGAAAACTCCGATATTCGATTTCTTAAAGGAATACGAAAATAAAAAAACAAGCCGACTTCATATGCCGGGACATAAGGGAAACTCTTGTCTCGGCGTTGAGGAGCTTGACATAACCGAGGTTCCGGGTGCAGATGTGCTTTACAACGCGTCGGGAATAATCGCGGAGAGCGAAAAATGCGCCGCGAAGCTTTTCGGCACGGGAAAAACGCTCTATTCAACAGAGGGCTCATCGCTCTCAATACGCGCGGCGGTGTATCTCTTGTCGCTCTATGCAAAGGAAAAGGGAAAGCTGCCCAAAATCCTCGCGGCGAGAAACGCGCACAAGTCGTTTGTCTCCGCGGCGGCACTCTGCGATGTCGGAGTGTCGTGGATAAGCGGCGGGGAGGACTCGCTTTTCTCGTGCGAAATTGAGCTGTCACGTCTTTCGGAAAGAATAAAAAGCGAAAAGCCGCAGGCTGTGTATATAACAAGCCCCGACTATCTCGGAAATTGCGCTGACATTGAGGCGATTTCAAAAATCTGCCATGATGAGGGCGTGTGCCTTCTGGTCGACAATGCCCACGGCGCATATCTTAACTTCCTTGAAAAATCGCGCCATCCGATAGAGCTTGGCGCTGATATCGCGTGCGACTCTGCCCATAAAACGCTCCCCGTGCTTACGGGCGGTGCGTATCTCCACATCTCAAAAAGCGCGCCGAAGCTCTTTTCAAAAGAGGCAGAGCGTGCGATGTCGCTCTTTGCATCAACAAGCCCGTCATACCTCGTTCTCGCATCGCTTGATCTGGCAAATAAGAGTCTTTACGACGGTCTCCCCGAGAGGATAAAAAAGACGGCAAAAAAGGTTTCGGAGCTCAAAGCGCGGCTTTCGGAGTCGGGATATGTCCTTTTCGGCGACGAACCGCTTAAGGTGACGTTGTTTGCAAAGCCCTACGGATACACGGGCGAGGAAATCGCGGAATATCTTTTTGAAAAAAACATAACGGTGGAGGCGGCTGATTCTGACTTTGTCGTTATGATGTTCTCGGCAGATACGAAGGAGAAGGACTTTGAAAAAGTAAAATCTGCCCTTGCGTCGCTTGAGAAAAAAGCGGAGATCAAAACGGCACATCCGAAAATCCCCGGGGATGCCCCGAAAATGAGCATCCGCGATGCGCTCTTTTCCTCCTGTGAGGTTATAAAAGCAAACGCCGGTGCAGGTCGTATTTTCTGCGACTGCGCCCTTTCCTGCCCGCCTGCAATCCCGATTGCGATAGCGGGAGAGGAGATAGGGGACGCTCACATAAAATGCTTTGAATACTACGGAATCGACACCGTCAGAGTTGTAAAGAAGTCTACGAGCAGAGAGTTCTGATATAGTGCGAAATGCGCGCATCAAAGCCCTCATCCGAAATGAATACCAGAAAATGACCGCCTCTCTTATAGGCGGTTATTTTGCTTTTTTCGGAGAGCTTTTTGCCGAAGGCTGAAAAAATCTCATCCGAGAGCAAAGAAAAATCGCAAAAATCCCGATCTCCGCAGAAGCTTAAGCAGTATGTAAACTTATCAATTTCTATTATGTTCATCATCGTTTCCCCCGAGAAATGAAATGTTGTAATAATTATATCGCGGCAGGGTGAAAATTTAAATGCAAAACATTTGGAAGATACGGCAAAACTACCCTTTTCTCTTGACATTTGCCCTCAAATACGATAAAATTTTTTAATGGATAAAAGTTTCAAAAAGGCAGTGTGAATTATGGAAAAAATTACAGCTCCGCGCGGTACGAAAGACGTTCTCCCCGAAGAGAGCCGCGCATGGCAAATTCTTGAAGAAAAACTCCGAAACCTGGCTCACCGCTTCGGTTTCCGTGAAATACGTTTTCCGACGTTTGAAGACGCCGCGCTCTTTAACCGCGGTGTCGGAGACACCACAGACGTTGTCCAGAAGGAGATGTACGACTTCTACGACAAGGGGGACCGCCACATCGCGCTTCGCCCGGAGGGTACGGCAAGCGTCGTAAGAAGCGTTATAGAGCATTCTCTCCATACGGGAACGCTCCCATTGAAGGTATATTACATCGCTCCGAACTTCCGCTACGAAAAACCGCAGGCAGGAAGACTCCGCGAGCATCATCAGTTCGGTATCGAGTGCTTTGGTGCCGCTGATGCAACGGCAGATGCCGAGGTCATCTCGCTCGGCGCAACTCTTCTCCGCGAGCTCGGAATCACCTCGTGCGTGCTTCACTTAAACTCATGCGGATGTCCCGAGTGCCGCAAGGTCTATCACGCCGCGCTGAAAGCTTACTTTGAAACGAAGAAGGATAAGCTCTGCGAGACGTGCAACGACCGTTTTGACCGCAACCCCATGCGCATTCTCGACTGCAAGAGCGAGATATGCAAGAGTATTGCAAAGGATGCCCCGAAGATTACGGACTTCCTCTGCGATTCCTGCCGCGAGCACTTTGAGAAGCTCCAGGGATGCCTCAGATCAATGAACATCGACTTCGTGCTCGACCCGATGGTTGTCCGCGGTCTTGACTATTACACCAACACGGTTTTCGAGTTCGTCTCCGAAAAGATCGGCGCACAGGGCACGGTCCTCGGCGGCGGCCGCTACAACGGTCTTGTCGAGTCGCTCGGCGGGCCGTCACTTCCGGGGCTTGGCTTCGGTTGCGGAATCGAGCGCCTTATGCTCTCACTTGAGGCAGAGGGCCGTCTCGACAACGAAAGACTCGTTCCCGAAATCTTTGTTGCCCATGCGGATGCCCAGAGCGAAATGTTCTGCCAGCAGCTTGTTTATGAGCTTCGCGCTCTCGGAGTACACGCCGAGCGCGATACAACCGGCAGATCACTCAAGGCGCAGATGAAGTATGCAGGAAAGACCGGTGCAAAATATTCTGCGGTCATCGGCGGCAGCGAGATTGAAAATAAAAAGGTTACGCTAAAAGATATGGAAAGCGGCGAGACGGCGGAATGCGGTCTTTGCGCGGCTGAAATTTGCGATAAATTAAAGGGGTAGGAAATTATGGAAAATATTACAGGAATGAAAAGAACGCATTACTGCGGCGTTTTCCGTGCTGAAAATATCGGTGAGAACACAACCGTCTGCGGATGGGTTCAGCGCGTTCGCAACCTCGGCGGTCTTATCTTCGTTGACCTCCGCGACCGTTCAGGCATCGTTCAGTGCACATTTGACGAGGCGGAGAACAAAGAGCTTTTTGACAAGGCGTTCACGGTCAGAAGCGAGTACGTTCTCGCAATACGCGGAAAGGTAAGAAGCCGCGGTGAAGGCGCGATTACCGACAGAATCCCGACGGGTGCGGTTGAAATCCTTGCAGATGACCTCCGCATTCTCTCAAAGGCAAAGACACCTCCGTTTGAAATCGTTGAGGACAGCGACGTAAACGATGTTTTGCGTCTTAAATACAGATATCTCGACCTTCGCCGTCCCGATATGCAGAGATTTATTGCTCTCCGTCACCGCATAACAAAGCTTGCACGCGACTATTACGACGAAAACGGCTTCTTCGAGATTGAAACGCCGATCCTCACAAAGTCAACTCCCGAGGGCGCACGCGACTATCTCGTTCCGAGCCGCGTTCACCCAGGAAAGTTCTATGCACTTCCGCAGTCTCCGCAGCAGTATAAGCAGCTTCTTATGCTCGCGGGCTTTGACAGATATATGCAGATTGCGCGTTGCTTCCGCGACGAAGACCTCCGTGCTGACCGTCAGCCTGAGTTTACCCAGATTGACCTTGAAATGTCATTTGCCGATGTTGACGATGTCATAACCGTCAACGAGGGCTTTGTTGCATACCTCTTTGAAAAGGTTCTCGGCAAGAAGATAGAGCTTCCGCTTAAGAGAATGCCGTATAAAGAGGCTATGGAGCGCTTCGGTTCAGATAAGCCGGACACACGCTTCGGATACGAGCTCTGCAACATCTCCGACATCGCAGAAAAGTGCGGGTTCAAGGTATTTAACGGTGCAGTTGAGGCGGGCGGAAGCGTCCGCATGATCAAGGTTGACGGCGGCGCAAAGTTTGCAAGAAAAGAAATCGACGGACTTGCAGAATGGATAAAGACTTACCGCGCAAAAGGTCTTGCGTGGCTTAAGCTTGCTGAAGACGGCACAATGTCTTCAAGCTTTGCAAAGTTCCTCACGGAAGATGAAGTAAAGGCAATTATCGACCGCGCAGGCGCAAAGGCGGGCGACGTTATCTTCGTCGTTGCAGACGCATCGGACGATGTTGTGTTTGCATCTCTCGGCGCGCTCCGTTGTGAGTGTGCGCGTCGTCTTGACGCGATAGATCCCGACCGCTACGACATTTTCTGGATTGTGGAGTTCCCGCTTTTCGAGTATGATGCAGACGAGAACAGATACGTTGCAAAGCATCACCCGTTCACGGCTCCGATGGATGAGGATGTCGAAACCATGATGACGGATCCGGCAAATGCACGCGCAAAGGCATACGACCTCGTCATCAACGGAAACGAAGCAGGCGGCGGCTCAATCCGAATCCACTCTTCAGACCTTCAGGAAAAGATGTTTGAAGCTCTCGGATTCACAAAAGAGCAGGCAAACGACCGTTTCGGTCATATGATAGAAGCATTCTCATACGGTGCACCTCCGCACGGCGGTCTCGCATTCGGCCTCGACAGACTTGTTATGCTCCTTGCAGGAACTGAAAACATCCGCGACGTTATCGCCTTCCCGAAGGTTCAGAACGCGTCAGAGATTATGATGGCATCCCCCGACTTTGTTGAGGATGTTCAGCTTTCAGACCTCCATATCGCCGTAACGGAAGAGAAGTAAGCTTTTACAGTTTATTAACATACAGACATATATTTTATGTTAGAATAATGTTACGGAAGGGATGGCGAGACCTCGCCATCCCGAAATTAAATTTAAGGAAGTTGATAAGAGAATGATACAGATAAAGGATTTGTCAAAGCGATACGGTACAAAAGAAGCTGTGCGCGGCATATCATTTTCGGTTAAAAAGGGCGAAATTGTAGGTTTCCTCGGCCCCAACGGTGCGGGAAAGTCGACCACTATGAACGTTCTGACGGGATACCTCTCCGCAAGCGGAGGAAGTGCCTCAATCGCGGGATTTGACGTGCTCGATGATTCCCTTGAAGCGCGCCGCCACATAGGATACCTCCCCGAACAGCCGCCGCTTTATTTCGATATGACGGCAGATGAATATTTAAGCTTTGTTTTCGACTTAAAGCGAGTCGATGCAAAAAAGAGCGAGCACATAGGCTCAATCTGCGAAAAAGTCGGTCTTTCGGCTGTCCGCCATCGCCTTATAAAGAATCTTTCAAAGGGATACAAGCAGAGAGTCGGCATCGCGCAGGCTCTTATCGGCGATCCCGACGTTCTCATTCTCGACGAGCCGACGGTAGGTCTTGATCCGAACCAGATAATCGAGATAAGAAACCTCATCAAAAGCCTCGGAAAGGACCACACCGTCATCCTTTCAACGCACATAATCCCCGAGGTTATGGCGGTCTGCGAGAGAATCATCGTCATAAACGACGGAAAGATTGTTGCAGACGACACGGTTGAAAATCTTATGAAGAATATTGGCGACGATGCTAAATTTGCAGTCGAAATCGAAGGCGAGAATGAAAAAATCATTCCGCTTCTTGCAGAAATTGACGGCGTTTTGGACGTTTCCTGTGAGGACGGAAAATACATCCTCACGGCAGAGCGTGATGCTGACATAAGAAAAAAGGTTTTCTACGTCGCTGCGGAAAACGACCTTCCGCTTCTTTCCTTCGGCGAAATTTCGGTATCGCTTGAAACGGTGTTTGCACGTCTTACAAAGAAGGAGGAGAAAGAATAATGAAGGCAATTTTCAAAAGAGAATTCCATTCGTATTTCACAAACGGCATAGGCTATGTTTACTGTGCGGCATTTGCCCTTATTATGAACATCCTCTACTCGATAGAATGCATCGACACCTATAAGAGCAGCTTTGTCCACCTCTTTACGCTTATGCTCGTTGTTATGATTCTTCTCATCCCCGTTATGACGATGCGCATATGGAGCGAGGAAAAAAAGCAGAAAACCGACCAGCTCCTTCTCACCGCACCCGTAACAACGTGGGAAATCGTTCTCGGAAAGTTTTTTGCAGCACTCTGCGTATTTATGATTTCGCTCGCTCTCACTCTCGTCTATCCGATTCTTGCCGCAACAAGCGGAAATGCAGAGACTCTGCTGTATGTCGGAAACTACGTTGCGATAATCCTCGCCGGAGCTGCATACATCGCAATTTCGCAGTTTATGTCATCTCTTACCGAGAGCCAGATCATTTCGGCAATCCTTTCAATTCTCACGCTTTCACTCTTTTTTGTTTTCAATATGGTATTTTCGTATACAAACGTTGCGATCATCTCAAAAATCGCGTCATTTTTGTCGGTAATCACACGTTTTGCAAGCTTCACACAGGGGCTTTTCTCACTTTCGGATATAGTCTATTTTATAAGCCTTACGGCGCTGTTTCTCTTCTTTACGGTCCGCGTAATCGAGAAGCGCCGCTACAGCTGATGCGGAAGGAGGATTTTTATGAAAATGAATTTCAACAACAAAAAATTCCGCTACGGCTCGGCAAGCATCATCTTCACGGCTCTTTTCGTTGCCGTCGTGGTAGTGCTCAACATTTTTGCAGGCTTTTTAACAGACCGCTTCTCATTAAAGGTCGATATGACGTCGTCGGGGCAGTACAGCCTCTCTGACGAGTGCAAGGAAGCGATTTCGTCTTTGCCGTCAGACGTAAAAATCTACATCCTCTCTGCCGAGGCAGATGTAGAGAGCAACGAGACCTCAAGAAAGACACTTGAGACGGTACAGCGCTTTGCATCAGGCTCAAAAGGAAAGATAAGATATGAACTTATCGATCCCGACAAAAACCCCGCATTCTTCAGAGAGTTTGAAAAAGCAAAGAATGCGCACATCGGAGACCTCGTCGTTGCGGGCGAGAACCGCTATATGATAGTCAACAGCACGGAATTTGCATACACTATCGGAAACAGCAACAAAATCTACTATCAGCGCGAAGAGCTTATAACAAGCGCGATTTTATACGTCACCGCGGAAGAGGTTTCAAAGGCGGCGTTTACAACAGGTCACGGCGAAACGCGCCCCGATGCGCTCTACTCTCACTTTTCGGGAAACAACTTTGAAGTTTCAGAGGCAGACCTTCTCGGCGAAGTCCCCGAAGATGTCAAAAACCTCGTAATTTCCAAGCCGAGTGAGGACTTTGCACCGCAGGAGATAGAAAACCTTGAGAAATTCCTATCCCGCGATGGTGCAAACCTCTACGTTTTCTGGGGAATGGAAGTGAAAGAGCTCCCCACAC
Source organism: Eubacteriales bacterium (assembly GCA_045636865.1). Classification (GTDB taxonomy): domain Bacteria; phylum Bacillota; class Clostridia; order Oscillospirales; family JAAYXM01; genus SIG480. The sequence continues at coordinate 62,738 of JAZTYJ010000020.1, forward strand.
TTGAGAGATACCTCGCAGAATGGGGCATCGCGTTTGAAACGCAGGTCGTTCTCGATTCCGAAAACTCATATATGGCAGAAAACATCGTTTTATCCGACGTAGTTTCATCTGCGGCGTTTGACAGCTCTCTTCAGGGCGACTATTCTGTCCTCTCAACAGAGGCGCGCCCGATAAAGCTCCTCTTTGACGAGTCGGGATATGTAAAAACAAACGCGCTTGTAAAGACAAAATCCACCTCATATGCAAAGAGCATTTCAGCAGATAAAAAGATAAAGAGCTTTGCCCGCGCTGCAGGCGATGTCGCAGGACCGTTTACGGTCTGTGCAATGGCAGAAAACACCTATAACATCGCAAACGGAAGAGTTCCGTCACGCGTTCTTGTGTTCGGTTCATACGGTATGGCGGCAGAAGAGGTCTGTGCGGTTCCGAGAGCGTTCAACACAAAGCTTTTTGCTCTCCTTTGCGACTATGCAAACCCCAATACGAAAACGATTTCAATCTCACCGAAGGTTGATGTGAGCTACGACCTCGATCTCACGGAGGGAACTGCCGCAATCTTGAAGGTTGTGCTTATTGCGGTAATTCCGCTTATCATAATTGCGCTTGCAGTTTATGTATTTATAAAGAGAAAGAACAGGTAAGACAAATGAAGCAGTTTAAACCGGTTATCATCTGCGCTGTAGTTCTGCTTGTGATATCACTTGCAGGATTTGCCGCGATGAAGCTTCTCCCCGAAGAAACTGATGAAAAAACGCCCGTCATCCCGACGGACAAGGAAAGCATTATGGTGTGCGACGTTCCGTATGCCGATGTGGTTTCCGTTTCGGTTTCCTCCGATGACGGAGACAAGTTTACCGCCGCCTTCGGAAAAGACGGTGGTGTGATGCAGGATAACGTGTCAGGTTTTTCGTATGATGCGTTTGCGCTTGAGAATCTGCGAAACTATGCAAGCAGACTTTCTGCAAAAGAGGAACTCGGAGACGGAGAAGATGCTGATTTCGGTTTTGATACGCCGCGCCGCGAAATATCGCTTGTAACCAAAGACGGCGAGGAGATAACTCTCCTTCTCGGTGACTCGCTCCCCGTGGGCGACGGCGCATACGTCCGCAGAAAAAATTCGTCATCGGTCTATATAGTCGGACAAACCGCCGAGGAGATTTTCCTCCGCAAAAAGGTTGATTATCGCGACGCCGTGCTTTTTGATAAAATCGAGAGTACGGACGGGATTATCTCTGCAGAGTACACTCCGTACGGTGGAAAAACGATAAAAATTGTAAAGCGAAGCGAAGAAGACATTGAACGCGACCTTGGAAAGTACAAGGTCCGCGTCGGGCATATGATGACGTCACCCGTAAAAATCCTTGCAAACCCCGACACGTGCGATGCGGAATTCTTGTCAAAGATTATCGCGATAAGCGGGCACACGGTCTGCGAGGACAACCCGAAGGATCTTAAGCAGTACGGACTCGACAAACCTGCGCGCCTTTCCTTTGAAACGAAAGATAAGAAGACAACGCTCCTTATCGGACGCGATGCGGATGTCGGAGGAACGTATGTCATGGTGGAGGGTGTGCCGAGTGTAATCCTTTCGGAAAATGCCATAGGTCTTGAAAAACTCACACATACAACCCTTGTATACAAGCTCTTGTGGTTCTTCACGACCGACGAGGCAGACAGCTTTGAATACAAGCTTCCCTCGGGTGAGAGCCATAAGCTTACAATTTCGGTTTCGGACAATAAGATAACGGGAACTTATGACGGCGGCAAAATTTCCGATAAAAATGCGAAGAATCTCTACCTCCGCACAATCCGTTTCAATCTCTCGGGTGCGATTTCGGAGGATATCAAATATGCATCTTCCCCGGCAATAGAGATACGCGCAAATTTAAAAGACGGAAGGGTGAGCACGTTTACTCTCTATGAGATAAACGACCGCCAGTATGCCGCATCGGTTGACGGAAAGATGCCCGATTTCTTCGTGCCCGTCTCCGAGGTGCGCGAGCTTCTCGATGCATTCGGTATCATTTCGCGCGGCGAAGAGATTCCCGATATGTTTTAACCAAAAAAAGTTTGTAAAATAGAAAAAAACGTGTTATACTACAAAAAAGCATAAAATTTCAAAAGGAGAAATGGTTATGTCAAACGCTCTTGCATTAACAACTGCTGAATTTTCAGAAAAGATAGAAAAATCAAACGGCGTTGCACTTATCGACTTCTGGGCATCCTGGTGCGGTCCGTGCAGAATGCTCGCTCCCGTAATCGACGAGGTCGCAGAGGATTTTGAAGGCAAGTGTGATGTTTATAAGGTCAACGTTGACGAAGAGGGCGACCTTGCCGCAAAGTTCGGCATTATGTCAATCCCGACTCTCATCATATTCAAAAACGGTGAAGCAGTAGGAAAGCTCGTCGGCGTTGTTCCGAAGGAAAGCATTGCAGACGCAATAAACGCGGCACTTTAACGTATCATCTTATCACGCCAATGTACCGGCATGAGGGGGAAAGATAATGGAAACGACAGAGAAAAAGGCATTTAGAAAAGCCTTTATCGGCGGCTTCTCCAAAAAAGACGTCAACAACTATATAGCAGAGGCAACGCTCTCTTACTCGCAGAAGATAGAAGAGCTTGAGAAGAAGGTGCTTTCGCAGACGGACGAGATTTCTTCTCTTTCATCGCGCTTATCCGAGGCTGAAAGTGCAAAGGAAGAGCTTGCACGCGTAAAGGAAGAGCTCTCTTTTGCAAACGAAAAGATAGCTTCTCTTTCAGAAAAGGCGGCAGAGTGTGAGCGTCTTGAAAAAGAGAACGAAGAGCTTCTGGCAAAGATAGAAATTCTTTCTGCGGCAGAGGCAGAATACACCGCAAAAAAGGCGGAGCTTGCAGAAATCGAGATTTCTGCGAGAAGTCGTGCATCGGCTCTCATCTCTGAAACAGAGCGCGAGCTTGAAGAAAAAAAGCAGAGCTTTGATGCCGAGCTTTCAATGAAGAAGAAAGCATACGACGAGAAAAAAGAAGAAGCTCTCCGCGAAACGAAGGACACGGTCTCCGCTGTGCAGAGACTCGTCGGCACATTAAAGGGCGAGATTGAGAACATCGACGCAAGGCTTCTTCGCATAACGGACTCTGCCCGCAACAACGTATCAATGATTTCAAACGCAGTTGACTCTGCCGAAGAAAAGGTATCAAAAATCGGCGAAGCAATCGCAAAGCTTGAAGACTAAAAATATTTCAGATAAAGAGGGTTTTAACGTGAGTGCAATAAAGATTATGACAGACGAGCTCAGGGCAAAGATTCCCACGCTCAACGCAGGAGACACAATTTCGCTTACAGGCACGATTTATACAGCGCGTGATGCTGCACACAAGCGCATCTTTGAGATGCTCGATAAGGGAGAGGAGCTTCCGTTTGAGCTTCGCGATGCGATAATTTACTATGCAGGCCCCACTCCGGGCAAGGACGGCGCACCCGTCGGCTCATGCGGACCTACAACCTCAAGCCGAATGGACGGTTTTGCTCCGCGCCTTCTGGATCTCGGTCTCGGATGTATGATAGGCAAGGGCAAGCGCGACGAGGCGGTTTGTGATGCCATCGTCAGAAACGGCGCAATTTATCTCTGCGCTGTCGGCGGCGCAGGCGCACTTCTCGCAAAGGCTATAAAGTCATCGGACGTCATAGCTTTCCCCGAGCTTGGATGCGAGTCAATAAAGCGTATGCGCGTTGAGGATATGCCGCTTACCGTTGCGATTGATGCAAAGGGCGGAAACCTCTTCCTCTCCGAGAGAAAGAAATACGAAGAAAAGTAAATAAGTGACACACCGCCGGGCGAGATTTCGTCCGGCGGTTTTGTATATTTTATAAAAACCTGCAATGAATATAAGAAGGAGGTTTTTATATGGATATAAAAAACAGATACGTAAATAACGTTTATCGCGACATCGTCCGCAAAAACCCCGGCGAAGAGGAATTTCATCAGGCGGTTTTTGAGGTGCTCGCGTCGCTCTCTCCCGTGTGCGAGGAAAAATCCGATTATGAGGAGATGTCGATACTTGAGCGACTCTGCGAGCCGGAGAGATTTTTCTACTTCCGCGTGCCGTGGGTGGATGATAACGGAAAGGTGCACGTAAACCGCGGGTATCGCGTTCAGTTTTCGTCTGCCATCGGTCCGTACAAGGGCGGGCTTCGTTTTCATCCGTCGGTAAACTCGTCGATTATAAAATTTCTTGGCTTTGAACAGATTTTCAAAAACTCGCACACAGGGCTTCCGATCGGCGGCGGCAAGGGCGGTGCGGACTTTGACCCCAAGGGAAAGAGCGACGGTGAGGTTATGCGCTTCTGCCAGAGCTTTATGACGGAGCTTGCGCGCCATATCGGTCAGTATACCGATGTGCCGGCAGGTGATATCGGTGTCGGCGGGCGCGAGATAGGATTTCTCTACGGTCAGTATAAGCGCATCTCGAACGAGTTTACCGGTGCAATAACGGGAAAAGGACTGCGTTACGGCGGCTCGCTCGCAAGAACCGAGGCAACGGGATTCGGGCTTTGCTACTTCACGGAGGAGATGCTGAAGGACGCGGGAAAAAGCTTTAAGGGTGCGCGCGTTGTAATATCGGGTTCGGGCAACGTTGCGATATACGCTCACAAGAAGGCAACGGACTTCGGGGCACGCGTAATTGCGATGAGCGATTCTGACGGGTACATCTTCGACGAGGGCGGAATCTGCCTTGACACGGTGTACGACATTAAGGAAAAACGTCGCGGGAGAATCCGCGAATATGTAAAGGAGCATCCGTCGGCAAAGTATTTCGAGGGTTGCAGGAGAATCTGGACTTGTCCGTGTGACATCGCGCTTCCGTGTGCAACACAGAATGAGATAGACCGCGATGCGGCAGAAACGCTCTGCAAAAACGGAGTTTTTTGCGTGTCGGAGGGCGCGAATATGCCATCAACACCCGAAGCGGTTGAGGTTTTTCTCAAAAACGGAATCCTCTTCGGTCCTGCAAAGGCGGCAAACGCAGGCGGCGTCGCAACGAGTGCGCTTGAAATGTCGCAAAACAGCCTGCGCTACTCGTGGCCGTTTGAAAAGGTGGACAGAAAGCTCTGCGACATAATGGTAAATATCTATAAAATCTCCGCAGGTGCGGCAAAGGAATACGGCTTTGACGGAAATCTCCTTGCAGGTGCAAATATTGCAGGTTTCCGCAAGGTCGCCTCGGCGATGCTTGCCTACGGAGTCGCATATTAGACAAAAACCACCCTCTCGGGTGGTTTTTTGCGTCTTGAAATTTAGCCTGCGGTAATATATACTGTAATTGAAACCAAATGTTGTATGGAGAGAAAAGATGACAAACGAAAAAAGCAAAGTTTCGGTTATCATTCCCGTATATAACCGCGAAGCCGTGGTTTCCGAGTGTGTGCGCTCGGTGCAGAATCAGACATGGCAGGATTTTGAGATTATCCTGATAGACGACGGCTCCACGGATGAGACACTTTCAATATGCCGCTTGCTTGCAGAAGAGGATGAGCGAATACGGCTTCTTACGACGGAGCACGCGGGTGTTTCCGCCGCGCGAAATGAAGGGCTTTCGGCAGCGGAAGGAAAATACATATTTTTTCTCGACAGCGACGATATCATACATCCGAAGCTGCTTGAGACTCTCACCGGAGGTCTTGAGGAGACAGATGCGGGGCTCGGAGGTACGTGGTGCCTTGCATGTGATGAGAGATACTGGAACGAGGGAAGAGAAAAGTTTCTCGGCAGCGAAAAAGCTCCGGAAACAAAATTCTGCACATTTGAAGAAACGATGCACGATGTTTTTCACGGTTTTTCTCCGTTTCGTATGATAGGCGGCGTGATGATGCGCCGCGACCTTGTCGGAGAAACGCGCTTTAAGACAGATCTGTTTATCGGAGAGGATTTTTATTTTGTATATGAAAATCTTATAAAGGGTGCATCTTCGGTCGTCCTCCGGCAGAAATGGTATTTAAACAGGATTCACACGGGAAATTCCTCGTGGGTATACAATTTCGACGGCTTCTACACAAGATTTTATCGCAGAAAGCTCGTCTGGCAGAGTGAGGAGAGATGCGGGCGTTCTGAAAATGCAAGATACGAAAAGCTCTCGGCGGTCCACAGCTTTAATGAGTGCTTCGTGCGAAACAGCCCGTACGGTAAAGATGCAAAACGAATGCGCGCGGTGATGAAAGAGCACAAATCAGAGCTTCTTTCCGCGCTGGACAAGAAGAAAGGTGCATTTCTCAAGTTCGGCATTTACTGTCCGTGCACGGCGTGGGTATGCCTTCGTTTGATGAAAAAATTTAAAAAGAGATGATAAATATGGATTTTAAAGAGTTGCTCTCGGAGTTTTTGGGTACAACACTTGCAAACGGCGACAGTATTTTTGATAAGTTTGCTGACCTTCCCGGTGCAGTTGTGGGAAAAGGCAACACTCCGCTTGAGAGATATGTATACATTCCGGGTACGAGAGATGACCGCGTCGTACTTGTTGCACATACGGATACCGTGTGGGACGTGTCCTACGGAAACACGGCTTTGGGTGAAAACAAGGTTGTTTTTTCAGAAGGTGTGTTCTCGGGAGAAAACGAAAGTTGCGGAATCGGTGCCGATGACCGTGCGGGGTGTGCGATGCTGTGGGCGCTTCGCGATTGCGGACACAGCATTCTTCTTGTCGACGGTGAAGAGCACGGAAAGCTCGGAGCAAAATATTTAAGACGCGCTGACAAAAAGCTCTTCCGTGAGCTTAATCGTCATTGTTATATGATAGAGTTTGACTGGGCGGGCACCGACGGATGCCTGTTTAATCAGGTTGAAAACACAAAGCGGTTCAAAAAGTATATTGCAGACGAGCCGGGGTTTGCTGACAGCAAAAAGCGCGGCGGCACGGATTTGCAGATTCTCTGCGACAAGGTCTGCGGAGTCAATCTCGGCATCGGTTATCACCATTGTCATTCAAAAAATGAAACGCTTGTTCTCCGGGAGTGGGAGAACACCTATGAAAAGGTCAGCCGTTTTCTTGCGGGAGAACAGAAGCGGTTTAGGACAAGCTTTTTTGGAAAATGCACAACCTTTTTGAAGAGATGTGCAAGAAAGGTAAAAAAAACAATTAAAAAAGCGAGCTGATATCAGCTCGCTTTTTCTATACCGAAATCTGTTGCTTAAGCTCGAGATTCAACTTATCCGCAATCATCGCGATGAACTCGGAGTTGGTCGGCTTTCCCTTTGTGTTTGAAACCGTATATCCGAAAAACTTGTTGAGCGTGTCGAGGTCGCCGCGGTTCCACGCAGTTTCAATCGCGTGGCGGATGGCGCGCTCAACGCGTGAGGAGGTTGTTCCGAACTTCTTTGCAACGGTCGGATAGAGAATCTTTGTAATCGCATTTATAATTTCGAGGTCGTGCACGGCAAGAATAATCGCTTCGCGGAGATAATGATAGCCCTTTATGTGTGCGGGCACTCCGATTTCGTGGATTATCGAGGTAACCAGAATTTCAATACTCTCATCCGATGCGGCGGGAAGATCTGCGCGTCTTGAAATCCCCGCAGCCCCTGCAAAGAGGCAGAGCCTGTCGATCAAGACCTCGGCGGAAAACGGCTTTACCATAAAATAAGTAACGCCGCAGGCGGCGCCTGCCTTTGCGAGCTGTTCGTTCGGTGAGAGCGACGTCATAAAGATCATCGGCTTTTTCGGTGTCTTGAGCCGTGCGACCTCCTGCGAAACTCCGAGCCCGTCAAGCGACGGAAGGATAGAGCTCAGTATAAGAACATCCGGTTTATTTTCCTTAACGAGCTCAAGCGCGTCGCATCCGTCGTCTGTCCTGCCGCACAATTCAAAACGGTGGTCAGCCGCAAGGGCTGCGCAGATGGCATCAAGATATTCGCGGTTTTCGTCTGCCGCAACAACTTTAATTTTTCTTTCCATAATTCATTACTCCTCCGTAATCTTTTGTTTGTAGATATAATTTACCATATTTTGCCAAAAAGTTCAAGGGGAAATTTGGAAATTTATGGAAAAAATCTCGACACGCTTCGATTGAAAAAATGATTCACAAAAGTGAATAAAATAATTTACAAATTAAATATAATATTGTATAATTAGAACAAACAGCGAAAGGAGTGAGCTTGATATGGCGAAAGCGATCTGCGTTGCGTCGGGAAAAGGCGGAACGGGAAAAACCTCTGTCGCATCGGGTGTCGCGTGTTGCCTTGCCGCGCTCGGCAAGCGCGTCGTGGTTATAGATGCCGATGTCGGTCTCCGCAATATGGACATCGTGCTTGGCGTGTCGGAGCTTGCGCTTTTTGATTTTACGGATGTATTGTCAGAGTCGGTTTCCCTTTCGGGCGCGCTTCTTGCTCACCCGCTTGTTGAAAACTTAAAGCTTCTCTCCTCACCGCTCGGTGAGAGCGCAGGGCGTGACGTTACGCCCGAAGAGCTGTCAAAGCTTGTGGACGAAATAAAGAAGGACTGTGATTTCTGCATTATTGACTGCCCTGCCGGGCTTGACTTTGGCTTCAAGCTTGCGGCAGAGGTGGCAGATGCCGCAATCATCGTTGCAACGCCGGATATGGTGTCGCTCCGCGACGCACAGCTTTGCCGCGCATCACTCAAAGCACGCGGCATCTCCGACATCCGCCTCGTTGTCAACCGCGTCAGACCTTCGCTCATCCGCCGTTTCGCATCGCTCAATATCGACGAGGCGATAGACCGCACGAGCACGCAGCTTATCGGAATCGTTCCGGAGGACAAGGCGGTTATCGAGGCGGCAAACAAAGGCAAGCTTCTGTTTTCAAATCTCCGTTCTCCTGCTGCACGGGCATACCGCAACATCGCGCGGAGAATCTGCGGAGAGAATGTTCCGATTATGAAGATTTCAAAAAAGATATAGGGTACGTTAACTTACTTAAGAGGAAAAGATATGAACATAGCGATAATAGCACACGACAAAAAGAAAGAGCTTATGATTCAGTTCTGCACGGCGTATGAGAGCATCTTCAAAAACCATACTCTCTGCGGAACAGCAACAACCGCAAAGCTTGTTTGCGAAGCAACGGGGCTTTCCGTGCGGCCGTTTCTGTCAGGCGCGCAGGGAGGTGTTCAGCAGATAGGTGCGAGAATTGCGTATAACGAGATTGATATGATTCTCTTCTTCAGCGATCCCCTTTCGAAATTTCCGCACGAGCCGGATGTTTTTTCTCTCCTCAAGCTCTGCGATGCCCACAACATCCCCATAGCTACGAACATCGCCACCGCCGAAGCTCTTGTTCTTGCGCTCGGTCGCGGTGATATGGACTGGCGCGAATTTGCAAAGAGCGACGACGTCGTAATATAATATACATATATATAATATAAAGCGGAAACGGATGCGTTTTCGCTTTTGTTCGTCTTTTTGAAAAGTCACGGAAATATTACGATATTTCCGCAATATTTCACTTTGTTACAGCTCTGTTACAGATGGAAAAATTCGCTTGACGATTACTTCCAAATAGTTTATGATGTGTAATGTAAAAAGGCGAAAGCCAAAAATATTTTATTAGGAGGAAAACTCAATGAGAAATCTCAAGAAGATTCTCGCACTTGCACTTGTATTTGCTATGGCTCTTACATTCACAGCAGGTGCAGCAGCAGACTTCACTGACAAGGCTGACATCACATACGTTGATGATGTTAACATGCTCGTAGAGCTCGGCGTTATCAGTGGTTACCCGGACGGTTCTTTCGGACCGACAAAGAACATCACACGTGCTGAGTTCGCTAAGATGGCTTACACTCTTAAGTACGGCTCAGACACAGATGGTGAGCTCTTCGCAGCACAGAAGAGCACATTCACAGACGTTGAAGGCAATGCTAACGTAAAGTGGGCAAAGGGCTACATCAACTACTGTGCAAACCAGAAGATCGTTTCTGGTGTTGGTAACAACAAGTTCAACCCGCAGGGCAACATCACAGTTGCAGAAGCAGCTAAGATGATCCTCGTTATCCTCGGTTGTGACGCTGAGAAGGAAGGCTTCGTTGGAGCTAACTGGGCAGCAAACGTTACAGCTAAGGCTATGGAGCTCGGCGTATTCGGCGGCTGGTCAGGCGACCCGACAGCTCTTGCAACACGTGAACTCGTTGCAAAGTTCATGAAGAACGCAATCTTCTCTCCGATCTATGCTTACAGCACACTCACAGGTATCGGTTCACAGAAGGATGCTTTCGGTAACGACTACGAAACACTCGGTGAGCAGACAATGGACCTCAACACAGTAACAGGTATCGTTGTTGCTAACGAGAACTACTACATCGGCGTATACGATGAAGACGACACTTACAAGGCAGTAGTTAATGGCGCAACTGGTGCAAACTCAGGCGATTCAGTTATCTACTACGAAGCTAAGGATTCAGACGGCAATGTTAAGGACATGACAATCAAGATCGACCGCGCACTCGCAGACGATATGATTGGTGCAAAGGTTAGCGTCTTCTTCAAGGCTGACTACACATCAGAAAAGGCAATCCGTGACTACAAGAACGTTGAAGTTATCGGCGACGTTCTCCTCCACAGCGACACAGTTATCTACGACGTTCCGGCTATGTTAGTTGGCATTTACCCGGACGGCAACGATTTCGGTAAAACAAGAATTGCTCCGTACATCGCATTCGAAGATGAAGAAGGCGAAATCGTTAAGATCTATGCTGATGCTAAGTTCGGTGGCTTCGAGAAGAATGCTAACATGCTCGCACAGAACGCTCCGGAGTCAGACAGAGATGATGAAAACGGCAACAAGTACAACGCAACAGCTGTTCTTAAGGACTTCGGTAAGCATGCTTTCGTTTCAAACGAATCAACAAAGGGTAAGGGCACAGCAAAGGCTCTCGCACAGCAGGCTAACGCAGACTACCAGAACAAGTTCTTCACAGACATGGGCGAAGCTGTTATCTCAACATACCGCTTCGTTTCAAACGACGGTGGTGAGTCTTACTCATACATCATCAAGATGATCGACCAGAACGCTTCTAACGGTGGCGCAGGTTATGTAAGAGCATACAGCGCTGCAAAGGGCACAATCTCTATCACAAACCTCGGCACATACAACACATCAGAAGTTAACATCATCGGTGATGTTGCTGCTGACGATCGCGTTGTTTACTTCCGCGAAAACGACATCCTCAACATCGTTAAGCTCGAAGCTGTAACAGGCGCTGTTGAAGAAGTCAACGAAGACGGTTCAGCTGTTATCGGCGGCGAAACATACGCAAAGGCTAAGTACGGCTGGATGAGCTCAACATACACAGGTGTTGACCTCGCAGCTCTCTACTCAAACTACAAGTCACTCCTCGGTGCAGAAACAACATACTATGTATACAATGGTATCGTATTCGACATCGAAGGTGCTTCAGCTGAAGCAGCTGTTGAAGAATATGCAGTTATCCTTGCATCAGACTTCGACCAGAAGAGAAACGTAGCAGAAGTTACACTCGCATTCGCAGACAACACAACTGGCACATACGAAGTTACTGGCTTCAACATCCAGAACTCAGCTAACGAGTATGCATCAGAAAACGACAAGGCTGCTGACTTCGCTAACAACGCATTCTTCGGTTTGGTTGTTAAGTTCGAACTCACAGACGGCGGCGTTGACCTCTCAGCTAACGACATCGGCTACGTAGTTGGCAACAGCAAGCGCGAGCTCGCTGACAAGGAATTCTATGAGAACATCAAGTACTATTCAAACCACATGAGTGCTCTCACAGGTACAGCTGCGATCGAGGACGGCGTATTCACAGTATTTGGTAAGGACTACGCAGCTCTCTCTGACAGCTCAGTATTCTTCGTAATCTACGGTAACCCGAGCTACACAAACGAAGGAAAAGATGCATACCAGAACGTAGAAGCTGGTGCAGATTCTTCAAATCAGTACGACGACTATAGCCCGGTAAAGGCTGTAGCATACAAGATGACTGAAAAGGGCAAGCAGGAACTCAATCCGATCAAGGCTATGCTCTCAAAGAAATCATCAAAGGATACAAAATACATTAAGGATTCACTCTCAACTGTTTCATTCGCACTTAACCAGTCAAAGGGTGCAAACGTTGGTGTTATCGCAGCTGCTATGACAATCGGTGACGGCGTAACAGACGGCCAGATCGACACAGCAATCGCTGAAGATACAGGCAACTATGCATACATCGTTGACTCTGCTATTAAGCGCAACATGACAACAGGCAAGTACTACATGCAGCTCACACTTATCGACGAAAACGGTCTCTTCACAGCTAAGACTGTAGACGAAGTTCGCGATATGGACAACAAGAAGAACAAGATCTTCAACAACGCTAAGGTTCAGAGAATCCCGGCTGGTACAGATTTCGCAGCTGAAGGCTTCGTAGAGTACAAGAAGGATGCTGAAGGCGTTATCGTAAACATCGAGCAGCAGAAATTGAACATTGGCCTCTCAGTTGGCAACAACACAGAAGGCTTCTACATGGTCAACCTTGCTTACGAGCGTGGCGACAGAATCTACTTCCTCGATTCAGACAAAAAGTACACAAAGTCAATGCTTGAATCAGCAAGTGATTACATCGAATCTGCTAAGTACGCAGAAAAGGGTTATGATGTTATCGCTATCGATGAAGGCGACTACATCGGCGAAGGCTTGACATTCATCTCACCGGTTGAAGAATTGCTTGAACAGGATGCTGGTAACGCAGTTCTCCAGTTCCACGAAGGTGAAGTTATCCGCGTCTTCTCATACCTCTACGGTATCTAATAAGTAATTATTAGAGACTTATCGTAACAAATAAATAGTTAACTATTTTCCGCCGGGGATTTTCCCCGGCGGTTTTTTTATTGTCGTAAACGCACCAAACCGTAGGGGGCGATTCTTGACGCACCCGAAAAACGTACAACCCCTCACCGCCTGCGGCGGAGCTCCCCTTACACAGGGGAGCCTTTTTATATCATCACCGCCCCGCCCCTTGCAAAGAGCCCTCCTTGCCTAAAGGAGGGGGGACCGCTTTAGCGGTGGGAGGATACAGGAGAGAGACCACCGTAGGGGCGATTCACGAATCGCCCGAAAAGATGCTTTTACCACCTGCGTTTTAAGAAAAAGCAAAACTCCCCAAAAACTCACAAACTTTCTCTTGACTTTAGCACAGTAAAGTGGTATCATATGAAAGTCAACAAAAAGAAAGGTGCGTGAAATATATGGCAGAAATCCGTTCAAAATCGCTCGACAGACTCTTTGGTATCATCCTAAAGCTTGAATCTGTTGACGAGTGTTATAAATTTTTTGAAGACATCTGTACGATTAAAGAGGTTCAGGATATGGCACAGCGCTTTGATGTTGCGTGCCTTCTCGATGCAGGTAAGAACTATCAGGATATCTCAAAAGAGGTCAATGTCTCAACGGCAACGATAAGCCGCGTCAGCCGCTGCCTTAACTACGGAAGCGGTGGCTACCGCGATGCAATAGCAAAGCTCAAATCCGGGGAGGAAAAGTAATGTCAGCAAAGTTAAGCTTTCTTAAAAACGACGAGCGCATCATCTTTGCGCTCCGCGAATTATACGAAAAATTCGGCTACTCAAAATATAAGATGAGCAAGTTTGAGGAGTATGACCTCTACGTCAGAAACAAGGATTTTCTCATCTCCGACAGCGTAATCACGTTTACGGACACAAACGGTCGCCTTATGGCACTCAAGCCTGACGTTACGCTCTCAATAATAAAAAACTGCAAAGACGAAAAGGGTGAGGTTTCAAAGCTCTATTATAACGAAAACGTCTACCGCGTAACAAAAGGCGCAGAGGGTTTCCGTGAGATTATGCAGACGGGGCTTGAATGTATCGGAGATATAGACGAATACTGCGTTTTCGAGGTCGCATCCCTCGCGATGAAGAGCCTCAAAGCAATTTCTGATGAATGTGTCCTCTCACTTTCACACATCGGAATACTTACGGATATCATAGATGAAATGGAGCTTTCATCGGATGTGCGCCGCGAGGTTATAAAATGCATCGGTGAGAAGAATATCCACGGCATTTCTGCTCTCTGCGGTGATAACGAAAAGGCGCAGAGCTTAAAAACTCTCATCTCAGCATACGGAAAGCCCGCGGAAGTAATAAAGAAGATTTCAGCACTTTCTCCGCGCGAGGAATATATAAAAGAGCTCTCCGACATAGCAGAGGGCTTTGCGGCGGCAGGTCTTTCAGATAATCTCGTTATAGACTTCTCGGTCATCGACGATATAAAATACTATAACGGAATTGTTTTCAAGGGCTTTGTAAAGGGTGCGCCCGAGAGTGTTCTTTCGGGAGGAAGATACGATAACCTTATGAAGCGCATAGGCAAAAAGTCGGGAGCTATCGGCTTTGCGGTATATCTCGATGTGCTGTCAACGCTCTCAAATCCGCAGGCGGAATACGACACAGACACGCTCCTCATCTACGAGGATGGCGAGAGCGTTTTGAATATAAACCGCGCAATCGCGCACCTCTCCGCACAGGGAGACCGCGTGAGCGCGCAGAGAAAAATCCCCGAAAAGTTTAAGTACAAGCGACTTGTCAAGCTTTGCGGCGGAGAGATTACGGAGGTGCTTTAAGATGCTTAATATTGCCTTACCAAAGGGCAGGCTCGGCGAAAAGGTATACAAAACCTTTGCGGCGGCAGGCTTTGAGTGTCCGGAGCTTCTCTCCGAGAGCAGAAAGCTCATTTTCGAAAACGAGGCGGCAGGTGTCCGCTATTTCTGGGTAAAGCCGTCAGACGTCGCAATCTACGTTGAGCGCGGCGCGGCAGACATCGGCGTTGCGGGAAAGGATATCTTGCTTGAGTATTCCCCCGATGTCTACGAGCTTTCAGACCTCGGTCTCGGCGTCTGCCGTATGGCGGTTGCCGCACCGAAGGATTTCCGCGATAACACGGAAAAAACCCTCCGCGTTGCAACAAAGTTCTCTCACATCGCGGCAGATTTCTACCGTCAGAAAGGCCGCGACATCGACATAATCCACTTAAACGGATCTATTGAGATTGCGCCGATTCTCGGTCTCTCGGATGTCATTGTCGACATCGTCGAAACGGGAACAACTCTCAAAGAAAACAACCTTGAGGTTATCGAAACGATAGTCCCGATAAGCGCAAGGCTTATTGCAAACAAATCAAGCTTTATGTTCAACGCAGAAAAAATCGAGGCAATTGTAAGGGCAACCGAGCTTGCGCGGGAGGAAAGACGATGATTAAAATTTTAAAATGCAAGGACACTCCGCGCTCCGAGATTTTTGCAAGAAGCGAGAGCATCTCAAACGTAACTGAAATCGTTGCGGAAATCATAGACGACGTCCGGAAAAACGGCGATGCGGCACTTTTTGCCTACTGCAAGAAGTTTGACGGTGCAGACCTCTCTTCTCTTCTCGTTTCCGAAGAAGAATTTGACGAGGCGATGGAGAAAGTTCCGCCGCGTCTTATAGAAGTTCTTTCGCGCGCCGCAGAAAACATAAGAAAGTTCCACAGCGCACAGGTGCGGGACGACTTTGAGCTTAATCAGGACGGCGGCATCGTCATCGGCCAGAAGATCATCCCGATAGACCGCGCAGGGCTCTACGTTCCGGGGGGCACGGCGGCGTACCCGTCAACTGTTCTTATGAACGCGATTCCGGCACTTATCGCAGGCTGCCGCGAGGTCGCGATAACAACTCCGCCCGGAAAAGACGGAAAAATAAACCCCGCAATCCTTGCCGCGGCACGTATTGCAGGTGTAACGAAAATTTATAAAATGGGCGGCGCACAGGCTGTTGCCGCGCTCGCATACGGCACGGAAACCGTTACGAAGGTGGACAAAATCGTAGGTCCCGGAAACGCGTTTGTCGCAGAGGCAAAACGTCAGGTTTTCGGACGTGTTGCGATTGATATGATCGCAGGTCCGAGCGAGATATTGGTTGTTGCAGACGGAAAGTCAAACCCGGCTCATGTTGCGGCAGACCTTCTCTCACAGGCAGAGCACGACAAGCTCGCAAGCGCGGTGCTTGTTACGGACTCTGAAGAGCTTGCAAAAAAGGTAGCAGACGAAATCGAAAGACAGCTTGAGGCGCTTCCTCGTCGCGAAATTGCAAGAGCGTCAATTGATAACTGCGGAAAGATTATCGTTTCTGAAAATCTTTCTGACGCGATAGATATCTCAAACGAGCTTGCGCCCGAGCATCTTGAGCTCTGCGTTGATAACCCGTTTGACTATCTCCCGAAAATCCGCCACGCAGGCTCGATTTTTATGGGACGCGACTGCCCCGAAGCTCTCGGCGACTACCTCGCCGGCGCAAACCACACGCTTCCGACAAGCGGTACGGCAAAATTCTCAAGTCCGCTTTCGGTTGACGACTTTATAAAGAAATCACAGTTTACATATTACACGCATGAAGCACTTTCGGATGTGTACGAGGACATCGTATACTTTGCCGAAACCGAAGGGCTTACGGCGCACGGAAGAAGTGCCGCAATACGTTTTGAGGATTAGAACATGAGCAGATTCTTTAGTGAAAAATACAAGGCTTTGACACCGTATACACCGGGCGAACAGCCGCAGGATATGCAGTATATAAAGCTCAATACGAATGAGTCGCCCTATCCCCCGTCGGAAAAGGCGCAAAGATATGCCGCAGAGGAGATAGCGCGCCTGCAGCTCTATTCAGACCCCGAGTGCACGCGCCTTGTTGAGAAGATGGCGTCGCTTCTCGGAGTTTCAAAGCGCGAGATTATCTTCACAAACGGCTCGGATGACGTTTTGAACTTTGCGTTTATGGCGTTCTGCGATGAGAAGACCGGTGTTGCGTTTCCCGACATAACATACGGCTTCTACCCCGTATTTGCAAAGCTCAATAATATCGAATATGAAGAAATCCCTCTTCGTGAAGACTATACGATAGATGTTGAAAAATTCTGCGGCATCGGAAAAACCATATTCATCGCAAACCCGAATGCACCGACGGGCATCGCCCTTCCGCTTTCGGAAATCGAAGAGATTGTCCGCAGAAATCCCGATAATGTAGTCGTGATTGACGAGGCGTATGTCGATTTCGGCACGGAGAGCGCAGTTTCGCTTATCGGAAAGTATTCAAATCTTCTCGTTACGCAGACGTTTTCAAAGTCGCGCTCGATGGCGGGCGCAAGACTCGGCTTTGCAGTAGGTTGCCGCGAGCTGATAGCAGACCTCAATACGATAAGATACTCCACAAACCCCTACAACATCAACAGAATGACGATGGCGGCAGGCATCGGAGTCATTGAGGATGAGGAATACACACGCAAAAACTGCCGCGCGATAGAAGAGACGCGTGAGTTTACCTTGGAGGAGCTTTCAAAGCTCGGCTTTGAGACACTTCCGTCAAAGGCAAACTTCATTTTCACGAAAAACAAAAAGATATGCGGCGCAAATCTCTATACGGAGCTTCGCCGCCGCGGAATACTCGTCAGATATTTTGATAAAGCCCGGCTTTCGGATTTTGTCCGCATAACAATCGGAAGCCGCGAGCAGATGGAAACGCTCATCAAGGTTATTAAGGAGATGAACATATGAGAAAGGCAGAAATAAAAAGAAATACGGCTGAAACCGAAATTTCGCTCAGCCTCAATATCGACGGAAAGGGCGTCTCTGACATTCAGAGCGGCTGTGGGTTTCTCGACCATATGCTGACGCTTTTTGCCCGCCACGCAGGCTTTGACCTTACCGTTTTCTGCAAGGGCGATACTTATGTCGACTACCACCACTCTGTTGAGGATATCGGCATCGCGCTCGGTACGGCTATTCGCGAAGCACTCGGAGATAAGCGCGGAATCTGCCGCTACGGCGACATAATGCTCCCGATGGACGAGGCACTCATTCTTGCGGCGGTAGACGTTTCAGGTCGCTACACCCTTGCATACGACCTTGACATCCCGAGCAAAAAGGTCGGCGATTTTGATACGGAGCTTGTCGAGGAATTTCTTCTTGGTATGGTGCGCGAGGCAAGGCTTACTCTCCACATAAAGTCGCTTGCGGGAAAGAATTCGCACCACATCATCGAGGGCGCGTTCAAGGCATTAGGCCGCGTGCTTCGCAAGGCGTTTGCGATTGACCCCGATTTTGCCGACGAAATCCCCTCGACGAAGGGAGTTCTTTAATGGTTGCGATAGTTGATTACGGTGTCGGAAACCTGTTTTCGCTCTCGGCATCGTTTAAAAAAATCGGATATGAGGCTTGCATCACATCCGACAAGGAAGCAATAAGACGTGCAGACAAAATCCTTCTTCCCGGAGTCGGCGCATTTTCCGATGCGGCAAAAAAGCTTTTTGAATCGGGACTTGCGGAGGTTGTCTGTGATGAGGCAAAGCGAGGAAAACCCATTCTCGGCATCTGCCTCGGTATGCAGCTTCTGTTTGAAAAAAGCTATGAGTACGGCGAGCACAAAGGTCTCGGGCTCATTCCGGGTGTGATTTCTCCGATAAAGGACGTCATCCCCGAAAATTTAAAGATTCCGCACATCGGCTGGAATGCGCTTTCACTCTCAGGGGATTGCCCGATATTTAAAAAGATAAAAAATGGCGACTGCGTCTATTTTGTTCATTCATTCTACGCCGATTGCGACGAGAAGTGGATTTCGGCAAAGGCTGAATACGGTGCACCGCTCACCGCGGCGGTAGCGAGAGAAAACGTATTCGGTTGTCAGTTCCATCCCGAAAAAAGCGGCGATGTGGGACTTGCGATACTTTCCGCATTCTGCGAAATGGAGGTAGGAAAATGCTGATTTTTCCGGCAATAGATTTATATGAAAAAAAGGCTGTGCGCCTTCTCCGCGGAGACTATGCGAAGATGACGGTTTATAGCGAAAACCCCGTAGAGGTTGCGCGCGATTTTCGTGCGGCGGGGGCTGCGTGCATCCACCTTGTTGACCTCGAAGGCGCAAAGGAAGGAACAACCCCGAATTTCGATGTTGTTTCCGCAATAAAGAAAGAAACAGGTCTTTTCTGCGAAATCGGTGGCGGAATCCGTTCAATGGAGACGTGCAAAAGGTATATCGACGCAGATATCGACCGCGTAATCCTCGGCACGGCGGCAGTCCGTGATGAAGAGTTTGTAAAGCTCGCAGTCAAAGAATACGGAGAAAAAATTGCCGTCGGCATCGATGTGCGCGACGGATACGTCGCAATCTCCGGCTGGACGGAAACAAGCTCCGTAACGTGCGAGGAACTGTGTGAAAAAATGCAGAAAATCGGCGTTAAAACGCTCATCTGCACAGACATTTCAAAAGACGGCGCAATGCAGGGCACAAACCGCGAGCTCTATCGCAGCCTGCAGGAGAAATTTGATATGCAGATTGTGGCATCGGGCGGCGTGTCCTCAATGGAGGATATCGAGAATCTGTCAGCCCTCTCGCTCTACGGCGCGATTATCGGAAAAGCTTACTATACCGGCGCGATAGACCTCAAAGCAGCGATAGAGGTGGCACGATGATTACAAAAAGAATTATTCCCTGCCTTGACGTGCGCGACGGTCGCGTTGTCAAGGGAGTAAACTTTGAAAACTTAAGCGACGTCTCCTCCCCCGTAAGTCTTGCAAAGTTCTACAGCGAAAACGGAGCAGACGAGCTTGTCTTCTACGATATCACAGCGTCAAGCGACGGCAGACGTCTCTTCACGGAGATTCTCACGGAGACGGCGCAAAACGTCTTTATTCCGCTGACCGTCGGCGGCGGAATAAACACCACCGACGATTTTGACCGCGTCTTAAAATGCGGTGCGGACAAGGTAAGCGTAAACTCGGGTGCAATAAAGAACCCGAACCTCATCTTCGAGGCGGCAAAGCTCTATGGCGACCAGTGTGTCGTCATCTCGGCAGACGTAAAGCGCGTCGACGGAGTCTTCCGCGTTTTTGCAAAGGGCGGACGTGAACAGACGGACCTTGAAGCAGTTTCGTGGATAAAGAAATGCGTGTCGCTGGGTGCAGGTGAGGTTTGCCTCAACTCAATCGATACAGACGGCGTAAAAGGCGGTTTTGACCTTGAAATGCTCGATGCCGTTTCAAATGCAGTAAACGTTCCTGTCATTGCATCGGGCGGTGCGGGAAAGATTTCTGACTTTATCGACCTCTTTAAAAAGCTTCCGAAGGTCGATGCAGGTCTTGCGGCATCAATTTTCCACTTCGGAGAAGTAAAAATCGCAGACCTTAAAGAAGAAATGAAACAATCGGGAATACCCACAAGAATCTGAAAGGGAGAATAACTATGTTGAATATAGAAGAACTCAAATTTGACGAGCGCGGACTTATCCCCGCGATAGTCGTTGACGCGGAAACAAAGCGCGTGCTCACTCTCGCTTATATGAACCGCGAAAGCCTCAAAATCTCAATGGAAAAGGAGCTTACCTGTTTTTACAGCCGTTCAAGAGAAGAGCTCTGGCTCAAGGGCGAGACCAGCGGAAACTATCAGCACATCGTTTCAATTACCGCAGACTGCGACCGCGATGCTCTCGTGGTTATGGTAGAGCCTGACGGTCCTGCCTGCCATAAGGGAACGGTCTCCTGCTTTAACGAAAAGGTTTTTGAGAGTGACGAGCGACACGAATTCTCCCTCGAAGGGCTCATAAATCTCATCAAGGGCAGAAAAGAAGAGAAAACAGAAGGCTCATACACAACGTATCTCTTTGAAAAGGGACTCGATAAAATCTTAAAGAAGGTCGGCGAGGAGTCTACCGAAGTCATCATTGCCGCAAAGGCGGAGGACAAGGCAGAAACCATTTACGAAATTGCAGACCTTGCATATCACGTTATGGTGCTTATGATCGAGACGGGCATCGACCTTTCCGACATCCACCGCGAGCTTGCATCCCGCCACGTTATCGACCACAAGGTAAAGCAGGAAAAAATGACAAAGTAAGAACCCCCACAACCACAATCGCAACTTTGTCCCTGACTCGACAAAATCACTGTAAGGATGCATCAAAATTATACAGTCTTTATATAAAGAATGTCGAAATTTGGCGAAAGAAAAAAGCCTCCCTTGCCTAAAGGGAGGGGGACCACCGAAG
This sequence comes from Eubacteriales bacterium, assembly GCA_045636865.1. Taxonomy (GTDB): domain Bacteria; phylum Bacillota; class Clostridia; order Oscillospirales; family JAAYXM01; genus SIG480. The sequence continues at coordinate 83,777 of JAZTYJ010000020.1, forward strand.
GTGGTGGAGGGATAAAAAAGAGGGATTCGTTTAATCAAAAAAATCCCCCAGTCTGCTTCGCAGACAGCCCCCTTTAGGCAAGGGGGCCTTTGATGAGTTGCATCTAAACCTTATGTGTCGCAACTACTAAAAACAGTGGCATCCAGATTATACAGTCTTTATAAAATTTAACTGGTGGTTTGTAGTTTTACACTGTATTGAGGAGAGTAGATATGAAGAAGACGATTATATGTGTTGCTTGTGTAATAATTGGGGTGATTCTTATTTGTTTGCCGTATCAGATAAATAACCGTGCTTGCTCCAAGTATAGGAGTGAAATCGAAGCGAGGCTTGCAAATGTGGCGGATATCACTGTTTTGCAAGTGGTCAATGGTTGTGGAAACAGTAGCGGAACCGGAGACCATACTGATTTATACGTTGCCGCTTTGGTTAAAGCGAATTCAAGAGAAGACGCTATAGAAAGAGCTTTTCCCGATGCGATGGATGTACGAGCTGTCGTTGACGAGGGAGAGCGTACCCTGGCGATGAAACTAATAAACTTAAGTTTTGATGAAGAGAATTATGATGATAGTAAGAATCTTTACATTATTGAGTTTTCAAAGCGTACTCTGTTTTCTTCCCTCGATTTGAGAGGATGTTAAGACTACTTGAAAGATAATGGGCAAAAAGCCTTCCCCCCAAGGGGAAGCATTTAAAAGGATAAAAAAATTTTAAAATTTATCAATTTTCCACTTTACAACGATAAAGTGATGTGCTATAATAAACTCACGTCACAAAAAGACTTATTTTAGGAGGAAATTAAAATGAAAAAAATTATTGCACTTATCCTTGCAGCTATGATGCTCTGCTGCCTCTTCGCAGGTTGCCAGACCACAGACGTTGAGAACAACGACGTTCTCTCAGACGGCGGCGACGTTACTGCTACAAGCGACACAGACTACATCGTCGAAAAGGGCGAAATGATCATCGGTATGACACTCTTTGCTCCGATGAACTACTACGACAACGACACAAACGAGCTCATCGGCTTTGAAACAGAGTTTGCAAACGCAGTTTGCGAGAAGATCGGTGTTACTCCGAAGTTCCAGGAAATTGACTGGAGCGCAAAGGAAATCGAGCTCAATGCTAAGAACATCGACTGCATCTGGAACGGTATGACAATTACCGACGAAAGAAAAGCTAACATGGAAATTTCAAACCCGTACATGGCTAACAAGCAGGTTATGGTTGTCAAGAGCGAAAACCTCGCAAAGTTCTCTGAAGGCATCATCGGTGCTTCAGTTGTAGCAGAAGCAGGCAGCGCAGGTGAAGAAATCGCTACAAGCGACGCATTCTTCGCAGACAGCGCATTCACACCGGTTGACTCTATGGCAAAGGCTCTTATGGACGTTGCAGCAGGCACAAGCGACATCGCTGTTGTTGACTACGTTGCATCTATCGGTTCAATCGGCGCAGGCACAGACTTTGAAAACCTCGTTGTAGTTGCAGACCGCGAATTTGCACCGGAAGAGTACGGTATCGCATTCCGCAAGGGCAGCGACATGGCAACAGTTGTTAACAACACAATCGCTGAGCTCATCGCTGACGGCACACTCGACGAAATCGCAAAGAAGTATAAGCTTGACGCTCTTCTCATTAAGTAAAAGGCGGAAATTTTAATATGTCAACTTTCGAAGTGGCTTTTCGCTCGTTGACTGAAGGCTTCTGGCAAAACTGCATTATCTTTGCAGTAACACTCCTTGCGGCAATTCCGCTCGGTCTTGTCATCGCCTTTGGTTCAATGTCAAAATTTAAGCCCCTCGGCTTTCTTGCGAGAAGCAAAAACAAAATATTTAGAGCAATCTCAAAATTTGCTCCGATAAGGTGGTTGACACGTACATTTGTTTGGATCATCAGGGGAACTCCCCTGATGCTCCAAATTTTTGTCGTATTATACGCTCCGGGGCTTTTGTGGGATATGCCGATGCGCAACAGAATGCTTGCAGTTCTGGTTGCGTTCGGAATAAACTATGCGGCGTATTTTTCGGAAATATACCGCGGCGGAATAGAAGGAATTTCAAAGGGGCAGTATGAGGCGTGCCAGGTTCTCGGTATGACGAAGGCGCAGACGTTCTTCAAGGTCGTGCTTCCGCAGGTCGTAAAGAGAATCATACCCCCGATGGGCAACGAAATCATAACGCTTGTAAAGGATACATCCCTTGCGCGAGTTGTTGCGGTTTCGGAAATCATCATGTGTGCAGAACGCTTCACAAAGCAGGGCCTTATCGGGCCGCTTTTCTCAACTGCGCTCTACTTCCTCGCCTTTAACGGAATTCTCACGCTTCTTTTCGGCTACATAGAAAAGAAACTGAACTATTACAGAGGTTAAGGCATATGGCAATTTTAGAAGTTAAAAACCTTTCAAAAAGCTTCGGAAAGGTTGAGGTCCTTCGCGGCATCAACTTTTCTATGGAAGAGGGAGAGGTTGTTTCAATAATCGGTTCATCCGGAAGCGGAAAGACGACTCTTCTCCGTTGCCTCAACGCACTTGAAGTACCGACGGGAGGAGCCATCTCAATCGGCGGCGAGGTCGTTTTTGACAAAAATTCGATGGCGAAGATAAGCCGCGCAGATATGCGCCGCTGGCAGCTCTCGTGCGGTCTTGTTTTCCAGTCGTTCAACCTTTTTCCGCAGTATACCGCGCTTGAAAACGTAATGCTCGCACCGCGCCTGCTTGCAAAGGAGCGAGAAGACTGGAAGCATAACAAAAAGAAGATTTTGGAAGAAATCAAAAACGAGGCGATTTCACTTCTCGGTCGCGTAGGGCTTTCGGATAAGCTTTCAAACTATCCGTGTGAGCTCTCGGGCGGTCAGCAACAGCGCGTAGCAATCGCGCGTGCGCTCGCCTTAAGTCCGAAGGTTCTCTTCTTTGACGAGCCGACATCGGCGCTTGACCCGCAGCTTACGCAGGAGGTTCTGCGTGTTATCCGCGAGCTTGCGGATATGAATATGACGATGATAATCGTCACCCACGAGATGAAGTTTGCGCGCGACGTTTCCGACCGCGTAATCTTTATGGCAGATGGTATCATTGAGGAAGACGGCAAGCCCGAAGACGTTTTTGAAAATGCAAAAAGCGAAAAGCTCCGCGCATTTCTTGGCGAGCTTGAAGGCTGATTTTTTAAGAGGTAAAGGCTATGGGAAAGATGAAAGCAGGTTTTTCAAGACTCTGTATCACTCCGCCGCTCGGAACCCCGATTTCGGGATACTATGAGGCGAGATTTGTAAAAGGTGCTCTTGATGACGTTTACGCAACAGCAGTTGCATTCTCCGACGGAGAGAAGAAGTCGGTCGTTATCGCGCTCGACATCATTATGCTCACGCAAGCAGAGTGCAACGTATACAGAAAAATAGTTTCAGACTATTGTGACATTCCGATGGAGGCTATCTTCATCACCTGCTCGCATACGCACACAGGTCCGATGATAGGAAAGGACTTTGCATCAGAGCTTCACGGTGATGAAACGTACGAAAAATTCCTCGGCATCCAGATGAGAGATGCGGCGTTTTATGCGCTTGAAGACCTCTCGGATGCATCTCTTTCCGTTGCAGAGGGAAAGGCGGAGAGGATTTCATTCATCCGCCGCTTCAGAATGAAAGACGGTTCAGTGAGAACTAATCCGGGTGTCGGAAATCCCGACATTGACTATGCGCTCGGAACTCCGAACGAAACGGTCAAGCTCCTTAAAATTATAAGAGAAGGAAACGACGACATTTTCATCGTAAACTTCGGTGTTCACCCCGACGTTGTCGGCGGCGACTATATAAGTGCGGATTATCCCGGTGCTGTCTGCAGCACAATCGAGGGTGCGATGCCGGGAACAAAGTGTATGTTCCTCCAGGCGCCGCAGGGCGATGTAAACCACATAAACCCAAAACCCGAGGGTGCGGATTCAAACGGTCTTGAGATTACGTTTGACGGCTGCCCGCGAGGATACGAACACGCTATCCATATGGGACGCGTCATCGCAGGCGCGGTGCTCTCAATATGCGGAAAGACAACTCCGGTAAATTGCGACTGCATCGAGTTTGCAAACAAGACGGTCACGATTCCGTCAAATCAGGAAAACGACCGTCTCGATGAGGCGAGAAAAATCGTTGAGCTTCACGAGAGCGGACGCGATTCCGAGCTTCCGTATGAGGCGATGGAGCTTACAACGGTTGTAGCAGAGGCAAAGAGAATCGTTACTCTTGAAAACGGACCTGAGTCGTTCTCGTTTACTCTCTCTGCGATAAAGCTCGGTGATTTTGCATTTGCAGGAATCCCCGGCGAGCCGTTTACGGAAATTGCAAACAGAATTTATGAAGGCTCACCGTTTGAGTCAACGATGCTCTGCTGCCTCACAAACGGCGGCGACTCATACTTCCCGACGAGCGCAGCTTATGGCGAGGGCGGTTATGAGGCAAGAACTTCGCGCCTTAAGCGCGGCGGCGATGACATCGTAGTCAGCGGCACAGTAGAGCTTTTATCATCACTTAAGTAAAGTAAAAAGCAGTGGCGAAAGCCACTGCTTTTTTACTGTTTTCTACTTCATTGCACCGCTTGAGTTGAGCATCGACGTGCTGTAGAGATAGAGAACGTCTGCCCCGTCAAAGTCGGAGATGAACTGACCGAGCATCGCGCTCGGGATATAGCGGATGTCGCAGACGGTTATCTTTGAGTATGCGTGTGCCATAAGCGGAAGAAGGCTTGAGCCGAACGAATCGCGAAATACTATGAGATGGTCGCCGCTTTCGTTCTTCGGGTTCTCAATTTCAAGAAGTGCCGAGCCACCCATAAGAAACAGCTCATACATATCGCGGCTGCCGTCTTTTGAAAGGTCATACATTGAGGCACTTTCTGCCTTTCCCGAATCGTAGTTTGTCACAACACAGGAGTTTATAACGTCATTTGTGAGATACGTTATCGTATCGGGCGGAGTTTTAACTGCCGCCTGCCCCGAATATACGCCGTAAAACGGTGACGAGAGAGTTGCAGAGGTAAACTTAAGCCCCGTCTTCCCCTTTCCCATAGCGGAGAGGAGAGACTCCGAAACGTCGACTATATTCTCCTGCTTCCAATGGCTGTCGGTTGTGTAGTAATCCGAAAGCTCAAGAAGCGGGAAAATGTCGATATATTCAGCATACGGCATATCCGAAAGAACTTTGTTGCAGAGAGAGGAATAATCAAGCTTTAAAGTATCGAGAAAGTAGTTCTTGTCGGGGATGAGAGAAACGTAAATATTTTCTGCGCTGTCTTTTAAATAGGTGTCGTAGATGAACTCAAAACGTTCGGTCGCGTGGTCTAAAAGCTCATCGTTTTGCGGATATTCAAGCTTTGAGAGGTGTCCGTTCTGAACAAAGAGCTTGTTGTTGTCCGACTGCATAAAGATATTGAAGACAAAAAACGCCTTTATGCCGCGAAACGCATCGCGAAACGGAAAAATGTCGGTTGAGTATTCTTCAAATCCGCCGGAGAACTGCCCCGAAAAAATGCTCTCGGCAGATGTGCTCGGAAACTTTGCAAGCACGCGCCTTTCGCTTTCCGAAAATTCGGGTTTCGGAAGAAAGATGCAGAGAAAGGAGAAGATGAAGATTACGGCAAAAAAGCCGATACAGGTAAATTTTTCTTTCATATCCCGAACCTCCCCTTAAAATCTGAAATACAAGAACGGATTGAATGAGCCGTCAACAAGGTATGCCGTTACGACAACGAGAAGAAGAACGAGCAGAACAGGCTCGGCTATTGCAAATACGGCTTTACTGCCTCGCGCATCCGAAAGCTTTTTCGCGCACATTTTCGGAATCGGCGTCGCACCGACAAGCGCGATAATGATAACTGCGGCATAGCTTTTCAGATAGTAGAGGGTTTCTGCCGATATAAACCTCTCACCGTGTGCGCCGAAAAGGCCGCCGACGCGGTAGAAGATGTCGGAAAGCTCTACGCAGTCAAAGATTATAAAGCTTATTAAGATTAAAAAAATAACGTATATGCGCGAGAGAAGAGAGCTTTTTGAGATGAATTTTCCCCAGATAAACTTCTCTCCTGCAAGAAGCACCGCAAAATAAAGTCCCCAGATAATAAAGTTCCATTCCGCGCCGTGCCAGAAGCCCGTGAGCATCCACACAACGAGGATGTTTAAAAGATGGCGCACAGGACCTTTTCTGTTTCCGCCAAGCGGGATGTAAACATAGTCGCGAAACCACGTTCCGAGTGAGATGTGCCAGCGTCTCCAGAATTCCGTTATGCTCTTTGAGATAAACGGATAGTTGAAGTTCTCCATAAAGTCAAAGCCGAAGAACTTTCCGAGCCCTCTTGCCATATCGGAATATCCCGAAAAGTCAAAGTAGATGTGGAGGGAGTAGGTTATCGCATATATCCAGAAGAAGAGAACCGTCTTTTCGTTTGATGCGCGAAAGATATCGACGAGCTCGCCGAGAACGTTTGCAATAAGAACCTTTTTTGAAAGGCCGAAAACAAACAGCCGCACACCCTCTGCGGTCATCGAAAATGAGTGAGAACGCTCCGGAAGTCTTTCCGAAATGTCGCGGTAACGGACGATAGGTCCTGCAATAAGCTGCGGAAACATCGTTATATACGTTGCAAGAGAGATAAAGTTTCTCTGAGCGGGAACATCGCCGCGCCAGACGTCGATGGTGTAGGAAAGAAGCTGAAAGGTATAAAAGCTTATGCCGATGGGAAGCGCGATTTTTAAAAGCGGAATGGATAGTCCGGTCGCGCGGTTTACGTTTTCAATAAAGAAATCGGCGTATTTAAAAACTCCGAGCGCGCCGAGAAACAGCACGGAAGAAAGTATAACAAGAAATTTTGAGAGCTTCGTGCCGCGATATTTCTCCATGAGCAGTCCGATAAAGTATCCGCAGATGATGGTTGCGAGCATAAGAAAAACGTACTTCGGCTCACCCCAGCCATAGAAAAAGAGGCTTCCGATGAGGAGTGTGAAATTCTTGAGCTTCTTCGGGCTTATAACGTAGAGAAGAAGTATTGCCGGCAAAAAATAATATAAAAACGGAATTGATGAGAAAAGCAACTGTTTCACAGCCTTTCGTAAAATGAGCCCTCTCCGTCGGAGAAGGCTCGGAAGATTTTAAGTTTTCAGATTAACCCTCAAGAGAGCTCGGGCACATAAGGAAGAATACCTTGTTTCCGTAAACCTCGCAAACGGTTTCGTCTGCCTCAACACAGATGTTCCAGCGCGGATTTGCGCGGCTCTTTAAATCATTTGCGAAAGCGTTTGCATCGCCTGAAACCTCAAAAACGAATCCCGAGAAAGCGATAGAGCCCATAGCGGGACCGAACTTTACGCAAGAGTCAAAGCCCTTGACGTCGCCGTCAAATTCCATAAAGAAGCCTTCCTCCATCGGAGTGGTCATAGACATAAACTGAATTGACTTGTCAGCAAGGCATGCGTTTGCAATCTCTTCGGGAGTTTTGTCCTTGTTTGCGCGGAAGATGGAGAGCAGTGTTGCGCCTGTTGTTGTCTTGCCTGCTTCGGGTTTTGCTTCGGGAGTTTCTTCAGGCTTTACTTCGGGCTTTACTTCGGGAGTCTGCTCGGGTTTTGCCGCAGGTGTGTTTTCGGGTTTTTCTGCCGGCTTGTTCTCGGGCTTTACCGCAGGGGTAGAGTCAGGTTTTTCTGCCGGAGTGTCAATCGCCTCGTCTTCTGTTTCGACTTCGACGTCCTCTTCGGGAGCCTCAACATCGTTTTCAAGTGAATCGTCAACGATGATTTCTTCCTCACCCGGAGCAGTAACGTCAGTTTCGTTGCTGTCTCTGCAAGCGACGAGTGAGAAGAGCATAAGTGTTGCCATTAAAAGTGCTAAAAGTTTTTTCATTTTAATTTCTCCTTTTTATGTTTCTGTGTTTTAGATAAAAAGATACTGCGAAAAGTTTTATTTTTCAAAAAATTTTTCCGAAAAATTCTTACAGGTAAAATATACCATAAAAAAGAGCTTTTTGCAACCTGTGATTGAAAACGAAGAGCGCAGGTGATATAATATAGAAAAAGCAACTTCGCGAGGTGAACGATATGTTTGAGATGATGTTTTTCGGAACGTGCGGCGGTATGGAGCCGATGCCCGGTATGCGCCACACGTCATTTGCAATAAAGAAAAATGACGAATATTACTGGTTTGACGCGGGCGACAGCTCGGCTTATACGGCACACCTTATGGGCGTTGATCTTGCAAAGGTAAAAACCGTTATGATTTCACATCCGCATATCGACCACACGGAAGGTCTCGTGTCGCTCTTTAACTATATGATATGTGCAGTTTATCAGGAGCAGGTAAAACGAAATGACGCAAGCTACAGAAAAGAGCCGATTCCCCTCTATCTTCCCGAAGCTTGTGTATGGGAGCATATAAAAGGAATGTTTGATGCGGGCAGAATGTCGCTTGATGCATTTTTTGAGGTTTTTCCGAAGCAAATTTCCGACGGTGAAATTTATTCTGATGAAAACATATCCGTTTTGGCGCACCACAACTCACATATGAAGTGCGAAGGAGACGAAAAACTTTCGTTTTCGTTTGCAATGAAAATTGACGGCAAAAAGATAATCTACACGGGTGACTTCGGAGGTCTCTCTGACCTTGACACGTTGCTCAATGACGGCTGCGACTATCTCATAATCGAGTCGGGGCACCTTCCGTTTGAAGAGGTTTTAACATATGTCGAGAGCTTTTCCGTGCCGAATGTTTACTTTATCCACCACGGCAGATTTATAGTAAACAATCGCGGCGAGGCAGAGCGTCTTGCCGCAGCGTACCCGGGAAATGCCGTAATCCTCTCCGATAGGGACAAAATCGTTGTCAAATAACCTTGACATTGAGAACTTAACATATTAAAATTATATAGCAATCAAATATCAGCCTCCGTAGTTAAGTGGATATAAGAACCTCGCGAAAATACAACCAAAACAAGTTTTGGGTATTTTCGGAGAACCTTTATATTCGCTTCGCTCATATTAACAAACCCATCTTATGACGGAGGGGTTTGTCCGGACTTTTCGCCTTCGCAATTGTAATATACTAAAACTGAATATATGCCTCCGTAGTTAAGTGGATATAACAAACCCCTCCTAAGGGTTAGTCATCGGTTCGACTCCGGTCGGGGGTGCCAAAAATCGACAAGGTTCGTCAGAATCTTGTCGATTTTACTTATTACCTCTTCACTAAAAAGTATTTGCGTGCGGATTTTTTGAAAATCAACCTTGCAATTCCTTTATATTATGATATAATGTGCTTAAAGATTTGAAACTGTGAGAGGGCCTGTGATATGAAGATTACATCAACATCAAAAGCAGCAATTATTATCCCTAAAAATGAAACTCCGCGCGAGCGTTTTGCGGCGGACGAGCTTTCAAAATATATAGCTGAAATATTCGGTTGCAAAACAGAAATTTCATCATCTGACGTATCTTCCGATGTAAAGTTTTTAATCGGTTCACCGACAAGAAACCAATATTCTGCAAAGTACATTTCAGCAGATGAGTTTGACAAAATTGTTCCGGGTCCGGAAGGTATGTATATAAAGGCGTTTGATGACGCCCTCATCCTTGCCGGAAGCAACGGAGAGCACGATCTCGAGCGCGGCACGGTCTACGCCGTATACGAGTTTTTAGAGCGTTTTCTAGGCGTGTCCTTCGGTGCATACACTCACCCCGACTATGCAGGAGGTGAGGAGATTCCGAATCTTTCGGAGAAGTGCCTTTGCGACATTGAATATATAAAGCCGTGTGCAGACCTTCTCTACCGCACCGCAATAATCCAGTTTGATGATGAGCGCGGCGCAGGTCAGCACAAAATCGTTCCCATATTCCTTGACTGGCTCGTCAAAAACCGTTACAACAGAATCCTTACCTGGTGCAAAATTTACGACGACTTCAAAGCAAACGGAATGCTTAATGAGGCGATAAAGCGCGGCATCAACTTCACCGTCGGCCATCACTCCGCAATCCGAAACTTCCTTCCGCCGTACGGTAACGACTACTTCCCCGAGCATTATTACGAAACTCACCCTGAATTTTACAAGCTTCAGGAAGATGGGACACGTTTTGTTTCTCCAAATGGTCGTAGGGGGCAGTGGATTCTCTGCAGCAGAAATGAAGAGCTCGTTTCGGTTATGTCTGAAAACATCATAAAGTGGATAGGTGAAAATCCGCTTGTTGACGTTATCGCTCTCTGGCCGCAGGACGGTATGCACGACCAGTGCAAGTGCCCCGAGTGTTCAAAGCACACAAAGGTAGAAAATTACGCATATTTCTTAAACGCCGTTGCAAAGAGAGTAAGCGCGGTTTATCCGAATGCAAAGATAAATATGCTTGCGTATGTCGATTTGTGGGAGCCGTCAGAAAATCTGACGCTCGAGCCGTGCCTTAACGTAAGCGAGGCATTGTGGGCAGCATCAGGCCTTCGCGCAGGAGGAAAGGCTGACGGTTCGTGCCTTATCGGAACACACTTTGAAGACAACCTTCTCGGCTGGAAGAAGCTCGGCGCAGAGGTTACATACTACGACTATTATATGGGCGTATATCAGGCGCGTCAGAGATGGATTCCGATGGCTGAAGAGATGCAGGTGTTCTATAAGAGATTTATGGAAGTCGGAATTGCAGGCAGCGGCACGCAGGTTGAGTGTTTCAACGTCTGGAACAACCTCCAGAATTTCTACTGCTTCTCCCGCACCGCATATGATACATCGCTTTCGCTTTCGGATAACCTTGACCGTCTCTGCCGCATCTTCGGAAACGGCGGCGAGTTCGTAAAAGAGATTATGCTTATGGGCGAAGCGGCATATGACGGCGAAGTGGCGCTTCAGGACGGCGGAAAATATATGATAGAGCATATCGACTGCGAGAAGGTCTACGACCTTTTTGAAAAGGCATATGCTGCGGCAGAAACACCGGCGCACAGAAACAACGTTCGCCTTATGCGCCTTGCATTCCGCTATACGGACATAAAGAGGCTGGATACACTTCCCGAAGAGGTGGAGTACAAGCAGCTCAAACCCTGCGAAGACCCCACAGGTGAGCTTTGCTTTATGACGCAGTTCAGCAGTTTCCTGCTCAACAACCCGGGATTTGGCATCGCAATCCCGTTGGATGCCCCGAAAAGCGATAAATTTGTCCCCGACAAGTGGTACGATTTTGAAAAGAAATAGAGAAAAAACCGATGTGGAAATTCCACATCGGTTTTTCTATTGCAGTCGTTTTATCAGATCTTTCTTTATGTCTTCATATCCCGGTTTTCCGAGAAGCGCAAACATATTATTTTTATATGCCTCAACGCCCGGCTGATCAAACGGATTTATGCCGGAGATGTATCCGCTTATCGCGCACGCCTTTTCAAAAAAATAAATGAGGTTTCCGAGGCAGTACTCGTCAGGCCTTTCAATGTGAACAATGAGATTTGCAACGCCGCCGTCGGTATGGGCAAGAAGCGTTCCGCGCGCCGCCTCGCGGTTTACGAAACCGATGGTCTTGCCGTTTAAGAAATCAAGCCCGTCGGCAGTTTCCGAATCCGCCTCGATAACGATGTCAGAGCCCGATGAATCAAAAAGAAGAAGTGTTTCAAAAATGTTCCGCGCGCCGTCCTGAATAAGCTGGCCGAGCGAGTGGAGGTCTGCGGAAAACGAAGCCGAGGCAGGGAAAATTCCGCCGCCGCGCTTTCCCTCGCTCTCACCGAAAAGCTGCTTCCACCATTCTGCAAAAAAGTGCGCGCGCGGTTCAAAGTTTGCGAGAATCTCAATTGTTTTTTCCTTGCGCCGGAGTGCGTTTCTTGCGGCGGCATACTTATAACAGTCGTTTTTTGAGATGTCAGGATTTTCATATTCCCGCATCGCATCATATGCCCCGCACATGAGCGCGTCGATGTCAGCTCCGCTGACGGCAATTGGAAGAAGACCGACAGCGGTAAGCACGCTATATCGCCCTCCGATGTCGGAGGGGATTGCGAAGGATTCATACCCCTCTCTGTCAGAAAGCTCGCGGAGTGCGCCGCGGGTTTTGTCTGTCGTAACAAAGATTCGATCGCGCGCGCCCTTTCTTCCATACTTCTCAATAAGAAGCTTGCGAAAGAGTCGGAAAGCGATTGCAGGCTCCGTTGTCGTTCCGCTTTTTGAAATTACGTTTACGGAAAAGTCAATGTCTTCTACCGTCTTTAAAACCTCCGAAAGACACGCGGAGCTTAAGTTGTTTCCGGCAAAGAGAATCTTGACTCCGCCGTTCTTTCCGAGCATATCTATCGCCATTTTCGAGCCGAGGTATGAGCCTCCGATTCCGATGACAACAAGTGCCGCGGAGGTTTTCTTAATCTTCTCCGCGGCAGCCTTTATGCGTAAAAACTCTTCTTTGTCGTAATCTTCGGGAAGTGTAAGCCAGCCCGTAAAGCTGCTTCCCGGACCGTTTTTCTCGTGCAGCATATCGTGCGCGGCGCGGATAAACGGGTCAAGAGCATAAATCTCCGCTTCTGAAATGAAATCGCGTGCCTGCGAGCAGTCAAACCTGATTTTAATTATCAAGCAACTCCTTTAACGGTTTTTAGTCGGCGCAGATGATTTCATAAAGCGCGAGAGTGACCTTTTCATCAAGACCAAACTGGATAATATCGTTCATAAGCTCCGACTTATCCTTATTCTCTCTCAAAAGGTTATAAATTATGTCTTTGATTCTGTTCGGTGTGTACTCAAATTTTTCCAGAATTTCGCAGGCTCTTTCAAAAATGTTGTTTTCAAAGAGCTTTGAAGATGCGAGCGAAATTTCTATTTCGCCTGCCGCATCGCCTATGTCAACCGTGAGAACACCGTCGTCGAATGTTTTTTCGAAATTCTTTGACTTTCCGTTTTCAAAAACCCTGACGTCGCAATCGCAAATGCCCACAAACTCAACCTCGAATGTGCGACCTTCGGGGATAACGCCTGCATCCCCCTGCGGCGTTCCGATTTTAAAGGTCGGATTATCCGTCCAGCAAAGCGAGAACTTTGTGGTTGCGGACTTCGGATTTGCGCGTCCGTCGTCCTCGTAAAGCTCAAATGTGTTTGAAGCTCCCGAAAAGACGCGGAGCTTTAGATCCTTCGGATTTTCCGTGTCGTTTACGTGAGAGAGCTTTGCAAGAGGAACAATGCCGCCTGCCTTGACGAGAACAGGCATATCGTAGAGGTTTCTAAAGAGTGTGAGCGTCTTTCCGCCGCGATAGCGGAGATTTGAGAAGAAGTCATACCACACACCGTCGGGGATGTAGGTTCTGACGCTTCCCATAGTGGTTTTCTCGTCGTGCGGTGAAGTTATCGGAGAAACTATCATTTCCGTTCCGAAAGAAAATTCGTTTCTGCACTCATACGCGCGCTCGTCGGGGTAGTCATAGTAAAGCGGCGAAACAATCGGCTCACCGAATTCTGATGTGCGGCGGTTCATCGTGTAGAGATACGGAATAAGCTCGTGGCGGAGCTTTAAGAACTTTTTCATCGAAAGCTCCGATATCTTGTTATACTTCCACGGCTCTTTTCCGAGGAAAGGTGAGTTCATGCTGTGGAGACGGTTGATCGGTGAGAAAACGCCGAGCTGGAACCAACGCGTGATGAGTTCTTCCGAGCGCTCGCCGTACATATGTCCGCCGATGTCGTGACTCCACCAGGAATAACCGATGTTTGATGCGGTTGCGGTAAAATACGGCTGAAAATCAAGCGATTCCCACGAAATGACCGTATCGCCCGAAAAGCCTACGGGATAGCGGTGGCTTCCCGGACCTGCAAAGCGCGAGAAGATGAGACCGCGATCGCCGTTTCTCTCGCTGTGGCGGTAGTGGAAGTGGTTGAGCATCCAGAGCGGATCGATTCCGGGGATGCGAGTCGTGTTTCCCTGCTGCCAGTCTATCCACCAGAAGTCAACGCCGTCTTCCTCCTGTGGTGCATGGAGATGGTCAAAGTAGTTCTTCATAAACTTCGGATTTTCAATTTCAAACGGAATGTTCTGCTCGGTAGCGGGGTCAACGCCCATTGCGCGCGCCATATCGGGATATGCATCCTCGTGTGCGGATACGCCCTCCTGCGGATGAACGTTGAGACTCGTGTGAAGTCCCTCCTCGTGAAGCGTTTTTAAAAACTCAACGTGGTCGGGGAAAAGCTCGCGGTTCCACGAATATCCCGTCCAGCCCGAACCGTATTTCGGATCAATTTTGATGTGGTGCCAGTCGATGTCGATAACCGCAACGGAAAACGGAACATCCTCCTTCTTGAATCGTTTCATAAGAGTGATGTACTCCTCCTGCGTGTACGGATGGTACCTGCTCCACCAGTTGCCGAGTGCAAAGCGCGGAAGAAGCGGAGTCTTGCCGCAGAGCATATAATAGTCGCGGAGCCCTGCGCGGAAATCGTTGCCGCGCTCCTTGTCACCGTAGCAGAAGAGGTAGTGGTCAATGCCCGTATTCTCGCGCGCCTTTATCGTGCCGTCATCGTCGATAACGGGGGTAGTGCTGTCGTCAAGCGTTGTAATCGCGCCGCACTTACTGAATAGTCCCGGAAGAAGCGGAATCTCACCGTTTGAACGGTCAAGTGTCGTGGCAGTTCCTCCGAGATTTTGCGGATCATCAAGCCCGAATCCCCAGATAGAAGAGATTGTGCCGGCTAAAACTCCGAAATTTTTGCCGAGGTATTTTACCTGAAGGCTGTTTTTCGTAAACTCGCCGCCTGAATAGGTAAGCTCAACGTGTTCTGTTGATATTGTGAGAAGGTTATCCTCCTGTGTGAGGGCAAAGTCTGCCTTTGGAAAGCTTCGGTTTGCAACAATCTGCGTTGCGCGGTCTTCAAATGCGCCGTTTTCGTTGTATTCAATTCGTATAAGCCGCGAGGTAAGAACGGTAAAGCGGTACTTCTCCCCACGGATGATACAGTCTTTATTTGCATATGTAGTCATAAGGACACTCCTTTCTAAAATAAAGATATCATTTTTTTAAAAACAAAGATACAATATATTTGCTGAAAAATATCATATTTTTGTCGGAGGTGTGAAAAGAAGGATATTTTGAAACTTTATTTGTTGACACGGGGCGCGCGGAGTGGTATAATATATAAAAATAAATCTTTAAGAGCGATCCCGTGAGGTCGGCAAGATTTGTGATATAGGAGATATGCAGGGGCAACCTGCGTCTGTTTTCGTGTATGCATCTTGCCGTTTCCGGCAAGATTTTTTTGTATAAAGAGGTCAGTTATGTTTGGTTTTTTGAAAAAGAAGAGCGTTAAAAACTATATAGCAAAAGAGTGTTTCGCCTCCTGCGTAAAGACAGCTGAGGCGATGATTCCTGCTTTTTCTTCAAATTATGTTGTTTTGCCCGGTTTTTGTGATGTGCATGTGCATTTTCGCGAGCCGGGTTTTTCGTATAAAGAAACGATTTCTTCAGGCTGTGCCTCTGCCGCGCGCGGAGGGTACACCGCAGTCTGCACGATGCCGAACCTAAACCCCGTTCCCGACAGTGTTGAGAGCATAAACGAGCAGCTTTCTGTCATCTCGCGCGATGCAACGATAGACGTTTTTCCCTATGCGTCAATCACAGTCGGTCAGAAGGGCGAGGAGCTCTCCGACTTTTGCGGAATGCAAGACCTTGCAATAGCGTTTTCGGATGACGGTCGCGGAGTTCAGGATGATGAGCTTATGCGCGATGCGATGAAAAAGGCAAAGGAGCTCGGAAAGATTATCGTTGCTCATTGTGAGGTGAACGACCTGCTTCACGGCGGCTATATCCACGACGGCGAGTATGCAAAGAAAAACGGTCATCGCGGAATATGTTCGGAGAGCGAGTGGAAGCAGATAGAACGCGATATCGCGCTTGTCCGCGAAATCGGCTGCAAATACCACGTCTGCCACATCTCGACAAAGGAATCCGTTGCGCTTATCCGCGCGGCAAAGGCGGAGGGGCTTGACATCACCTGCGAAACTGCACCGCATTATCTCATTATGACGGATATGGACATCGGTGAGGACGGGCGGTTTAAAATGAACCCCCCGATAAGAAGCGAAGACGACCGCAAGGCTCTCGTTGAGGGCATATGCGACGGAACCATTGATATGATAGCGACGGACCATGCGCCGCATTCGGCTGAAGAAAAGTCAAAGGGGCTTGAAAAGAGCGCGTTCGGAGTTGTCGGACTTGAAACGGCGTTTTCTGCGATGTATACGCACTTCGTAAAAAAGAAAATAATAACTATGGAAAAATTAATTGAGCTTATGTCGGAAAATCCGAGGCGAAGATTTGATATTCCGCTCGGTGAGGACTATACCGTGTGGGACCTTTCAAAATCGTTTGTGGTTGATCCGTCGGAGTTTCACTCAAAAGGTCGCGCAACCCCGTTTGAGGGCAAAAAACTGTATGGAAAATGCTTACTTACCGTAAAAGACGGCAAGCCGGTATATAAAATATAATTTGGAGGGCGAGCAAAATGCCGAAAAGAACAGATTTAAAGAAAATTCTCATTATAGGATCGGGCCCGATCGTCATCGGTCAGGCAGCGGAGTTTGACTATGCAGGAACACAGGCATGTCTTGCGCTCAAGGAAGAGGGCTATGAGGTTATCCTCTGCAACTCAAACCCTGCAACAATTATGACAGACACAACAATTGCCGACAAGGTATATATGGAGCCGCTCACACTTGAATACGTTGCAAAAATCCTCCGCCACGAGCGTCCGGATGCAATCGTTCCGGGTATCGGCGGACAGACAGGTCTTAACCTTGCAATGCAGCTTGAGAAGAAGGGAATCCTTCGTGAGTGCAACGTCAAGCTTCTCGGCACATCAAGCGAGAGTATCGAGCGCGCAGAGGACCGCGAGATGTTCAAGGAGCTCTGCGAGTCTATCGGCGAGCCGACCATCCCCTCAAAAATCACATACTCCCTCGAAGAAGCACGCGTTGCAGCCGAAGAAATCGGCTATCCCGTCGTTCTCCGACCGGCATTCACCCTCGGCGGAACAGGCGGCGGCTTTGCAAACAACGAAGAAGAGCTCTTGGAGGTCGGAAGAAACGCATTCAAGCTTTCCCCCGTTTCACAGGTTCTTATCGAGAAGAGTGTAAAGGGATATAAGGAAATCGAATTTGAGGTTATGCGCGACGGTGAAGACAACGCGATAACCATCTGCGGAATGGAAAACGTTGATCCTGTCGGCGTTCATACGGGCGACTCTATCGTTGTTGCGCCGATTATGACTCTTTCAGAAGAAGACGAAAAAATGCTCAACGCGAGTGCAATAAAGCTCATCCGCGAGCTCAAGATCGAGGGCGGCTGCAACGTTCAGTTTGCGCTCAACCCGAATTCGAGCGAATATTATCTCATTGAGGTAAACCCGCGCGTTTCGCGTTCATCAGCGCTCGCTTCAAAGGCAAGCGGATACCCGATTGCGCGTGTTACCGCAAAGATCGCAGTCGGTATGACTCTCGCAGAAATTCCGATTGCAAACACTACTGCGGCATACGAGCCGAAGCTTGACTATATCATCGCAAAGCTTCCGCGTTTCCCGTTTGACAAGTTCACACAGGCATCAAATATGCTCGGAACACAGATGAAGGCAACAGGTGAGATTATGGGCATCGGCTCAAATCTTTCAGAGTGTCTCTTAAAGAGCGTGCGTTCACTTGAAAACGGCGCACACCACTTCAACCTCCCGAAGTTTGATGGTATGAAGAAAGATGCGCTTATCGAGTATATCAGCGAGTTCCACGATGACAATCTCTTTGCAATTGCAGAGGCATTCTGGCTCGGCGCAACGGTTGAGGAGGCTCACAAGGCAACAGGCATCACTCCGTTCTTCCTTGAGGCATTCAAAGAGATTACGGATGCCGAAAAGAAGATTGAGAGCAATAAATACGACCTCGAAACTCTCATTGATGCAAAGAAGCTCGGCTTCTGCGACAAGTACATCGCAAAGCTCTGGAACGTCACCGAGCGCGAGGTGTTTGATTTCAGAAAGAAGAATAACGTCTTCCCCGTATACAAGATGGTTGACACAAGCCATACAGGCGCATATATCCCGTATTTCTACTCATCCTACACGGGCGAAAACGCAAGCCGTTTAAGCGATAAAAAGAAGATAGTTGTTCTCGGTGCAGGACCTATCAGAATCGGTCAGGGCGTCGAGTTTGACTATTCAACCGTCCACGCGGTTACAACAATCAAAAATTCAGGCTATGAAGCTATCATCATAAACAATAACCCCGATACGGTTTCGACAGACTACACAACTGCAGACAAGCTCTATTTTGAGCCGCTTACAACAGAAGATGTTATGAACATCATCGAGTTTGAAAAGCCCGAGGGCGTCATCGCATCTCTCGGCGGTCAGACTGCAATCAACCTTGCAGAGCCGCTTTATGCACACGGCGTAAAAATCATCGGCACGGACTGCGAGGCTATTGAGCGCGCAGAAAACCGCGACAGCTTTGAAAAGGTTCTCAAAAACCTCGGAATCCCGCAGCCTGAAGGTCGCGCGGTAACAAAGATTGAAGACGGAATAGAAGCTGCAGCAAAGATAGGATATCCCGTTCTTGTCCGCCCGAGCTTTGTTCTCGGCGGTCGCGCAATGCAGATAGTCAGCAACGAGGAGCAGCTCCGTCAGTACCTCCGCACAGCGGTAGAAATCGACGAGGACAAGCCTGTTCTTGTTGACAAGTACATTCAGGGAAAAGAAGTCGAGGTTGATGCTATCTGCGACGGTCGCGACGTATTCGTGCCGGGCATTATGGAGCTTGTTGAGCGAACAGGTGTTCACTCGGGCGACTCTATAAGCGTATATCCGACATTCTCAATTTCCGACAAAGTAAAAGGAATAATTCTGCAGTATGCAAAGAAGCTCGGTCTCGGCATCGGAATTGTCGGTCTCTATAACATCCAGTTCATCGTTGACAACGACGACAACGTATTCATCATCGAGGTAAACCCGCGCTCATCAAGAACCGTTCCGTTCCTCTCAAAGGCTACGGGATACTCACTTGCAGACATCGCAACAGAGGTTATCCTCGGTCGCAGTCTCAAGGAGCAGGGCATTTTTGAAATCTATCCGCAGGAGAAGAAGCGTTGGTACGTCAAGGTTCCGGTATTCTCCTTCAACAAAATCCGCGGACTTGATGCATATCTCTCACCGGAGATGAAGTCAACAGGTGAGGCTATCGGCTATGACGATAAATTAAACCGCGCTCTCTACAAAGCTCTTCAGGCATCGGGTATGCGCGTTCAGAACTACGGCACTGTCCTTGCAACAATTGCAGACAAGGATAAGGAAGAGGCACTTCCGCTTATCCGCCGCTTCTACAATCTCGGATTCAACATCCAGGCAACAGAGGGAACTGCAAAGTTCTTAAAGGAAAATGGAATCAGAACACACATTCTCAAGAAGATTTCAGACGGCAGCGATGAAATCCCCGACGCACTCCGTCAGGGACACATCGCGTACGTCATCAACACTCGTGACCCCGGCTCAACAGGTCAGGCAAGCGACGGTGTTGAAATCCGCCGCTTTGCAATCGAGAACAACGTAACTATCTTTACGGCACTCGACACGGTACGTGTTCTTCTCGACGTTCTGGAAGAAACAACTCTCACTATCTCAACAATTGACGCATAAAAAGCCTCTCTTGCCTAAAGGGAGGAAGACCGCATGAGGCGGTGGAGGGATATATCAATGAAACAGTCAATTTTTAAAATACTGTCAAACGAAATGCTCTGTCCGAAAGTGTATCGAATGGAGCTTTCGGGCGATACTTCGGAGTGTCGCGCCGGCGGCTTTGTAAATATCGCGCTTTCGGGAAGCTTTCTGCGCCGCCCGATATCCGTATGTGATATAAATGGCGATGAGCTCACGATTATCTATAAGGTGGTCGGCGAGGGTACGGAGAAAATGAGCGCGATGGAAAAGGGCGAAGAGCTCGACATCCTGACAGGACTCGGAAACGGCTACGACACTTCCCTTTCGGGAGACTGTCCGCTTCTCATCGGCGGCGGAGTAGGCGTTCCGCCGATGTATCTTCTCGCAAAGAACCTGATGCGTGAGGGCAAAAATGTTTCGGTTATCCTCGGTTTTAACACAGAAAGTGAAATTTTCTACAAAAAAGAGTTTGAAAAATTGGGCGCAAAGGTGTATGTTACAACCGTCGACGGAACTTTCGGCATCCGCGGCTTTGTAACCGATGCGATGAAGGAGCTTGAGTATACATACGTCTTCACCTGCGGTCCCGAGCCGATGCTTCGCGCGATATATAAGGAAGTCAAAACGTCTGCACAGTTGAGCTTTGAAGAACGTATGGGCTGCGGATTCGGCGCATGTATGGGATGCTCCTGCAAAACCGTTACGGGATACAAGAGAATCTGCAAGGAAGGCCCGGTACTCCGGAAGGAGGAGATTTTATGGGAAGCTTAAAAGTAAATCTCTGCGGCATTGAGCTTGATAACCCCGTCATTCCCGCAAGCGGAACCTTCGGCTTTGGCTACGAGTTTGCGGAAATTTATGACATAAACTGCCTCGGAACATTCTCGTTTAAGGGAACAACGCGCGATCCGCGCTTCGGAAACCCGACACCGCGAATCGCGGAGTGCACGGCGGGTATGATAAACGCGGTAGGGCTTCAGAACCCGGGTGTTGAAAAGGTAATAAGCGAGGAGCTCCCGAAGCTTTTTGAGGTTTTTGATAAAAAAGTTATGGCAAACGTCTCGGGATTTTCGGTTGAGGACTACGCCTATACGGTAGAACGGCTCTCGTCTGTCGACGGCATTGGCTGGTTTGAAGTAAACATCAGCTGTCCGAATGTCCACGGCGGAGGAATGAGCTTCGGCACAAACCCGTCTGCCGCGGCAGAGGTTACAAGCGCAGTAAAAAAGGTTACAAAAAAACCCGTAATCATAAAGCTTTCGCCGAATGTCACGGATATTGCTGAAATCGCAAAGGCGTGCGAGGCGGCAGGTGCTGACGGCATAAGCCTCATAAACACGCTCCTCGGTATGCGCATAAACTTAAAGACGAAAAAACCCGTAATCGCAAACAAGATGGGCGGTTTTTCAGGCTCGGCAATCTTCCCCGTTGCGGTAAGAATGGTATATCAGGTTGCAAACGCAGTCAAAATTCCCGTCGTCGGTATGGGTGGCGTATCAACGGCTGAAGACGTCATCGAAATGATGATGGCAGGCGCAAGCGCAGTTGAAGTCGGTGCGGCAAACCTCGTAAATCCGACTGCATGCAGGGATATAATAGCTGACCTTACGCGCGTTATGGAAAAATACGGAATTGATAATTTAAAAGATATAATAGGGGTGGCAAAATAATGGGAAAAGACGTAATCGTCGCATGCGACTTTAAAAGCAAGGAGGACACAATAAGCTTCCTTGAAAAATTTACAGACAGAAAGCCGTTTGTAAAAATCGGTATGGAGCTCTTCTATGCAGAAGGTCCCGAAATCGTCCGCGAAATCAAGGCCCGCGGACACAAGATTTTCCTCGATTTGAAGCTTCACGACATCCCGACCACGGTTAAAAAGGCGATGGCAAGCCTCTCCCGCCTTGATGTCGACATCACAAACCTCCACGCCGCAGGCGCAACGGATATGATGAAGGCGGCAATCGAAGGTCTTACGCGTCCGGACGGCACACGTCCGCTTCTTATTGCGGTAACACAGCTTACCTCAACCGACCAGGCGACAATGGAGCGCGACCTTCTCATCGAAAAGCCGATAGACAAGGTTGTTATGCATTATGCACTTACTGCAAAGAACGCAGGACTTGACGGCGTTGTCTGCTCACCACTTGAGGCAGAAAAGGTTCACAATACCTGCGGAGAAAAATTCCTCACAATTACTCCGGGGGTCCGCTTTGCAGATGGCGACATCGGCGATCAGAAGCGCGTTATGACACCTGCAGAGGCTAAAAAAATTGGTTCGGACTACATCGTTGTCGGACGTCCGATTACTGCGGCAGAGGATCCGGTTGCCGCATATATGCGTTGCATAAACGAATTTGTAGATTAAAAACGTTTCGTCAAAGGCAGGTCTTTGACGAGAAAGTTTGCGCTCTGCTACATCGCACTCATTTGCATTCGCACGTTTGCAGAGCGAGCAGTGTTTTTTGCGAGGAAAAATGTCCCCGCAAAAAACGGATTTGAGTTTTTCGCCTTTGCAGATATGAAGTTTGCGAGGCTTAATAAAAGGAGGATATATAATGGAAAAGCTTATAGCCAAGGATTTGTTATCAATAAAGGCAGTTTTCTTCCGTCCGGAAGAGCCGTTTACATGGGCAAGCGGAATCAAAAGCCCGGTATACTGCGACAACCGTCTCACTCTCACAGCACCGAAGGTCCGCGATGACGTTGAAAACGGTCTCTGCGAGCTTATAAAGAAGAATTACCCCGAAGTCGAGGTGCTTATGGGAACCTCAACTGCAGGTATCGCACACGCCGCTATCTGCGGTCATATTATGAATCTCCCGATGGGTTATGTCCGTTCGGGCGCAAAGGACCACGGCAGAAACAACCGCATCGAGGGACGTCTCGAGGCAGGTCAGAAGGTCGTTGTAGTTGAGGACCTTATCTCAACGGGCGGAAGCGTAATCGAGGTTGTTGATGCTCTCCGCGAGGCAGGAGCAGAAGTTCTCGGCGTTGTAAGCATCTTCACATACGGTATGCAGAAAGGCATCGACCGTCTCGCCGCTGCAAACGTAAAGAACATCTCTCTCACAAACTTTGATGTTATCGCCGAGGTTGCCGCAGAGGAGGGCTACATCAGGGAAGAAGACATCGCCCGCCTTATAAAATTCAGAAACAACCCGTCAGACGAGAGCTGGATAGGCGCGGAGGTATAAGAGATGAGAAGTGTTATTGATATTCTCGACCTCACCTGTGAAGAAATCGACGAGCTCATGCACATCGCGTGCGATATTACGGAAAACCCGTGGAAGTATTCGGATATGTGCCGCGGAAAGAAGCTTGCAACGCTCTTTTTTGAGCCGTCAACAAGAACAAGGCTCTCATTTGAAGCGGCAATGCTCGAGCTTGGCGGAAGCGTGCTCGGATTTTCAGAAGCCGCATCATCCTCCGCATCAAAGGGCGAGAGCGTGGCGGATACCGCGCGCGTAATGAGCGCATATTGCGACATTATCGCGATGCGCCACCCCAAGGAGGGTGCACCGTTCGTTGCGGCAAGAAACGCAACCGTTCCCGTTATCAACGGCGGTGACGGCGGACATTGTCACCCGACACAGACTCTTGCAGACCTTTTGACGATTTACCGCGAAA
Source organism: Eubacteriales bacterium (assembly GCA_045636865.1). Classification (GTDB taxonomy): domain Bacteria; phylum Bacillota; class Clostridia; order Oscillospirales; family JAAYXM01; genus SIG480. The sequence continues at coordinate 107,064 of JAZTYJ010000020.1, forward strand.
AAGGCAAGTTTTCCGACATCACCGTCGGCTTCTGCGGAGACCTTAAGTTCGGCAGAACAGTTCACTCGCTCATCCACGCACTTTCAAGATACGAAAACATCAAGGTAATCCTCATCTCCCCCGAGGAGCTTCGCGTTCCGAGCTATATCAAGAAGGAAGTAAGCTTCGATTTTGAAGAAACCACCTCGCTTGAAGAGGCAATGCCGAAGCTTGATGTTCTCTATATGACGAGAATCCAGAAGGAGCGTTTTGAAACGGACGAGGAGTACAACCGCTTAAAAGACAGCTACATCTTAACAGCAGACAAGCTTCATTCTGCAAAGAAGGATATGTGCATAATGCATCCGCTGCCGCGCGTAAACGAGATAAGCGTCGCGGTTGACAAAGATCCGCGCGCCTGCTACTTCAAGCAGGTCGAAAACGGAAAGTTTGTCAGAATGGCGCTCATCTTAAAGCTTCTTGAAGAGGCTCACCACGAGGGCAACACAGCACTTTGCGACGATGCCTACATAAAGGGCGTTCACAAGTGCGTAAATCCGCGTTGCATCACCTCAACCGAGCAGGAGCTTGAGCATATGTTCAAGGTTTCTGCAAGTGGCGCTGAACGTTGCGTCTACTGCGAAGCAAAAGCAAGAATATAGAAAAAAGCACCCGAAAGGGTGCTTTTTTAATGCAAATTTCTGAATTATGAATGCAGAATTGAGAACTGATGGATGTGGACATCGACCGAAAGACGAAACATAAAACCGCATCAGTGGTGATGATGGTGATGTCCGCGCGCGCAGTCTTCGACGCTGCACGATTTCTCGTGGCAGAACTCATCTGTCGTTTCAAGCTCAAGAGTAACGTGTCCTATGCCGTGCTCGCCGAGTCTTTTGCGGATTTCCTCCTTTATCACGTGTGCATCTTCGTTTGTAACTATATGCATCGTCGCGCAGACGGTTCTCTCGTCAATACTGCGTATGTGGATGTGGTGAACGTCGATTACTCCGTCGATATCCTCAATAACCGTTTTTGCCTTTCCGACATCAATGCTCCGCGGCGCCTTTTCAAGAAAAATATCAAGCGCATCCCTTAAGTTTTTTATCGCGTTTATAAGAATAAATACGGCAACAACAACAGACATAATCGGGTCGATGAGCGAAATGTCCGTAAATTTCATCACCACGGCACCGAAAAGAACAACCGCCCAGCCGAAAACATCCTCAAGCATATGGAGATTCACAGCTCTCTGATTAAGCGACTCTCCCTTGTTGGTGAAAAATGCTGCAACGAGATTTACGCATACGCCGAAAATTGCAAAAACAATCATTCCGTCATAATTGATTTTTGTTGGGTTGATTATTCTCCATATCGCGCCCGAAATTACCAAAACAGAGCCGAGCATAAGGATCAGGGTTGTAATCACGCTTCCCAAAACGGAGTATCGGACATATCCGTAGGTATAGTTCTCGTCAGCCTGTCTTTTGCTCTTTTTCTCAAGAAAAAACGAGAGCCCGATGCTTGCGGCATCACCCAGGTCGTGCACCGCATCTGACAGAATTGCGACAGAGCCCGTAAAAATACCGCCAAAAAATTCAAAAACAGAGAAGGCGAGGTTTAAAATGAATGCGATAAAAATATTCTTTTCGGTTTTCATAATATCCTCCATTGACTAATATTAATTTTATAGTACAATATATACTATACTGAACACAGTGTTCAATATATAATTGTGCCCGACAGTACGATAATGAACAAATCTGAAAAAATGTACGGAAGTGATAGCTTTTATGGACAGACGTCAGAGAAAAACGAGAGAGGCTATATTCGGAGCTTTCATAAGTCTTTTGTCGCAAAAGGATTTTGAGCAAATCACGGTGGGTGAAATAATCGACCGCGCCGATATAGGACGTGCGACATTCTATTCGCACTTTGAAACAAAGGATTTTCTCTTAAAAGAGCTTTGCGAAGAGCTTTTCTGCCACATCCTTGACGGAGTTGAGGAGAAAAAGACACACAGACACATCTTCGACTGTGATTCGGACGATTCCGTGTTCCTCCATCTTTTTCGTCATCTTCACAAAAACGACAACAACATCTTAACGCTTCTGGCAGGACGGAACAACGAGCTTTTTCTGGGATATTTCAAAAGAAATCTCGCAGAGCTTGTGCGGGGGTGTCTTTATATGTTCGGATCTGAAAAATATAACAAGCTGCCCGAGAGCTTCCGCATAAACCATATTTCCGGAACGTTTGTTGAAACGATCAGATGGTGGGCAGCCTGCGGAAAAAAAGAAACACCCGAAGAAATAACGGAATACTTCTTCTCCGCTTTGGGACAATGATTTTTTCTATTGTTTATTTTGAAAAACTGGTGTATAATTACAATGTATAATTATAATGAATAAAGGGTGTACTTATCTTGAGAGAAATTTTGCTTTTAAAGCTCGGTGAAATAGTCTTAAAAGGCTTAAACCGCGGCAATTTTGAAAAAAGACTCATAAAAAACCTCGCATGGAGACTGCGCAAATGCGGAGAGTTTAAAATTTACTGTCTCCAGTCAACAATATATGTAGAGCCGCAGAATGAAGACAGCGATATGGACGCGGCATTCGAAGCATCAAAGCGCGTTTTCGGAATAGTCAACATCTGCCGTGCGGCAGAGTGTGAAAAGGACATTGAAAAGATAACCGAAACTGCAAAAACGTATCTTAACGAAACCTTAAGCTTCGCAAAAACCTTCAAGGTTGAGGCAAAGCGTTCGGACAAGTCCTTTCCGAAAAAATCGCCCGAAATTGCAATCGAGGTGGGAAGTGCGCTTCACGACGCCTTTGAAAACCTCGAGGTTGACGTTAAAAATCCCGAAGTGTGCGTAAAGGTCGAGGTGCGCGACCGCGCGGCATTTGTTCACGCAAATCCGACGCCGGGAGCCGGCGGTCTTCCCGTGGGAGTAAACGGACGTGCGGCAATCCTCCTCTCGGGAGGAATCGACAGCCCCGTCGCCGCATATATGATGGCAAAGCGCGGCATCGAGCTTTTCGGTATCCACTTCTTCTCATATCCATACACCTCCGAGCGCGCAAAGGAGAAGGTAATTGAGCTTGCACGCCTCGTTGGATTATATGCAGGAAACATAAAAATTGCGATGGTTCCATTCACAAAGATACAGGAAGAAATCCGCGCAAACTGCAATGAAGAGTATTTCACTCTCATCATGCGCAGATTTATGATGAAGATAGCAGAAAGAATCGCAACCGAACAAGGGTGCGGCGCGCTCATCACGGGCGAGAGCCTCGGTCAGGTTGCAAGCCAGACGATGGAAGCACTTTTGGTTACGGAAAACGGAATAGAGCTTCCGGTTCTCCGCCCCGTCATCGGTATGGATAAGGAAGAAATTGTTGCCATCTCAAGACACATAAACACATTTGAAACATCCATACTTCCGTATGAGGACTGTTGCACGGTATTTACGCCGAAGCACCCCAAAACAAAGCCGAAACTTTCTCTTGTCGTTGAAGAAGAGAAAAAGCTTCCGTTTGATAAGCTTTGCGATGAGGCAATAGAAAACACAGAAATTCTCTGATTGGAAAAGAGGTATGAGACCTTTGAGTCTGATTGCAGAAATAATCGCCGTCGGAACGGAAATCCTCCTCGGCGAGATAACAAATACAGATGCGCAGGACGTTGCCCGCGCGCTTTCCGAGCTCGGGATAAATGCCTACTACCAGACGGTTGTCGGCGATAATCCGGAAAGGCTCTATGACGTCATAATAAAGGCAAAGTCCCGCGCGGACATCGTTATAACAACGGGAGGTCTCGGACCGACGTTTGACGATCTCACAAAACAGGTTTCAGCGCGAGCATTCGGAAAAGAGCTTGTTCTTGACGAGCGTGAGCTTTCGCGAATTGAAGGCTATTTCAAAAGCCGCGGAAGAAATATGACCGAAAACAATGCACGCCAGGCATATCTTCCCGAGGGTTGCACCGTTTTTGAAAACGACTGGGGCACAGCTCCGGGCTGCGCTATGGAGGATGAAGGAAAAATCCTCATAATGCTTCCGGGACCTCCGCGCGAGTGCCGACCGATGATAAAATACCGTATGATTCCGTATCTCAAGAAGCTTTCGGACGCACATCTCGTCTCCCACAACGTAAAGATTTACGGTATGGGTGAGAGCGAGGTCGAAAGCCGCGTGCGCGACTTTGCGGAGACTATGGAAAACCCGACGGTTGCACCGTATGCAAAGGACGGCGAATGTCTCCTGCGCGTTACGGGCAGAGCAAAGACGGAGGAAGAGGCAGACGCGCTGACACGTCCCGTCATCAAAAAAATCTGCGAGATTTTAGGCGATGTCGTCTACGGGGTTGACATTTCGTCCCTCCATGAAGCAGCATTTTACGCGCTCTGCGAAAAAGGACTAACTCTCTCAACGGCAGAATCGTGCACGGGCGGTCTCGTTTCAAAGCTCATAACCGATATTCCGGGCGCATCAAAAGTATTTTTTGGCGGAATATGTGCATACACAAACGAAATCAAGATGAAGGAACTCGGGGTACCCTCCGACCTTCTTGAAAAATACGGTGCGGTGAGCGAGGAGTGTGCACGGGCACTTTCTCTCGGCGCGTGCAAAAAGTTCAAAACAGACGCAGGCATCGGCGTTACCGGCTTTGCAGACCCCGACACGGGAGATGAAAAGAACCCGGGCGGCACGGTTTATGTCGCCGTAACGGTAAGAGGAAAAACAGTAACATCAAAAATATATCAGCCACAGAGCCGCGACCTTGCACGGAGCAGGGCTGCACAGGAGGCATTCGATATTCTCCGTCGGGAGGTGCAGGCGCTGTGACGGAAAAAACGCTTTCAAGCGAATATATCTACAAAGGAAAAATCATGAACGTCCGCCGCGATGAGGTGGAGTGTCAGGACGGCAGAAAGTCAATCCGCGAGGTGTGTGAGCATTGTGATGCGGTGGCAGTTCTTCCGGTAACGGAGGATAAAAAGGTCGTTCTGGTTTCGCAGTTTCGCTATCCGTTTCTTAAGGTCATCTGCGAGGCCCCTGCAGGAAAGATGGAAGACGGTGAGGATCCGCTTGAATGCGCCCGCCGTGAAATGAGCGAGGAAACGGGATACGATGCGGAGGATATGACATACTTCGGATTCATCTACCCGTCGCCCGGTTGCTTTACGGAGAGAGTTCATCTCTACCTTGCGGAGAATTTAAAAAACGGAGATGCACACCCCGACGAAGGCGAATTTCTTGAAGTTTCACACGTCGATTTAAAAGATGCTGTCGGAATGATTGATGACGGCGAAATTTCCGATGCAAAAACCGTTGTCCTCATAATGAGGGCGGCTAAAAAGTACGGACTTTTATAGTCCGTAACGGAGGTAATGAAAATGGGAAAGAAAATTCTTGTTGTTGAGGATGAAAAGGCTATTGCCGATATCCTCGAATTCAACTTAAAAAAAGAGGGATACGACACCATCTGCGCATACGACGGTGAAGACGGTGCGGCAAAGGCTCTTTCCGAAAACCCCGACCTCATCCTTCTTGACGTTATGCTCCCGAAGCTTGACGGCTTTGAGGTCTGCAAAAGAGTCAGAAAAACCTCAAACGTTCCGATAATTATGGTAACGGCTCGCGAGGAGGAGGTAGATAAGGTCCTCGGTCTCGAGCTTGGTGCAGACGACTACATCACAAAGCCATTTTCAATGCGCGAGCTTATGGCGAGAGTCAAGGCAAACGTCCGCCGCGGATTTACTGCTCCGCAGGATGAGAGCGCGCAGGCAGACGAGAACAAAATAGTGTTCGGCAATATTGTCATAAACTTAAAGAGCCTCGACCTCAAAAAGAACGGCGAGCACGTCGAGCTAACTCCGCGCGAGTTTGACCTCATAAAGTTTCTCGCAACACAGCCAAACGAGGTTTTCTCACGTGAGGAGCTTATGGAAAAGGTCTGGCAGTATGACTACTACGGTGATCTCCGCACGGTAGACGTAACGGTCCGCCGTCTCCGTGAAAAGATAGAGGATGACCCTGCAAATCCGACGAGAATCGTAACACGTCGCGGCGCAGGATATATGTTTGCAGACTGATTTTGATGTAGTTTTCCGGGAGGGATAGGCTTTGCGTTCACTTCAGATGAAGCTCGTTCTTGTCTTCGTTCTTCTTATAATTTCGGTTATGGCAATCGTCGGAACCTTTATGCTCAACCGCGTATCGGTCTACTATTTTGACGATTTTACCGAGCAGATGAACTCAGTTTTCAATGCTGAGCTTTTTGCCATGCTCAGAAACGAAGCAAAGGAAGCAGACGGTGCGGCACGACTTAATACGGCGATAGATGCATATTCCTCCGCGATGAAGATCGGTTCTTACCGCAACTATTACATACTTGACGGTAAAACGGGAAAAACGCTCTATGGCTCAAAATCGGGAGATGTTACGCGCACCCCGGCGATAATCGCAGCCCTTGACGGCAAAATAGGTCAGGAGAGGCGCATCTCAAGCGGATATATTGACCGCGCAAATCCGATTGAGGTCGACGGTGAGGTAAAATACATCGTCTATATAAAAGATACAAAGCAGGATATGCAGAAGCTCACGGCATCGATGTTCACAATCATTCTCCGAACTATGCTGTTTGCGCTCATTTTTGCGATTATATTGAGCTTCCTTTTTGCAAAAACGATAACAACTCCGATCGAGAGCATAACAAAGGGTGCAAAGAAGCTCTCAATGGGTGAGCTTGACACCGAGCTTTCTGTCAGGTCAAACGACGAAATCGGAACGCTCACGGAGGCGTTTAACGACATGGCAAGCGCGCTTAATGCAACGCTTGCAAAGGTTGAGGACGAAAGAAACAAGCTCGACACCATCTTCCTTCATATGACGGACGGTGTTGCGGCGTTTTCGGATGACGGACGTCTTATCCACACAAACCCAGCAGCTCTTGAAATGCTCGGCATCGAGGAGAAGAAAAATCTTACCTACAACGACGTTTTCGGTGAAATAGAAATAAACTTTGCAGAGCTTCTCGAGAATGAAGACGGGTTTGCGGAGTGCGACCTTGAAGTGGGAGAGAAAACTCTGAAGATAAGCTTTGCACTCTTTGGCGACGAGGGCGGAGAGCACGGTGTAATGGCAATTATCCACGACTTTACGGAGCAGCAGAAGCTTGAAAAGTCAAGACGTGAGTTTGTTGCAAATGTATCCCACGAGCTCCGCACACCGCTTACAAACGTTAAAAGCTATTCCGAAACCCTTGCGGAAAATCCCGATGCACCCGAGGAGATGCGCGCGCAGTTCTTTGACGTCATCTTAAACGAAACAGACAGAATGACGAGAATCGTTAAGGACCTTCTTGCGCTCTCAAAGCTTGACTCTGCGAAGATGGACTGGAAAAACGAAAGCTTTTCGCTCAAAAAGAGCATCGAAAACGCATATCGCGCAATGGAGATGGAGGCGCGTCGTCGCGGACAGAAGCTTACGCTCTCAATAGAAGCGGACCTACCTTCTTTCTTCGGTGACCGCGAGAGAATAGAGCAGGTTTTCATAAACCTTCTCTCAAATGCGGTTAAATACACTCCCGACAACGGCAGAGTGGACTTCTCGGCGGAGAGATGCGACAATGATTTTGTAAAAATAACGGTAAAAGACAACGGTATCGGAATCCCCGAGAAGGACATTCCGCGCCTGTTTGAACGTTTTTACCGTGTTGATAAGGCTCGAAGCCGTGAAATGGGCGGCACGGGTCTCGGACTTGCCATCGCAAAGGAAATCATCGAGCATTACGGTGGCGAGATAAAGCTTTCAAGCGTATATAAGGAGGGAACAACCGTTTCTGTTTACCTTCCGATGAAAGCAGGTGCCGAAGTATGAGCACCACAAAAGAAAAAATAAAAACAATTCTCATCTGCGTGCTTGTCGCAGGTATGCTCTACTTTACCGCAACAATATGGTTTTATGACAGTCCGTTTGGAGACATGAGCATATCTTCCCTTTTCGATATGCCGGTTTATGAGGATGTCGGAGAAGGCGCGGGAAGCGACCTTGAGGGCTACGGCATCCGCCCGCTTGCAATCGTTGTAAGCGACGATACGTCGCGCCGCGGCGTGATATATTCATCGGATGAGACTGATGCGATATATACACAGCTGCGCGAAAATCTTGCTGAATGTATGAAAAAGGCAAAGGTGCTTCGCGAAACCGATTCGCTTTCGTGGGAGAGCGCGCTTTCCGGCGGCGGAATCTTTATGGATTATCGTACGGATATCCCGTATCCCCTGCTCCGCACATGGCTCTCCGCGAGTGCGGGCACGGATGCAGCTTCGGGTAGATACTACATCATTTCGACAGCCAGAAAAAACGCGTCAATTTATATTAAAAACAGCGCAGGACAGACTTTTGTCGCAGATACCGACGTGTCATCGGAGACCGTAATATATGCAATTTCGAAAATTGCATCGGGAAAGGTCAGCTTCGCGGCAGACCACGAAGACGGCAGATTCTCTGCGATTTCAAAGGAAACCGTAATTTCGGAAACACCCCGCGAGGTGCCGGTGCTTATGCCGTATGATGCATCCTCAGGCATTTCGGATGATTCGAAGCGGGCTTTTCTTGAGGTTTTCGGTCTTAAGGACGCTACTCCGTCAGAGTATCTTGAGAAGGACGGCTCGGTTGTTTGTGTTGCTGACCGCGTTACCCTCAAAATCTCGCCGGAAGGCACCGCAGTATATACCGACACGCGCGACGCGGCAGACGAAACTCTCGGAATAGTCGTAGAATGTGATTCGGAAATTCCGACGCTTGCCGAAAAAACCGAGGCAGCGCGAGCTCTTTCTGCGCGCATTGCGTCAGCTCTCCGATGTGATGGTGGAATCTACCTTCTCTCCGTATCCGAAACGGCAAACGGAACGGAGATTACATTCGGTCGTCATATAAACGGAATTCCGATAGATATGAAAAGTACGCTGTGGTTTGCAAATATCCGCATAAAGGGAGAAACCGTGGTTTCGGCAAAGTTCAATATCGGAAGCTATCTGAAAACATCAAGAAATACGGCGTATATTCCCGAAAACCTTGCCGCCGCGGCACTTTCGGGAAGCGGGAAATCGGGAGACTTAAACCTCCGTTATCCGGGTGCAACTGACGGTGAGATTTCGCCCGGGTGGTATATCGGAGGGCTTCACAAAACGGAAGAATAAAATTTTCGGGAAGGAGAATATAAATTGGATTGGTCACGAGCAAAAACAATTCTTATAGTGCTTTTGTTTGCAGTAAATATTTTTCTTCTCGGAACATATATAATCCGTGAAAATGACGAGCGAAAAGAAATGGAGGAGCTTCGCGAGAATGCCTGTCAGGTGCTTGAAAAGTCAGGAATATCCGTAAAATGCGAGGCAGTTCCCCTTGATTCGGTAAAGATAAGATCGGCAACTGTGCGGACAAACCGGCAAAAAGAAAAAATTGCCCGCGCACTTTTCGGTGAGATTGAGGCAAAGTCGGATGCGGCGGAAGACGTATATTCGGGAAACGGCGGAAATATAATGTTCCGACAGGATTCTTTTTCGTTTGTTTGCTCATCGGGGAAGGAGATACTGTCGCTCGATGATGCAAAGTCACTCGCATATGAAATTGCAAAAAAGCTTACGGTCCGGGTGTCGCCTGATGACCTTATCGCCTACTCGACAAACGGAGGGTTTACGGTAAAAATTCCTCAGCTTTCCGGAAACGCACACATTTTTGATGCGGATATAGAGTTGAATATTTCCTCTTCCGGAAACGTTCTCGGAAACGGAAAATTTATCGCAAACGACTCTCCCGGTGCGGCAAACGGAGAAACCATGAACATCTCGGCACTGCTGTTTGAATTTGCAGATGAGATAAAAGCCATGGGAAAAGAACGTCTCAACATAGTTTCGGTGGAGTACGGCTATTGCTCGAGAAACTCCTCTGTTGATGCGGCATATCTCACTCCTGCAATAAAGTTCGTAACCGACAGCGGCATATTCTATATGAGCATGTCAGACGCAAGTCTCATAAAAGTTTAAAATATTAAAAATATGTTTTGCAATTTGTAAAGATATCTGCTATAATTTAATTTGGTGAATATCAATTTCTTTTTTAGGGAAAGATATTCTTTCGTAAAGAAGTCTGAAAGCATTATGTTTTCTGCAAATTTCTGAGAAGAGGTGCGGTGCGTTGACAAAATACGTGATCCACGGCGGAGAGAAGCTCCGCGGCGAAGTTACCATAAGCGGCGCAAAAAATGCGGCTGTTGCAATAATTCCCGCAGCACTTCTTGTTGACGGTGTCTGCAGAATCGAAAACATTCCCGAAATCCGCGATGTCACACTTATGCTTGAGCTTCTTCGCGATATCGGTGCAGATGTCAAGATGATAAACCGCAACTGCGTTGAGATAAACGCATCAAGAATCCGCACGACGCGTGCACATTATGATATGGCGCGCATGATCCGTGCTTCTTATTACTTGATTGGCGCATTACTCGGAAGATTCGGTTCGGCTCAGGTCGCGCTCCCCGGCGGATGCAACCTCGGTGACCGTCCGATAGACCAGCACACAAAGGCATTCAAGCTCCTGGGTGCAAACGTCGATGTCCAGAACGGATACGTCTTTGCAGAGAGCCTCGGAAGGCTTCGCGCCACATCGGTTTATCTCGATGTTGTTTCGGTCGGCGCAACCATAAACACAATCCTCGCATCGGTTCTTGCCGACGGGGTTACGATTATCGAAAATGCCGCAAAAGAGCCGCACATTGTTGACCTCGCAAACTTCTTAAACTCAATGGGCGCAAATGTAAGCGGTGCGGGTACGGACATTATCAAGGTTCGCGGTGTTCCGAAAATCGGCGGAGGATCATACACCATAATCCCCGACCAGATCGAGGCAGGAACATATATGGCAGCAGTTACCGCTACCGGCGGCGAAATTCTCGTGAAGAATATCATCCCCAAGCATCTTGACTGTATAACCGCAAAGCTCATAGAGATGGGCGCAGAGGTTACGGAATACGGCGATTCGCTTCTTGTCAAGCGTGAAAAACCGCTTACAAAAACAAATATAAAGACACTTCCCTATCCGGGATTTCCGACGGATATGCAGCCTCAGGCAACGGTCATCCTCTCAATGGCAGAGGGCATGAGCCTTGTCACCGAAGGCGTGTGGGACAGCCGCTACCGCTACGTTGAAGAACTGCGCAGAATGGGCGCAAAGATTCAGGTTGACGGCAAAACAGCAGTCGTTGAGGGTGTTTCTTCGCTCATGGGTGCGCCGGTGCGTGCGTGCGACCTCCGTGCAGGCGCGGCGATGGTCATCGCAGGACTTGCGGCAGACGGAATCACAGAGGTCGAAGACGTCTCCCACATTGAGCGCGGATATGAGCACATCATAGAAAAGCTTACTGCACTCGGCGCAAGCATCAAAAGAGTTGAAATGCCGGACATCCCGTCGGTACAGAACGCACAATAAATTAAAGGAACGGACTTTCCGTTCCTTTTTATGTATAGAAAAGGAAGAGAAAAATGCTTAAAGTATGCCCCATCGCAAGCGGTTCAAACGGCAACTGCACATACATATCTGACGGAAAAGTGAACATATTGATAGATGCAGGCATTTCTGCAACGCGCATTATAAGGGAGCTTTCTACGCTTTGCGTTGCCGCATCGGAGATAGATGCGATTTTCATAACGCACGAGCACGGCGACCATATAACAGGGCTTTTAAAGCTCCTTGACCGTACTGATGCGACGGTTTATGCATCCGAGGGAACCGTGAGAGGTATAAATGAAAGAGTTTCCGGAATCGGCCACAGGCTTGAATGCATCCTGCCTGACGGGGAAAAGACCGTCGGTGAGCTTAAAATACGCGCATTCCGAACACCTCACGATACCTACGAAAGCACGGGCTTTACCGTATGCTCTGAAAAAGAGCGTGCAACCGTCGCAACCGACATTGGCTGTGTAACTGACGAGCTTTTGCCAGAGCTTATGGGTGCGGATATCCTTCTGCTTGAGTCAAACTACGATAAACGCAGGCTCCACTTCAGCAAGTATCCGCAGTTTTTAAAAGACCGCATCTGCGGCGGCTGCGGACATCTCTCAAATGACGAGTGTGCAAGCGTTGCACGTCTTGCGGCAGAGAGCGGAACAAAAAACATAATCCTCGGACACATCAGCGCCGAGAACAACTCTCCGAAGGAAGCATACACCGCCGTGCACACGCACCTTACGCAAAGCGGAATAATCCCCGGAGTTGATATGATGCTGTATGTCGCAACGCGCGACAAACGCGGAGAACTTGTCGAGGTGAAAAAATGATAGGTATAGATCTGATATGCGTCGGAAAACTTAAGGAAAAGTTCTTCTCCGACGCGGTGAAGGAATATGAAAAACGCCTTTCGGGATACTGCAAGTTAAATATTACCGAAATTTCCGAAAACGTTGTGGCATCCCCTGCGGAAATCACGACGGCTCTCTCGAAGGAGGGCGAGAAGATTCTCGCAAAAATTCCGAATGGTGCATATGTCGCAGCGATGTGCATTGAGGGAGACGGACTCTCAAGCGAAGAGCTTTCAAAAAAGCTGTCATCTCTCAAGGTTTCGGGAAAATCAAAAATTGTTTTTATAATCGGTGGTTCAAACGGTCTTTCAGACGAGGTGAAAGAGCGTGCAAACCTGCGCCTTTCGATGTCGAAGATGACGTTTCCGCACCACCTTGCGCGAGTGATGGTGCTTGAACAGATCTATCGCGCATTCAAGATAGAAGAGGGTTCGGGGTACCATAAATAAGGAGGTTTTTATGGACTACACGAAGGAATACGAAAAATGGATATGCGAAAAATCACTTTCGGATGCCGGGAGAGAAGAGCTTCTTTCTTTGAATGAAAAAGAGAAGGAAGACAGATTTTACACACACCTGAGCTTTGGTACGGCAGGGCTTCGTGGCATTCTCGGAATGGGAACGAACAGAATGAACGTGTATACCGTTCGACGTGCAACACAGGGGCTTGCATCAACCATACTTGCGCTCGGAAGGCGTGAGGCAAACCGCGGCGTCGTAATCGGTATGGACTGCCGCAATATGAGCGATATCTTTGCGCGTGAGGCGGCGTGCGTGCTCGCGGCAAACAAAATCCCCGTCTACCTTTTTGAGTCACTCCGTCCGACTCCCGAGCTTTCGTTTGCAATCCGCGCGCTCGGTGCAATTTCGGGAATAAACATCACAGCAAGCCACAACCCGAAGGAATATAACGGCTACAAGGTCTACTGGGAGGATGGCGCACAGCTTCCGACGAGGAAGTCGGATGCCGTTCTTTCCGAGATGGAAAAAATCGACCTTTTTTCCGGTGCAAAAACAATGGATTTTGACAAAGCGGTAAAAAAAGGCATCATAACCCTCATCGGCGAAGAGGTTGATGAGGCTTTTATGGTGCACGTGCTCGGTGCGGTAATCGACCGCGAGCCTGCAAAGAAAGTCGGAAAAGATTTTAAAATAGTCTACACCCCCTTCTACGGCACGGGATACAAAATTGTCCCCGAGGTTCTCTTGCGAGCAGGCTTTGAAAACGTCATAAGCGTAAAAGAACAGAGCGTTCCCGACGGCAACTTCCCGACGGTCAGAAGTCCGAACCCCGAAGATCCCGAAGGGTTTGCTCTCGCGGTGGAGCTTGCAAAGAAGGAAAATGCAGACATTATTATAGGAACCGACCCCGATGCAGACCGCGTTGCCGTGATGTGCCGGACGAGCGATGGAGAATATGACGTTCTGTCCGGAAACTGCACGGGTGTCATGCTCCTTGACTATATGACAGGTGCGCTCTCGCGGTGCGGAAGACTTTCGAAAGACGCATACGCCGTAAAAAGCATCGTAACAACCGAGATGGCGCGGGCAGTATGTGAGAAAAACGGTGTCCGTATGTATGAAACATTTACGGGATTTAAATATATCGCAGGTAAGGTTTCAGAAATCGGTGCGCGCGGCTTTGTCATGGGTTATGAAGAGTCAATCGGATATCTCATCGGGGATTTCTGCAGAGACAAGGACGCGATAACCGCGTCCATGATGATAGCCGAAATGGCGGCATATCACAAGTCACAGGGCAAAACGCTTTTTGAAGCGATGGATGAGCTTTATGAAAAATACGGCGCATATGCAGAAAAAACACTCTCGGTCGTTATGCCGGGAATCGACGGTGTTGAAAAGCGCGAAGCTATTATGAAAAAGCTCCGCGAAAATCCGCCCGGGCTTCTTGCGGGAACAAAGGTCATAAAAGTGCGCGACTACCTCACGGGTGAGACGGATTCGGGCGAAAAGCTCCCGATTTCCGGAAGCAACGTCCTTTATTTCGAGCTCGAGGACGACACTCGCTTTATCGTGCGCCCGTCGGGAACGGAGCCGAAGATTAAAGTTTATATCCTCGCGCATGCAAAAACGCGGGCTGATGCAGAGCAAAATATAGAAAAATATTATAAGATCGCAGAAGACATAACAAAATAATTAGTGATAACAACCAAAAAATATTGACTTGACATTAAAAAATTGTTATAATTGTTTTACAAAAATGCGCACGGATTTGGTGAAATTGCCAAATGGCGCAAATCTTAAAAATTAAGGAGAAAAAACAGATGAAAAAGCTTATCGCACTCATGCTCGCTCTCGTCATGATGTTTGCTCTCGTTTCCTGCACAGGCAACGGCGGCGAAGTCGCAGGCGACTTTGACCTTGGCGACGCATCAGCAGACGTCATTCCCGAAGGCAAGCAGGTTCCGGATGACGCAGTCATCAACGTTGTTACAACAAGCCACGCTTCATGGCCGTTCAAGGATGATTGGGCAGTATGGACATACATCCGCGAGGCAGTTGGCGGCACAATCAACGTCAACGCATACCCGGGTGAAGACTTTGCTACAAAGTATCCGCTTCTCATGACTTCACGTGAAGACCTTCCGGATATCTTCGCATTCTCATCAAAGCCGGGCGACCTTGAAGACTATGCAGCACAGGGCGCATACCTCGCAATCGAGGACGGCGGCGAGCTCATGAAGGACTATAACGAATTCTGGGACAGCGTTCCTGCAGACGAGCAGTGGATGCGCGAAATCAGAAGAGGCCCGACAGGCAAGACATACTACGCACCGGTTTACGGCATGGAGCGTTCAACAAACATCCGTGGATGGCTTTATCGTAAGGACATCTTCGAAAAGCACAACCTCGAAGTTCCGACAACTCTCGACGAACTCTACGAAGTTTCAAAGAAGCTTAAAGAGCTCTATCCGGAGTCATATCCGTTCTGCGTACGTTCAGGTATCTCAAATATGGCAGTTATCGGTCCGTCATTTGAAGAATACTTCGAACCGGGTCCGTACTATGACTACAACGCAGGCGAGTGGAAGTACGGTGCACGCGAAGAAGTTATGTATGAGGTTGTTGAATTCTTCCGCAAGATGGTTGCTGAAAAGCTCATCCCGGCAGACTTTATGACAATCAGCTCATCAACATGGCAGGAGCTCGTTTCAACAGACCGCGGCTTCATCATGCCGGAATATCAGGTAAGAATCGACTTCTTCAACAACATCGCTCGTCCGAACGGCTATACTGATTACACACTTGCAGCTATGGCACCTCCTGTAGGTCCGAACGGTGTTTCAAAGGTTAACAAGTACAATATGGACCCGACAGGTTACTCTGTTCCGAACACAGGTAAGCCCTATTCTATCCGCAACGCATTCCGTTTCCTCAACTGGATGTACACAGACGAAGCTGCAGAGCTCGTTTCATGGGGTAAGGAAGGCGAGACATACAATGTTGTAGACGGCAAGCGCGAGTTCATCATCGAGGGCGCAGGCGAAACAATCAAGACTCTCTATGGTATCTCTGCAAACGGTTCATACCTCCGTATGGATCCGGCATCTGTTGACCTCCAGTCTTCAGCAGAGCAGGCAGCTACAACAGACTTTATGCTTGAGCACACAGTTGACGGTCTCAACCCGGTACTCTACCTCTCATACACACCGGAAGAGGGCGCACTCGTTGCTGACTATGCAACACAGATCAGCACATATGTAAACGAAAACGTTCAGAAGTTTGTTATCGGCCAGAAGCCGATGTCAGAATGGGAATCATTCGTTGAAGGTCTTAAGGACTTCCCGGTTGACGAACTTCTCGAAGTTCTCGGCGCAGCATACGACCGCGTAAAGTAAAATAAGCATTTCTCAAAACAGGGCAGAATTTTCTGCCCTGTTTTTTTGTATATAAAGTCTCCCTTGTGTAAAGGGAGGTGGGGTTGCGTAAGCAAACCCGGAGGGATTGTAATTGCGAACGCAGAATATAGCAGGTGTAGATGCCTGTATCGCCCGGGAGGATGAAAGAAAATGAAGAAAACGAGCAAAATGAGGACAATGAAGACGAGTATATGCCTGGTCCTGTGCTCTATTATGCTTGCATTTAATTTCTGCAACGGTCAGATTTTAAATTCCGCAAGCGCGATGGGTGATTACAGTGGCAATTTAACCGGCGCAACGTGGTACTGGCCGATTCATGGCTCTTCATATAGTTCAGGTTGTAACGTTAACCCTTGTGCGAAGCGGAAGTGATAACCGAATTTCAATAAAAATGGGAAATTTTAGCCCAAAACATAAAATTGTTGACATTTACAAGAAAAAAAGATATAATTATACTGTATCATTATTAGTAGGTAGGATATCGCAAATCAGATTCCCGAGTTTAAAAAGGCATTCTTCGGTTAATAAATAAGTGGTTGGAAAACGTAAAGACCGCAAAAACGATTGGTTGCAATCGTAATTGGATGCTTGTTAAAGCTCCGTCATTTATGGCGGAGCTGCAAGAATAGAATTATCAAGTGGAAGGGAGGTACGACCAATGTACGTAGCACCTAAGGCAGAACTCGTAGAGCTCGTTGACGTTATCACAACATCACAGGTTCTCAGCGAGAACAATCTTCCGACAGACTGGGATGAATAATCCTTATCTGAACTAAAGGAAGGCAAGGCGCGATAAATCGCGCCTTGTTTTTTTATATATGCAAGCGTTTACTATTTCATTTTTCTCCGTTTTTTGATATAATGAATACAGAGAGGAGGTTTGCAAGGTGAAAGGAAACCCCGAGCATTCAGAGTATGTAACGCATCAGCTTTCAACAATTATAAATATCCACAAAATAGTAACGCTCAACTATTTCGAGTGCGAAAGCACATTCTGTTACAAGGGAGAGCGGCACAATTTCTGGGAGCTTGTCTACGTTGACAAGGGAAAGCTCATTATTGAAACCGAGGATGACTCAATAACTCTCGGACAAGGACAATGTATCTTCCACAAGCCGAATGAATTTCACGTTCACAAGGCAGACGGCACATCTGCGCCAAACTACTTTGTCCTGTGCTTCGTTTGCAACTCCTCACATATGCAGTTTTTCAGAAACAAACGCTTTGATCTCTCCTCACAAATGCGAAGATACATATCAAATATCATAAAAGAAGCGAGAAATGTTTTCGTGCTTCCGCAGACAAGCTCGCAGAACAAGGAGCTTGAGGTTTCTCCGAATGAGACTATCGGCGGTCAGCAGATGATAAGAACGTATCTTGAACAGCTCCTTATTTCGCTTGTGCGCGAGCAATACGGAAAAACAAATCTCCCGACGGGCGGCAGCGAAACGCTTGAGGAAAACCTTGTCGGACAGATGATAAGAAAGCTCAATATGTATATCTATCAACGCGTGAGCGTCGAGCAGTTCTGCAAGGAGATGAACTACTCAAAGGCATACCTCTCCCGCATCTTTTTAAATGAATGCGGCTGCACGATTCACGACTACATAACCGACAGAAAGGTGCGCGAGGCAAAGAAGCTCATCCGTGAGCACATCTACAATTTCACGCAGATTTCAGATATGCTCTGCTTCTCAAACCCGTTCTATTTCTCGCGCGTTTTCAAAAAGAAGACCGGTATGTCGCCGAGCGAATATAAAAACTCGGTGAAATCGGATTAATGGGAAAAGATGCACGACTTTGTTTACGATAAGATATGTTTTGAGTACGAAAATGTATTCCGAATAAGTGGCATAAATAATATAATATATATAATATAAGTAAAATTGTATTTTGCAAAAGGAAAGGAGTGAGTTTGGTTGAGAATAGCTATCGGATCATTGCAATGTGAAGGCAACAGCATCTCTCCCGTTGCTACCCGTTTTGAGGATTTTGACTACGCCGTAGGCGAGGCGATGTATGAAAAAATCGCAGTTATGGATCTTCTCCGCGAGAAGGGGGTTGAGGTTGTTCCTACGATCTATGCCCACGCGCTTCCGGGCGGTGCGGTTATAAAGAGCGATTTTCTCCGCCTTGCACACGAAATTATAGACGGTATTCCGTCGGAGGGTATTGACGGCGTATGGCTGTTTATTCACGGTACGATGTACGTTGAAGAAATCGGACCCGGTGATACATACCTCATCCGCGAAGTCAGAAAGAAGGTCGGACCGAACATTCCGATCGCACTTGCTATGGACTTCCACGCTAACAACACAGACGAAATCGTCGCAACTGCAAACTGTATGGCGGCATTCCGCACAGCTCCGCACCGCGACCACGCAGAGACACAGATTCGCGCAATGAAGCTTCTTTTTGAGTGCATCGAGAAGAAGATTATGCCCAAGCCCCAGATGGCTCGTGCAAACGTTGTTGTCTGCGGCGACGCTGTTCAGACAGACCTCTCACCGCTCCGCGAAATTATGGAGATGGCAGAGGAGTATGAAAGAACTATTCCGGGCATGATGTGCGTTCAGGTCTTCGGCGGCGACCAGTGGATAGATGAGCCGTATATGGGACCGAGCTTCGTTGTTACACACGAAAGCGACACAGCCCTTGCAAAAGAGATTGCAGAAAAGCTTGCAAGAAAGTTCTACGACGTCCGTCACGACTTCAAGTTCTTAATCGAAGCAGTTGAGCCCGAAGAGGCAGTAAAGCTTGCGATTGAAGACAAGGAGCATCAGGTATGGCTCTCTGACTCGGGCGACAACACAACCGCAGGCGCATCGGGCGACAATGCATTTATGATTAACCGCATAATCGACGCGGGCGCAAAGAATGTCCTTATCGCAGGCATCGCCGACGAAAAGGCATGTGACCTTTGCTACGAAGCAGAAATCGGCGACATCCTCTCACTTGATGTCGGCGGAACACTCGACAAAAACAGCGAGGTTGCCCACATCACCGGCAAGCTCATCCACAAGGGAGATATCCTCTCATATACAGGCGGCAACGAAGGCCCGTCAGCAACGCTCGACTGCGGCGCGTTCACGGTGGTCATCACCAAAAACCGCGCATCAATGTGCCGAATCGACATTTTCGAATCAGTCGATATCGACATCTCAAAGTTTAAAATAATCGTCGTAAAGCTTGGCTACTTATTCCCCGAGCTTGCGGCAATAGCGGAAAGGTCAATTCTTATGTTCACACCGGGAAGCTCCTGTGAGCGTCTCCAGGATATGAACGCACAGAATATCCGCCGTCCGATGTTCCCGCTTGACGATAATTTTATGTAAGCCTTAAATAAAAATTTATTATAAAGGAGAAGAGAAAAATGGCATACTACAACATGGCAGAAACCGAAAAAAGAATTAAAGACGTAAGAGCTATCCTCAAGGCTAAAGGCCTCGATGCTGCTCTCATCTACTTCGATGAGCTCAACATCGCAAACGGCTGGTACCTCACAGGCTGGTGCGGTCAGTTTGAAAAGGGTTCAGTTCTTATCCCGGTAGAGGGCGAGCCGATCCTCCTCGGCGGTCCGGAGTCTGAGCCGTTTGCAAAGATGGGTTCAGCTATCACAAAGATTCGTTGCTTCCCGGTATTCATGGTTCCGGAAGAAGAGTATCCGAACGCAACAATCATCGACTTTAAGCAGCTCTATGAAGAGCTCAAGTCAGAGGGCACAATCCTCAAGCGTATCGGCTTCGTCGGTACATCAACAATCCCGCATCAGGTTTACTGCGACTTCGCAGCAGGATTTGAAGGTGCAGAGCTCGTAGACATCACAGATGAATACGAAGACCTCCGTGCTTACAAGTCAGTCTGGGAAGGCGAGCAGATCCTCAAGGCTACAGAGCTTTGTGATATGGCATACGACAAGATGATGGCTGCAATCAAGCCGGGCGCATATGAGTTCGAAGTTGCAGCAGCAGGTGAGTCTATCTGCCGCATCAACGGCGCAACAAGCTTCGCTTACTCAACAATCGTTGGTTCAGGCGAGCGTGCAAAGGCAGTTGTTCCGACAGCTACAAATAAGATGATGGAAGACGGCGAGCTCGTTATGATCGGTATCGCTCCGAGATACAACGGCTATGCAGGAACATTCGGTGATACAATTCCGGTTAACGGCGTTTACACACAGACACAGAAGGATCTCCTCAACCACATGCGTGAGACATTCCGCCTCACACGCGAAATGCTTAAACCCGGTATGACAGGTAGAGAAATCGACGTTCCGGGACGCCTCTACTACGAGAAGCACGGTCTTTCAGACTACATCGTTTGCCCGTTTGCTCATTCAATCGGTCTTATGGAAGCTGAAGCTCCGTTCTTCGGCCCGAACGGCGACTTTGAGCTCGTTCCGGGTATGGCAGTTATGGTTGACGTAAGCTTCTTCGGTCATCCGAACCTCCACGGCGGACGCATTGAAACAGGCTTCATCATCACAGACAACGGATGCCGTCCGATGTCTCCGAAGATGAACGACTACTTCTCAAAGGATCTTTAATATTTAACTGATTACAGGAGGAAATTAAAATGAGCGTACTTGGATATAAGAACTATATGTTCATCGATGGCGACATCCCGGGCGAGGGCAACGATCCTTCACTTCCGGGTCATGAAGCTCTCATGATCACAAACAAGAACAAGAAGGATGCACACATCCTTGTTAACATCTATTTCTCAGATAAGGAACCGGTTAAGGGCCTTCACCTCGTAGTTCCGGCAGAGAGAGTTATGTGCTGGAGAGTTGACCTTCCGTTCTGCGAAGAGCAGTTCCAGATTCCGCTTGGTCAGTACTCACTCGAGCTTGAGTCAGACGTTGCAATCTGTGCAAGCTTCGGTCGTCTCGACCGCCGCAACGACCTCGGTTACTACTCAACAGGTTACTGCGCAAAGTAATTTGAATTTATCAAAACAGGAACAGGACAGAGGAATCTGTCCTGTTTTTTATACAGAAAAAGCCGGATGTAAAAACATCCGGCTTTTAGTTTTAAATTAAAGAGAAAGTGCGCTTTCTTCCTTGCGTGTCCATCCGCCGTCACCCATATAGCCCGACGGAAGAGCCAAAGGAGTGTCAAATGTTGAATTAAGCTTTGTAACCGTGCCTTCTTCAGCACTTCTGACGATTCCGTGCATAAGCTCAAAGACGTGGAATGCCATTTCCTTGCTTGCGCGGTTCGGTCTGCCCTTTATGATGGACCATGCCATTTCAGCCGCACCAACGCCGCGTGAGTTTTCAGAATATCCGTGAGTAAGCGGGAACTCGATTTTTTCGCCCATAGTTTTCTGAATGTAGACAGGGTTACCAAACTCATTCGGATTACCCATATAGAGAATGCCGTCTGTACCGTAGATTTCAAGACCGTAAGTCTCGTCGAGGATGCAGTCTGAATTCATATGGAGAGTTCCGAGGACTCCACTCTTATATTTGAGTGTAGCCGTGATTACGTTTGCGTCCTCAATTACATAATCCTCGCCGTAGTTCGGAGCGCCGATACGCGTGTTTGTGCGGTTCGGGTTGTTGATTGCAGTAAACGCAGAAACCGCCTCGACCGGACCGAGGATAGATGCAAGAGCCGTGAGGTAGTATCCGCCCATATCAAAGCCGATGCCGCCGCCGCGCTTGCAGAGGTGAGTGAGAAATTCACCGTAGATTGCGTAGTTTCTTGAAATTGATGCACGGCAGGAAACAGGCTTTCCGATAAGACCTGACTCGACAATATACTTTGCGGTCTGAACAGATGCACCGAGGAAGGTGTCGGGAGCAACGCCGAGATAAAGTCCCTTTTCGTTAGCGAGTTTAACGAGTTCTTCACCCTGCCAGAGCTCGACCGCAATCATCTTCTCGGAGAAGACGTGCTTTCCTGCTTCCAGACACTGCTTGATAACGGGATAATGTGCTGCCGGGATTGTGAGATTTATGACCATATCAACTTCAGAATCGGCGCAGATCTCGTCAAGAGTCAGAGCCTTGCAGCCATACTTCTCGGCTGATGCCTGCATTCTTTCAACCATAAGGTCGCTGCAGGCGTAAAGCTCTAAAACGGTGAACTTTCCGCTTCTGATGTTTGTCATATAGATGTCGCTGATGCTGCCGCAACCGACAACTGCAACTTTGAGTTTCTGCATAAAAATCTCTCCTTTTACAAAGTAAAACGTTTTATTTTCTGTCTATATAATACTATATAAACGCAAATTCGTCAAGGGAAAACAAAATCGAAGAGGGAAACTTCCTCTTCGGTAATTTTCTTATTCAAGAGCCTTTAAAACCTCACGTTTTATATCTTTCATTCCCTGTATTGTCGGGTGTCCGCAGGTTTTATCAATATGTTCAAATGAAACTTTCGTTATATCAAAATCCTTGCAAGCAAGGTCGTAAACCTCATACAACTCGGGCTTCAGTTCATTGTTCTCAAGACAGTATATTGCAGCATTCGGAAGTGCCTCACGAAGCGTTTTTAAAAAGTAATACGCGCCGGGAAGAACACAGTATAAATCCTCTTTTTCAAAAGCGTCGCACTTTAATTTGCCAAGAGGCGCGTCAGACCAGCAGTCGTTGGTGCCGCCGAAGAAGAAAACCGTGTTGACGTCATTCTTTTCAAAAAAGTTTTCCGAAATGAGCTTCTTGAGCCTGAAGATAAAAGAATTTGTTTCAGAACAGTCGATGCCGCCCCATCCCGTGTAGCAAACGGTTGAACCTGACCAGCTGTCGTTTCTGACGAGGTTGATTTGTGCGTCGGATAAGACCTGATGCCACCACGTTTCTGATACGCACCGGACATCTGTATCGCCGAAATCCTTATAATAATAAGCGGCATAGCCGTCGGGGATATACCCTTCGAAGGTTGAGTAGCTGTCGCCGAAAATTACTGCATTTTTTGACATAAAAAGCTCTCCTTAAAATGTGACAAGTCCCATAAATATTTCAACAACGAGCGCAACGATAACGACAAGTGCCGAAATAATGAAGCCGTGAATCATCGGACGGATGCCCGCTTTCTTCATACTCTTGAATGAGGTGTTAAGACCAATCGCCGCAAGAGCCGAAACCATAAGGAACTTGCTTACGGCTTTTGTTGTAGAAACGATGGCATCGGGAATTGTGAAGATGCTTGCAACAAGCGACATTCCGAGAAAACCGAGAATAAACCACGGAAAAATCTTTTTAAGGCTGAAGTTTGCGTGGAGCGAAGATCCGTCAGCACCCGCCTGCATCGCCTCTTTGCGCTTGAGATTCAGCTGAATAAAGGCAAAGACGAGAACTGTGGGGATAATTGAGAGTGTGCGCGTAAGCTTTACCATAGTTGCATAGTCGCCTGCCGCCTCAGAAAAGGCATAGCCGGTAGCAACAACAGACGATGTGTCGTTAACTGCTGTTCCTGCCCAGATGCCGAATGCAACGTGGTCCATCCCTATAGCCCTTCCCATGATGGGGAAGAGGATTATCATCGCCATATCAAAGAGAAACGTTGCAGACATAGCATACGCGATGTCGTTGTCATCTGCATCAATCGTTGAGGAAATTGCCGCGATGGCACTTCCACCGCAGATTCCCGTACCTGCCGAGATGAGGTTTGAGAGCTTCCAGTTGAGCCCGAGTGCGCGGCCTATAAAGTATCCGCCGCCAAAGCACGTTGCGAGAGTGAAAATCATAACAACGAGCGACATTTTTCCTACATTTAAGATAGTGGTGATGTTGAGCGAAAGACCAAGAAGGATAATCGCAAACTTAAGAACCTTCTTTGAGGTGAATTTGACTCCCGAAGAAAGAAGAGAGTTCTTTCCGAGAAAATGGTTTATTATCATACCGATAAACATCGCGATGACCGCTGCCCCGATAACGTGAATTGGCAGAAGTCCCTCGATGAAGGTAGCGACCGCCGCGATAACGACGGAGAGCAAAATTCCGGGAATAGTTCTTAAAAGTTTCATTTTAGACATCCTCTTTTTAATTGATTTCATTTAAGATTTCCTGGGCATAGCGCACGCCTTCCATTGCATCCTTTGCATATTTGTCTGCTCCGATTCTGTCGGCGTACTCCTGCGTAAGCACCGCGCCGCCGACAACGATTTTGCAGTCCGGTGCGTGCTTCCGGAGCTTCTTTATAGTTTCTTCCATCTCGGAAACTGTGGTCGTCATAAGTGCGCTTAGTCCGACAAGCGGTGCATTCAGCGAAACCACGCAGTCAACGATTTCTTCGGCAGAAACGTCTTTTCCGAGGTCAACAACCGAAAAACCGTAGTTTTCAAGAAGAAGCTTCACTATGTTTTTTCCGATGTCGTGGATATCTCCGCGCACGGTTGCGATAACAACCGTGCCGCATTTGTCGGATTTCTCACCGTCCGACATACGCGCCTTTATGACCTCAAAGGCACATTTTGCCGCCTCCGCGCTCATAAGAAGCTGCGGCAGGTAAACGGTTTTTTCTTCAAAGCCTTTACCCATAATATTGAGTGCAGGGATGATTTCGTCGTTTACTATCTGCAGTGGCGGTGTCGTCTCAAGAAGTTTCTTCGTAACCTCTGCCGCCTTGTCCTTAAAGCCCTTTATAATTGCGTACTGACATTCGGAGAAATCCCCCGCGCCTGCAATACTCGAAGTCTCTGCCGCCTTCCCCTGTGAGATGAAGGTGTCGGCAAGGCTTATATAGTCGCTGCAGTTTTTATCAAGACCCTTTAGTGCGTTGTAGGTGTAATAAACCCTCATCATATCTGCGGAATACGGATTCATAATCGCGGCGGAAAGACCGCTTTCAAGAGCGAGCGCAAAGAACGTTCCGTTTATCGCGTCACGGTTAGGAAGGCCGAAGGAGACGTTTGAAACACCGAGCGAGGTGTGACACCCAAGCTCATCTTTTATGAATCTGAGAGAAGCAAGAGTGGTTTTCGCAGCGGAGCCATCCGCGCTTATCGTGAGTGCGAGAGTGTCAAAAATTATGTCCTTTTTTGCGATGCCGTATTCCCTTGCGGTTTCCAGAATCTTTTTCGCAATCCGGATTCTGCCCTCGGCGGTTTCAGGGATGCCGCCCTCGTCAAGCGTCAGCGCAACAACGAGTCCGCCATACTTTTTGACGAGAGGAAATACCGCCCGCATGCTCTCTTCTTTTCCGTTTACGGAATTTATCATAGCCTTGCCGTTGTAGCGGCGAAGAGCCGCATCCATGGCAGAGATATCTGATGTGTCAATCTGAAGTGGCAGATCGGAAACCGACTGAAGCTCGCAGACAGTTTCCTTCAGCATATTGACCTCATCAATGTCGGGAAGACCGACGTTAACGTCAAGTATATCAACGCCTTTTTCCTGCTGATTGACACCTTCTGAAAGGATGTAGTCGAGGTCGTTTTCCAAAAGTGCCTGCTTGAGCCTTTTCTTGCCCGTGGGGTTTATGCGCTCACCGATGAGAATTGGCTTGTTGCCGAAAGTTACCGCGTGAGAATAAGATGAAACAACGGTAAGATTTTTGTCAGCTACCAAAACGGGAGAAAGCGATGCTGATTTGTCGCAGAGCGACTTTATGTATTCGGGGGTAGTTCCGCAACATCCGCCCGCAACACGCACGCCGCATCTGATAATATCGGAAACCTCATCGGCAAATTCGTCAACTGTTATGTCGAAAACGGTTTTGCCGTCAACTGATTTCGGAAGTCCCGCATTCGGCTTGAAAAGAACGGGAACAGAAGCCGCCTGAAGAAGCCTTTCTGCAACGGTGCGAAGCTGATGAGGACCCAAAGAGCAGTTGGCTCCGAGCGCATCGACGCCCATACCCTCGAGCAATGCAACCATAGCCTCGGGAGTTGCGCCCGTCATAAGCTTTCCGTCATCGCCGTACGCGTTTGACACGAGCACAGGAAGGTCACAGTTTTCCTTGACCGCAAGGAGAGCCGCTTTTGTTTCGTAGCTGTCGTTCATCGTTTCGATAATGACGAGATCAGCCCCGTATTTTGCGCCGAGAGTTACTGTCTTTGCAAAAATGCTGACCGCGTCCTCAAAGTCGAGGTCTCCAAGCGGCTTTAAGAGCTTTCCCGACGGTCCGATATCAAGCGCAATAAACTTTTCTTTTTTTGACGAGGATGTATCTCTCGCCTTTCTTGCATTTGAAATTGCACATTTTATTATCTCATCAAGCTCGTCATCTGAAAACTTTAGAGAGTTTGCACCGAAGGTGTTGGTACAGACAACATTGCTGCCTGCATCAAAATAAGCCTTGTGGATGTCCGTTATGATATCGGGATGGGAAATGTTCCATCTTTCGGGGTATTCACCGGGGCGGAGTCCCTTCGCCTGAAGGAGAGTTCCCATACCGCCGTCAAGATAAACTATATTGTCTTTTAAGAATTCTCTGAAATCCATAACAACACACCTCTGAAAATTCGTTTTAATAAAGCCCTAAAAACGCCGTAACCGACTTTGAAGGCGACATAAGAAGACTGTCACCAAGCGAAATCCCCAATCTCTTTTCGCATTCAAGAACGGAGAAAATATCGCGCTGAACCTCAAGCGGAAGGTCGCCGTATCCCGGGCTGAAGCGCGGTTTTGCGGATGCACCCGTTTCCTTTTTGATATCCGCGCAGAACAAATCGCAAAGAGCCTCAACGCGCTCTGTCCCGACAGCCTGAAGAATCAAAGCCTTTGAAGGGGAGAGTCTGCTGTATTTTGAAATCAGGCGATCAAGCCCAATGCCGATTGTTGCGGCAAAAACGATGACGCGTCTGCAACCGTCAAGGTTTGACGCGAGATTTTTTGAATTTGAACGGAAGAAACCAAAATCGCAGACACTGCCTTGCACATCAAGAGAGAGTTCGCGATAGCAGACGCTGTATTTAATGATATCACAAGCCTCGTCTGTACATTCGCGCACAAGGTCGCGGATATTATCATTTGCGCTAGTGCTTTTTGCATAGCGGAGAATTTCCTCCTCGCAAAAGGGCGGCATAGGGTATGTCTTATAAAAAACCATAATTTATTTTCCCAATATATCGCTTAAGTTTTCCTGTATCTTCCGTGCAACGTCGGGCTTGTTCATCGAATATACGTGAACGTTTTTGATGCCGTTTGCATACAGGTCGATAATCTGGTCGGTTGCATATGCAATACCTGCCTGCTTCATTGCGGCAGGGTCGTTTCCGAACTTGTCGAGCAGACATTTGAATCTCTGCGGCATAAAAGAGCCGGAGAGCTTTATTGCGCGTTCTATCTGGTTTGCGTTGGTGATGGGCATAATGCCCGGAATTATGGGAACGGTTATTCCCGCCTCGCGGATTTTATATAAGAAATTATAAAGAAGATTGTTGACAAAAAACATCTGTGTTGTCAGAAAATCACATCCTGCCTCAACCTTTTCGCGAAGGTATCGGATATCTTCCTTCTGGTTTGCGCTCTCGGGGTGGATTTCGGGGTATGCCGCGCCGCCGATGCAGAAATCCGGATCCGTCTCCTTGATTTCGCGGATAAGTTCAATTGCGTGGTGATAGTCGTTAAGGACTCCGTCAGACGGAATATCTCCGCGCAGAGCCATAATGTTCTGGATGTTTGCATCCTTAAAGTCGAGAATGCGCGATTTCACGGTCTCTCTCGTCGAGGAAACGCAGGTAAGGTGAGCAAGGGAGGGCACACCGTGTTTCTGTTTTATCTGCTTTGCGATTTCGAGAGTATATGCGCTCGTTCCGCCGCCTGCGCCGTATGTAACGCTCATAAAAGCGGGCTTGAGTGTCGCAATTTCTTCAACAGCCTCGCGCACGCTTTCAAAATTCGAGTCAGTTTTGGGAGGGAAAACCTCAAAAGAAATTGATAAGGTATCCTTTTTGAGCAAATCAATAATTTTCATATCCGCACCCCTTTTAAGTGATGCTTTATTATATCACAAACCAAATAAAAAGTAAATTCGTAGAGGAAACAGAAAAGATTGTTTATTATTTAACTATTGTTGATTTTTTCTTAAATGTAAAGTATAATTTACAATGTCCGAATTTGGCGAAAATTGCAATTTTCGGAGAAAAACCAGTTCACAGGAGGAAACCACCATGTTAACCTACGCATACCCCATTGTCCTTTGTGTCATCGTTCTTGCGCTTGCTTACGTTGCATTCAACTTCGTTCGCATCCGCCGCATGAAGGAAGGCACGGCAGAAATGTCAGAAATGGCAGCAATCATCAGAGACGGCTCAAATGCTTTTATGAAAACCGAGTACAAGACAATTTCAATTGTTGCGATTGTCGTTGCGCTCCTGTTCTCACTCTTTATTGAGAAGACAAGCGGCATAACATTCCTTCTCGGTGCAGGAATGAGCAGCTGTGTTTGCGTTCTCGGTATGAAGAGTGCAACATATGCAAATGTCCGCACGGCAAACAAGGCTCGCGAATCGCTCTCAATCGGCGAAACTGTCAAGGTTGCGCTTTGTGGCGGCAGTATCTCAGGTCTCAGCGTTCAGGCGTTCGGTATGCTTGGTTTCCTTGCAGTTCTTCTTATCTGGAACGGAATCGACACCGAAGCAGTAGGAACAGGTTTCCTTGCAAAGCTTGAGTGCAATCCGAGCATTATGAGAATTTCAACATACTCTCTCGGTTGCTCAATGGTAGCAATGTTCAACCGCGTTGCAGGCGGTAACTACACTAAAGCGGCAGATATTTCTGCAGACATCCTCGCAAAAATCCGCCACGATATGCCGGAAGACGACAGCCGTGTTCCGAACGTTGTGGCAGACTTCATCGGCGATAACGTAAATGATATCGCAGGTAACTGCTCTGACCTTCTCGAGAGCTTCGTTGCAACTTTGGCGGCTGCAATTATGATTTCGGTTGCAAACTTTGCAAACGCAGGTGCAGAGATTCTTTCTGCAACATCCATCTTCCCGGTTGTCCTCGCAGGCGGCGGACTTCTCGGCTGTATTCTCGGTCTCGTTTTTGCGGCAATCCGCAAAATGGGCGACAACCCGTCTCACGAGCTCAACCTCGCAACATGGATTTCGGCAGGGCTTACGGTCCTTATCGGACTTGGCGCATCATATATCATCTTCGGTGATATTACTGTCGAAGGTTTCCGCCTCGGCTGGCTCAGTCCGTGGGTAGCAAGTGTGCTCGGCATCGTCTGCGGTATCGCAATCGGCTCTATCACAGAGTACTACACAAGTGCAGATTTCAAACCCACAAAGATTCTTGCAGAAATGGCAAAAGAGGGCGAGAGCTTTGTTATCACAAAGGGTGATGCAGTCGGCTCACGTTCTTGCCTTGCTCCGATTCTTCTTATTGGTGTCGCGCTTGTACTTTCAGGTATCCTCTGCGGAACTTACGGCATCGCAATTTCGGCTCTCGGTATGCTCGCATTCGTCGGCGCAACAGTTTCTATCGACGCGTTCGGACCCATCGCAGACAACGCAGGAGGTCTTGCAGAATCCTGCCACCTTGCGCCTGAAGTTCGCGTAATCACAGATAAGCTTGACTCTGTCGGTAATACAACTGCGGCTATCGGTAAGGGATTTGCTATCGGCTCTGCAGCATTCGCAACCGTTTCACTTATCACAGCATATGTAGGAAACTACTCTTCAGGTACACCGATACTCAACATGGCATCATTCATCGTTGTTGCGGGTGCAATTATCGGCGGTGCGTTGGTTGAATACTTCTCAGCTCTTCTCACAGACAACACAATTGATGCCGCACGTCTCATGGCAGAAGAAGGCGACCGCCAGCTTTCTGTTCCGGGCGTGTTGGAAGGCACAGTAAAGCCTGAATACAACCGTTGCGTTGAAATGGCAGCACGCGAAGCGCTCAAGAAGATGCTTGTTCCGTCAATGCTCGCACTCCTCATTCCGATCGTCGGCGGATTCCTCTTTGGCGTAGAGTTTGTTGGTGGTATCCTCGTCGGTGCAACAGTATGCGCAATTCCGAGAGCACTCTTTATGGGTAACTCGGGCGGCGCATTTGACAATGCAAAGAAGTACATCGAAAGCGGCGCAATCGAAGGCCACGGCAAAGGCTCTGCAGCTCATAAGGCAGCTGTTTCAGGCGACACGGTCGGAGACACAAGAAAAGACGTTGTCGGCGTTGCACTTGATATCTTTATCAAGATGATGTCCACAGTTGCAAACACGCTCGTCGTTGTCATCAAGAACTTCACATTGTTCAGATTCTAAACGATAAAACAAAAATAACACTCCGGACTTACGGCGGTGCTTCGTAGGGATAAGATGCCCTGAAACCACGATTTTGGCACATAACTTCGTTAAAAAAGCTCCTAACCCGTCAGGGTTGGGAGCTTTTTTGCCTTGTTCTGTACTCAAACTTATGATTTCAGGGTGCAAAGCAGTTTTGGGTTAGATATTTTTCGTTTTAGAGAAATTAAAAAATGCAGACATACTGACGTATATCTGCATTTTTTTGTGCACTATAAGCGGAAAATGGCAATCCAAAACCATTTTCTCTCTATGAAGCCCCGCCGTACGGAGTGTTATTTTTGTTTGTATGACGAATACACAATAAATATATCAGAAAATTTTGAACGATAACAACTGTGATTTGCAAAAAAAGTTACGTCGGAATCTGATGAACGTAAAAAAGATTTAAAATTGCTCCCACCTTTTTCCTTACATAAAAATCCCTCGAATGTAAACAATAGTTTTGTAACATCAAAACAAAAGGGGATTTATATAATGAAAGCTACAGGAATTGTAAGACGAAGTGACGACCTTGGTCGTGTTGTTATCCCGAAAGAAATCCGCCGCACGATGCGCATCCGCGAGGGAGACCCTCTGTTGACAACATTGACACCTGAAGAAAAGTTTTGTTGGGCAATACATAGTTTAGCAAAAAGAATAACAGCGAAGTGAAATCATTCCGCTGCTTTCTATATGTTTTTTTATTTTAATTGTAAACAGTCGCACCCTTTGTATTGTGGAAATCGCTCAAAAAATAATGGTAAACATTGAATAACTAATTTTTGTAAATACGTTGGTAAGTCATTTATGTCTACACATTCTGAAATTTTATGATACCAAATAGTATCAATATCGCCTTGGAGAGATTTTTCTATTTCAAATAAAATTTCTTGCGAGATTTCATAATTAACTTTATATGATGGAATAATTTTAGATTGTGATTTATTTAAGAAATAATTTTCAACATATTCAATCATACAGCCAGATAATCTATCAAAAATTACACTTTTATTCACGAAATCACCACCTTTAATTTATTATATCATAATCAAGTCAAAAAGTAAATTCACACAGTATAAATCTCCTCAAAATACAGATAATAACAACACAATTTGTAATTTAAGGAGAAATGTATATATGAAAGCAACAGGTATAGTTCGAAGAATAGACGACCTTGGTCGTGTTGTTATCCCGAAAGAAATCCGCCGCACGATGCGCATCCGCGAGGGCGACCCGCTTGAGATTTATACCGACCGCGACGGTGAGGTTATATTCAAGAAATACTCGCCGGTGGGTGAGCTTGCGTCGTTTGCCGGTCACATCTGCGAAACGCTTTCGAAAACCGCAGGACAAACCGCGATAGTCTGCGACCGTGACACGGTCATTGCGGCGGCGGGAACGGGCAAGCGTGAGCTTTTTGAAAAGCGCATTTCCGAGTCTCTTGAGAGAATCATCGAATCGCGACAGATTTATCAGCACAAACAGGGTGAGCCGACGGTTGACGCAGTCGACGGAAACGCAAATCTGTTTGTGTCGATTGCCGCGCCGATTATATCGGAGGGCGATGTTTCGGGATGCGTTGCATTTATCTTTGACGGTAGCGAGCCTGAACTTGGAGAGACGGGATACAAGCTTGCTCAGACCGTTGCGGGATTTCTGGGAAAGCAGATGGAAGCATAGAGAAAAGAGGAGAGAGGTCTTGGTGACGCTTTCTCCTTTTTATTATGAAAAAACAGCAGATGCGTTTGCATCTGCCGTTTTTGTTAGCAACAGCCGCCGGATTTCATTGAGAATGACTGGCAGTCTGTGCACTGTGTCTGGCTCGGCTTGTTTTCGTGTGTGCCGACCTGGATTGTGTTCAAAGAGCAGTAGTTAACGCCCTGACAATGGTGCTTGCAGGTTGTAACGGTACATTGAATGCTCTTGTTCGGATTTTCGTTCATAGCTATACCTCCTGAAAATTTGGTGCATAGCTATTTTGCCCGAAAAGTTTTTCTATATGCATTCTGTGAAAACGATGCTGTTTTAAACTTGACAAAAGCGTCAAAATTTTCTAATATATAATATATGTAAATTGTAAAAAATGAAGAAAGGATCTGACGTTTTGAAAAATAACAAAGCACTCAGGTTTATAATACAAACATCGAAAAAAGAGCTGTTCAGACTTATTCTGGTAACGATTTTCAGTGCATTGAACGCATTTTTGTCGGTTTATTTCGCGCTTGCTATGCGAGACGTAATAAACAACGCGGTCGAAGGCAACCTGCAGAAGGTGAAGTTCTGGGGAATCGTTCTGATTGCGGTTGCGCTTCTTGATATTCTGATTTATTTTTTCAATCGCGTTGTAAGTGCGCAGATGTCGGCGCATATGGAAATTGCTTTCCGTGAAGCAACATTTAAGAGGATTATCAGAAAAGAATATTCAGAAATCAGCAAATTCCACAGCGGCGAGATTCAGAACAGACTCTTTAATGACGTAAACGTAATCAGCGGTGATGTCTCAACACTTCTTCCGCAATTTCTCGCGCTCGTTACACGTCTTGTTGCGGCGTTCTGCGCAGTATATATAGTCGATCAGAAATTCGCTGTTGCTCTTCTTTTTGTGGGAAGCCTGTTTTTTGTCTTTGCGAGAATGTTCAGAGGTATTATGATGCGCACGCATAAGGATATGCAGGTTGCAGCAGGTGAGGTCAGGGCACATTCGCAGGAGGCGGTTGAGAATGTTCTTGTCATCAAGGCGTTCGGCATGGAAAACGCTGTGTACGATCAGCAGGAGCAGAAGCATAAGAAGTATTACAAAAAGAAGATGATTCGCGCAAATTTTTCTGCTGCTACATCTTCCGGAATTATTACTATTATGAAGGCGGGATATATCTATGCGGTCATCTGGGGTGCAATACGGATATTAAATCCGCAGTCCGGATTCGGATACGGTGATTTTGTTGCAATTATGCAGCTCATAACCCAGATTCAGTCTCCGTTTGCAAACCTTTCGGGAAGTCTTTCAAAATACTATGCGATGATAGCCTCTGCAGAGCGTTTGCTTGAGATAACGGAGCTTCCCGAAGAGACGGGAGAGCAGAAGGACGCAAATGAAATTTATAAGAACCTTCGCTCGATAAAGCTTGACAACGTCAGCTTCTCCTATGGCAGAACACTCATCCTTGAAAATGCTGATGCGGAGATTGAGCGCGGCAAGCTTACGGTTATCGCAGGCATATCGGGAATCGGGAAAAGCACACTCATAAAGCTCCTTATGGGGGTTATAAAACCAAATGCCGGAAGAATTTATACGACAGGCGAAGAAGACGGTGAGCTTGACTCGTCAACAAGAGGTCTCTTTGCGTACGTTCCGCAGGGAAACCTCCTTATGAGCGGAACCATTGCGGAAAACCTGCGTCTTGCAAGAGATAATGCAACAAAGGAAGAAATAGAAAGTGCGCTTCGCGTTGCGTGTGCTGACTTTGTTTTTGAGCTTCCGAAGGGCATTGAAACCGAGCTTGGTGAACGCGGAAGCGGGCTTTCGGAGGGTCAGATTCAGCGACTTGCGATAGCGCGTGCGGTGCTGTTTGATGCACCGATTTTCCTCCTTGACGAAGCCACAAGCGCGCTTGATGAGCAAACAGAAAGACGGGTGCTTGAAAACATTATGAAGCTTTCGGGAAAGACATGTGTGTGCATTTCGCATCGCAGCGCCGCAATGGAAGTCTGCGACAAGGAGATATACATAAAAGACGGAAAGGTTTTTACAGGAAAAGAATAATGAAGATTTCAGGATTCCAGAAGCTCACGCTTCTTGACTTTCCGGAGCATATGGCGGCAACGGTTTTTACACCTGGTTGCAACCTCCGCTGTCCGTTTTGCCACAATGCAGGGCTTGTTACGGACATTTCCGATTCGGAAAGCTTTTCGGAGGATGAGGTTTTATCATATCTTGAAAAAAGAAAAGGAGTGCTTGACGGCGTGTGTGTTACGGGTGGCGAGCCGCTTCTTTGGCCGGATATTGCAGACTTTCTCCGAAGGATAAAAGGCATAGGACTTGAGGTGAAGCTTGACACGAACGGTACTTTCCCCGACAAACTCCGCGAGCTTGTGGAGGCAGGACTTGTTGACTACGTTGCGATGGATATAAAAAATTCAAAAGCGAGATACGCCG
Source organism: Eubacteriales bacterium (assembly GCA_045636865.1). Taxonomy (GTDB): domain Bacteria; phylum Bacillota; class Clostridia; order Oscillospirales; family JAAYXM01; genus SIG480. The sequence goes on from JAZTYJ010000020.1 coordinate 141,640, forward strand.
AAACGGTGGATATCGAAAACTTTGATATCGCTCCGATAGAGGAGAGTGTATCGTATCTCTTGTCGGGTGCTTGCGATTATGAATTTCGCACAACCGTTACCGACGAGCTTCATACGGAGGCGGATATTGAGTCGGCGGCGAAGTGGATAGCGGGCGCGAAAAAATATTTTCTTCAATGCTTTGTCGATTCGGGAAATATTATAGGGAAAAATCTTTCTGCTCCAAGCGTGAAAAAGCTTGAAAATATGCGGAATATCGCATCGCAATATATAGATGTGGTGTCTCTGCGAGGAATATGAATACACAATATATAGTGATAAAATGTATTGACAAAATACAACATATATGGTAAAATGCTCTTACATTAACAAATGGAGGAGCATTTTGTCATGTATAAGGTTATAAAGCGTGATGGTAAGGAAGTAAACTTCAACTTATCAAAAATAAGCAATGCAATTATGCAGGCATTTGACGCTTGCGACAGACAGTATAACAACGACATTATCGATTTTCTTGCGCTCAAGGTTACATCAGATTTCGAGCCGAAAATCGAGGACGGCAAAATTTCGGTCGAATCAATTCAGGACAGCGTCGAATCAGTTCTCATCAAGGGCGGATACGACGATGTTTCAAAGGCATACATTCTCTACCGTAAGCAGCGCGAAAAGATAAGAAACCTCGGCGCAACAATTGTTGACTATAAGGAGATTGTGGACAATTACCTCCGAATCAACGACTGGCGTGTCAAGGAAAACTCAACGGTTACATATTCCGTCGGCGGTCTTATCCTTTCAAACTCAGGTGCGATTACTGCAAACTACTGGCTCTCCGAGGTCTACGACAGCGAAATCGGAGATGCACACAGAAATGCAGATATCCATATCCACGACCTCTCCATGCTCACGGGCTACTGTGCGGGATGGTCTCTCAAGCAGCTTATTCAGGAAGGCCTCGGCGGTGTCACGGGAAAGATTACATCAGCTCCTGCAAAGCACCTTGCAACCCTCTGCAACCAGATGGTAAACTTCCTCGGAATTATGCAGAATGAATGGGCAGGCGCACAGGCATTCTCATCCTTTGACACATACCTTGCTCCTTTTGTAAAGATAGATAACCTCTCCTACGATCAGGTAAAGAAATGCATCGAGTCGTTTGTTTACGGCGTAAACACTCCGTCCCGCTGGGGTACTCAGGCACCATTTTCAAACATTACCCTCGACTGGACAGTTCCGAACGACCTTGCAGAGCTCAACTGCATCATAGGCGGCAAGGAAGCAGACTTCAAGTATAAGGACTGCCAGAAGGAAATGGATATGGTCAACCGCGCATTCATCGAAATCATGATTGAAGGCGATGCAAACGGTCGCGGCTTCCAGTACCCGATTCCGACATACTCAATCACATCAAACTTCGACTGGTCAGAAACAGAGAATAATAAGCTTCTCTTTGAGATGACCTCAAAATACGGCACACCGTACTTCTCAAACTACATCAACAGCGATATGGAACCATCAGACGTACGCAGTATGTGCTGCCGTCTCCGTCTTGACCTCCGCGAGCTCCGCAAGAAGTCAGGAGGCTTCTTCGGAAGCGGTGAGAGCACAGGTTCTGTCGGCGTTGTTACAATCAATATGCCGAGAATCGCATATCTTGCAAAGGATGAGGCTGATTTCTACGAGCGTCTTGATAAGCTCATGGATATTTCGGCACGCTCTCTCAAGGTAAAGCGTACCGTTATCACAAAGCTTTTGGAGGCAGGTCTTTATCCGTATACAAAGCGTTACCTCGGAACATTTGACAACCACTTCTCAACAATCGGTCTTGTCGGTATGAACGAGGTCGGTCTCAACGCAAAGTGGCTCGGCAAGGATATGACAGACGAGAAGACTCAGAAGTTTTCTCAGGACGTTCTCAACCATATGCGCGAGCGTCTCTCTGACTACCAGGTAAAGTACGGCGACCTCTACAACCTCGAGGCAACTCCGGCAGAGTCAACTGCATTCCGTCTTGCAAAGCACGACGTAAAGAGATACCCCGATATGAAGACTGCCGCAAAGAGTGCAGACGAAACACCGTATTACACAAACAGCTCACACCTTCCGGTAGGCTATACTGAAGATATCTTCACAGCTCTCGACATTCAGGACGAGCTCCAGACTCTCTATACATCGGGAACCGTTTTCCACGCATTCCTCGGAGAAAAGCTTCCTGACTGGAAGGCTGCTGCAAACCTTGTCCGCAAGATTGCAGAGAACTATAAACTCCCGTACTACACACTCTCTCCGACATATTCCGTATGTAAGAGCCACGGCTATCTCGCAGGCGAGCAGTTTACCTGCCCTGAATGCGGAGAAGCAACAGAGGTTTACAGCCGCATAACAGGCTACTACCGCCCGGTTCAGAACTGGAACGACGGCAAGAGCCAGGAATATAAGGACAGAAAGGTCTACGACATCGAAAACTCCGTTATGACGGGCAACAAGAAGGAACCCGTTGACCATGTTAAAGCTTGCGAGGTTAAGGAAGTCAAGGTTGAAGACGGTGCATACCTCTTCACAACCGCAACTTGCCCGAACTGCAAAATCGCTTGTGCGACACTCGACAAGGCAGGCTTTAAGTATGAAAAGTTCCTCGCAAACGAACAGAAAGAGCTTGCAGAAGCTCTCGGAATCAAGCAGGCACCGACACTTGCGATAGTCAGAAACGGCGAGATAGAGAAGTTTTCAGGCGTTTCCGACATCAAAAAAATGCTCAAGGTTTAGGGGATAGATAAAAATGTATGACATTATAATCATCGGCGGTGGCCCGGCAGGGCTTACCGCCGCCCTGTATGCACGCCGTGCAAACAAGAGCGTGCTCGTAATAGAAAAAGCAAGCTTCGGAGGTCAGATAACCTACTCTCCAAAGGTCGAAAACATTCCCGGTTTCTTAAGCCTTTCGGGAAATGAGTTTGCCGAAAAGCTCGTTGAGCAGGTGCTTGAGCAGGGCGCAGACGTCGAGGCGTGCGAGGTTATCGAGGTATGCGACGGCGAAGTTAAAACCGTCATAACCGACGAGGGCGAATTTACTTCACGTGCACTCATCATCGCAACGGGCGCGCGTCACCGCCTGCTCGGTCTTCCCGATGAGGAAAGCTATATCGGTGAGGGAATCTCCTTCTGTGCAGTTTGCGACGGTGCGTTTTATGAAGGAAAGACCGTTGCGGTCATTGGCGGAGGAAACTCGGCACTTCAGGAGGCAATTTTGCTTTCTGACCTTGCAGAAAAGGTTTATGTTGTTCAGAATCTTGATTTTCTCACGGGTGAGGATAAGCTCGCAGAGCAGATAAAGGCAAAGGAAAATGTCGAAATAATCTACTCAAACGTTGTAAAAGAGCTTCACGGCGCAGATGGCGAGCTTTCTGCCATCACCATCGCAAACGAGAAGACGGGCAAGGTGAGAAAGCTTTCTCTTGACGGAATGTTCATCGCAATCGGTCTCATTCCGCAGAACGATATTTTCAAGGACATAATTAAACTTAACAAGTTTGGTTATGCAGTAGCAGACAACGATATGAAAACTGCCGCAAACGGTGTTTTCGTAGCGGGCGACTGCAGAGAAAAGCGCATCCGTCAGGTTGCAACCGCCGCATCAGACGGAGCGATAGCAGCACTCTCGGCCTGTGATTATATTGATAATTTAAAGTAATAAAAAAGTCCTCTGCCAAAAGCAGAGGACTTTTCGTATGTAATTTTACTTGAGGTTTACCTTTACTGCATCGTTTGAAAGCTTTGTCTTCTTGTCGTTCATTGCAACGTCTTTTGCAGTGATTTCGACAGAACCCGTTCCGCCAAAGACATTTGAGAAGTTCATACCGCTGCTTACACCGTTGAATACAACGTTGTCGGTAGTGCACTCTTCAAAGTGAACAGCGCTGAGCTCCTTGATTTCGGGAATCTTGTGGAACGGTTCAGACCAGCCGATTTCGCTGTCCATAGCCTCAAAAGCTTCATCGTAATGGAGGTTGTTGACCGTTACGTTCTTGAGGTTTGCGCGGTTGAAGTATACACCCATTGTGCAACCGCCCTTGATGAAGATGCTGTCAAAAACTGCGTTGCAGAGAGTTTCTGAAACGAGGATACCAAACTGAGCGCGTGTGATAACGTTTCTGACAACAACGTTCTTCATCTCACCCATAACGTTGAACTTTGAATTGCCCCAGCTTGTCATATCGCCGATGCGGACACAGCTTGAGCCGTGTGCCGGATCGCCCGGATCACTGAGGTCAATAACGCCGTCGACGAGGATGTCGTGGAGCTTTACGCCGTTACGTGCATTCATGCGGACAAAGCCTGCATCCCAGGTAAGGTGAACGCGGATGTTGCGGACAACGATGTGGTGAATGTCGGGGCACATATCCGATTTATCCTTGCGGTCGCCGTCCATACCGTTAAGAGCAACAGGGTCATCGCCCGTATATCCCCAGATGTTTTCAACGAGGAAGTTGTTTGTACCGACGCGGAGGTTAACACCGTCCTGGTTCGGAACCTGATTCATGCCTTCAAGCTGAATGTCGCGGACTACGCCGAATGAGCAGTACCAGAAGCAAAGACCCCAGTAGCGCTGATTGACAAAGTGAATGTTTGAAACCTTGACGCGCTCAACGTTTATAAACTTGATGCCGATGCTGTGGCACATATCCACTCTTCCGTCGATAACGTTTCTGCCGAGGTATTCGCCTGTGTCCCAATTGTAGAGAATATAGTCGATTTCCTTGACATCAAGCGGCTTGCCGCCGTCAAGAACAGGATTGCCGACACCGGTTATTGTGATGTCATACTGGCGGTTTTTCTCAAGATAAACGGCATCGTCGTCAACTGTGTTTGAGTTTGTGAAGAAGCCTGAGTATGAATAGTCGCAAAGGCGGATGTGGCAGTTGTCAAGAACAACGTTGCTGCCCGTGTGGAGAAGAATTGTGTTGTCAATTTCCCAGAGGTGCTTTTTTGTTCTCTCGTTAAAGCGCGGAATTTCTACTGTTGCGCCATATTTTGCAGCTTCGTCAACTGCAGCCTGAATCATTTCATAGTCGCTTGAAAGATTCAGAAAATCATTAGGTGAATAAACACTTTTCATTTTGCTTTCCTCCTGATTAAATACGAAATAAATTCGAAAGTTATATCTAGAAGAACTATATCATATTTGCGGCGCAAAATCAATAGTTTTACAGAAGAAGTCAAAACGGAGAACAGAAAATATTTTCTGTTCACCGTTTAAGCTTTTATTTAAATAAAAAGAGCTACAAACAAAGGCATCGTTATTATGCACATAAGAGTTGAAACGATGTTTACGGCAACCGCAAAGTCGGGGTCCTTATCGTAAATCTGTGCAAACTGAACGACAGATGCGCCAACCGGCGCGATAGCCGCAAGGTACGGAATAAGAATAATCTTCGTCGCATCGGGGAAGGTGATGTGCGGGAGAATCGGCTTTGCGATGAGAAGGATAACAAGCGGAGAAAAAATCATCCTTATAAACAAAACTATGTAAAACCTTGCATCGCGGATGAGCTTTCCAAGCCTTACCTCCGTTGCAATCATACCGCAGGCAAAAAGGCTTAAAGGTCCGACCATGTCGGTGAGAGGTCCCGTAATCTGCTTCACGGGAGAGGGGAGATGAATCCCCGTAAACGCCATGACAAGACCGATGACGACTGAAATGAGAATCGGATTTGTCGCAAGCTTTTTGACATTCGGTCGGCTGTCACCCGAGAAAAGACCGATGGAATGTGTCCACACGAAGCAAAGCTGAACGGAGAGATATGCGCTTGAATAGATAACCCATTCCTTTCCGAAAAGCGAAAGAACTATGGGAATCAGGATGTTTCCCGTGTTTGAATACATCGCCGCGGAGCGCGAAACGTTGTCGGGATGAAGCGTTTTTTTATAAAGAAAGTCTATTCCGAGGAGAATAAAATGCATTGCAACCGAGGCAATAAACGCAATAACAAGACCTGTTCTTATCTCGGGCGTCATCGAGACGTCATACGCCTCAAGAACAATAGCGGGAGTAATGAGATAAATTATAATTTTTGAAAGCGCGGTGCTGTCGTCAGATTTTAAGATACGCGCCTTTACCATAATAAAGCCGAGCGACATAAAAACGAGAAGATATGCGATTTTCTCGGCAAGAAGAAGCGGAATTGACATAGCTTTTTCTCCTTTTCTTATTTAAAACAATTATAATCTAAAACATCTGAAATATCAAGAAAAACAACATCGCCGTTTGACTTTGAGTTTGCAAAGGTATATAATCTGAAGTTGGAAGGAGTGAGAATATGACAGAATCAGAAAAATATTATAAAAAAATGACGGAGACATCGCTTTCACGTCTTATAATCTCACTCGGAATCCCGACAACGATTTCGATGCTCGTTACGAGTATCTACAATATGGCAGACACATACTTTGTCGGACGCCTCGGCGAATCGGCGCAGGGTGCAACGGGTATTCTGTTTACGCTTCAGGCAATCATCCAGGCGGTAGGCTTTATGCTCGGACAAGGCTCCGGAACCCTTGTTTCAAAATCGCTTGCAGAGAAGGATACCGATGAGGCATCGGCATATGCATCAAGCGCATTTTACGCCTCAATTTTTGTCGGAACGCTCTTTGCACTTTTCGGCGGACTCTTCCTGACTCCGATGCTCCGTGCACTCGGCAGCACCGAAACAATACTTCCGTACGCCGTGCGATACGGTGCGTGTGTTCTTGCAAGCTGTCCGTTTGTTATGGCGTCGTTTGTCTTAAATAACATCCTCCGCTTTGAGGGCAAGGCGTACTATTCGATGTTAGGTCTTGTTACCGGCGGAATTTTAAACATCTTCGGTGACTGGTTGCTTGTCGTTGTGTACGATTTCGGAATCCTCGGCGCAGGCATCTCAACCGTTGTTTCGCAGATAATAAGCTTTTTTATGCTCGTTGCATTCCAAAAGAAAAACGCGCAGAGCAGAATAAGGCTTTCCGACATAAGCCGCAGGGCAGAAATATATCTTTCTGTTATGAAAATAGGCTTTCCGTCGCTCATCCGTCAGGGTTTAAACTCAATTTCAAGCGGACTTTTAAACAACCTCACGCGCCCGTTTGGCGATGCGGCAATTGCGGCGATGAGCGTCGTAAACCGTTTTTCGATGTTTGTTATGTGCGTCGGGCTCGGCATCGGTCAGGGCTTTCAGCCTGTTGCGGCGTTTAACTACAGCGCAAAGAAATACTCCCGCGTTAAAAAAAGTATGCTCATAACAATGGGCATCGGCATCTGTTTCATTCTCTGCCTCGCAACTCCGGGATTCATCTTTGCGGAAAAGATAGTATACCTCTTCCAGAAGAGCCCCGAAGTTATAGAAATCGGAACCTTTGCACTTCGCGCATCGTGCATAGGAACGAGCTTTCTCGCGCTTTCGGTTCCCGTAAATATGCTCTACCAAAGCACGCGGCAGACGGGTATTGCATCGTTTTTATCACTTATGCGCTCTGGACTTACGTTTATCCCCGTGCTCATCATAACAACAAGACTGTGGGGACTTTTCGGAATACAGATTTCGCAACCCGTTGCAGACATCTTAACCGGCTTTATGTCAATTCCGTTTATGGTTCACTTCTTAAAAACTCCCGATGAAAAGATGAAGTAACAAAAGAACCGTAATTTATCATTTTTGCTATTGAAAACGTATATGCAAAATGGTAGTATTTAACACAGAAGCAAAGTTCGATGCATAAGGAGAGATCTTTATGGAAAAGTTTTCAGAGCGCGAGTGGCAGAGCGCAGAAAAAGCATACAAAAAAATAAGTGAAATTATGCACGCTGCTTACGATTCGGCTGATCGTGAGTGGATAATGAAACATACATGTGAGCTTGCAGATATTGAAGCGTGGCAGACGTTTCCTGCATACGAGCGCGCGGCAGAGTATATAAATAAGCTTATGCTTGATGAGGGGCTTGATTCGGAAATTCTTAAGTTTCCCGCTGACGGTGTCACCGCATACCAGGATAAGTGTATGCCGCTTGCGTGGGATGCAACTGTCGGCCGCCTTACCGTAAAGGCCGGTGCCGAAAATTTTGACGACCCCGTGATTGCTGACTTTGAGAAACTCCCGATTCACCTTGTAAAGGGGTCTGTCGCAACCCCCAAGGGCGGTGTTGTCGCAAAAGTCGTTACTGAGGCGCAGATGCTTGCAGGTGAAGACTGCACGGGCGCGATGGTTCTCCTCGAGCCTGAAACAAGAGCAACGGCAGGAAGTATCCGCATGGTTCTTGACCTTGGCGCAATAGGCTTTATTTCAGAATATCTCGTAAATCCGATGGATAAAACCGACGATGTATATTGGTGCAACGCCGCAACCGATTCAGGCTCATGGAATGTAACGGCTGATGACCGCGACTTTATCGGTTTTTCAATCTCTCCGCGAAACGGAAGAAAGCTTCGCCACGCGGTAACTTTCGGCGGCGCGAGTGTACTTGTTGAGAGTGACGGCCGCCGTTATGTGGGGACTCTTCCTGCGGTAAGTGCGCTTATCCCGGGCAAGCAGAAGCGCGAGCTGTGGATACTTGCGCATACATACGAACCGTTCACGGTAGATGACAGCATCGGCGTTGTCGGAAGTATTGCCGCGATAAAGAAAATAAAAGAGCTTATCGAAAAAGGCGTACTCCCAGAGCTTGAATTTTCAATCCGCCTTGTTTATGCGATGGAAGTACACGGCTTTTCCGCAGTTGCCGATTATTTTGGCGGATGCCTTCGTGATAAGGTTCTCGGCGGACTCAATGCCGATATGTTCTTTGGCGGAAAGTTTAACCAGATTCAGATTTTCTATGCGCCTCTTGCCGTTCCGTTCTACGGCAACTTCCTTATGAAGATGGCGGCAGAAGTGTTCAATAAAGAATTTGCATACCCCGAAGCGGTTGATATGTATCTCTCATATCATGACGATATGCTTCTTAGTGATTCCTCGGTAGGCGTTCCTACGATCTGGGCGCTTGGTGAGCATGTTGATGATAAAGGCAATGTAGATTTCCACCACAATTCAAGCTGGAACAAGGATTATCTCGACAAAGAAAACTGCGCCCGCGCTCTCGGTTTCTACACTGCGTGGATTGGCCTCGTTGCGGCGATGAGCGAAGAGCTGATACCCGACTTTGCGGCGGCTTCGGCTATCCTTGCGCAGAAGTACATAAACGAAGAGGCAGAGCGTGAGACGGTCGTCGGCAAGGCAGAAGATAAGATGGAATACATCGCAGGAAGAATGCGCGAGGCGGTTTTAAACTTTAGTCTTGCATCAGATGTTGCAAGGGTATCGGAGCTTTGTGACGCTTTGTATATTCCAAACTTCAAAAAAGAGACGTCTGTCGATATGCCGTGGCTTGACTATGCGGAGAAAATTGTCCCCACGCGCATCGGTGAGGGATTCCCGTTTGATAAAGTCCGTATTCCTAAAAAGGACAGACGACCGCTTCCTGACGGTGTAATTTACGGTCCGAACTCCTTCATCCTTTCTGCGATGGACGGAAAGAAGACACTCCGTCAGTGCATCTGCGAAGCCGCTTGGGAACGCCGCGTAAATATGACGGATGCGGATGTAAAAAAATATGTAATTTCTGTTATGTATCTTGCGGATTGGGGATATTTAAGTGTCAAAAATCCTCAGACGATAACAAAAGATATGTTTGTCGAAAGCCTCAAGAAAATCGGTATAGAAAAAGGCGATGTCCTTCTCGTTCACAGCGGTCTTTCGTATATGGGCCACATTGCGAGCGGTGCTGAAACTGTTCTTGATGCGCTTATCGAAGCTGTCGGAGACGAGGGAACAATCCTCCTTCCCGCATTCACAAGACCGTATATCGGATTTGAAGGCTATGTAAACCGCGCGAGAGAGTACCGCCCGTTCGCACCCGAATTTTTTGATAACATCAACACGGGTGCTGTTCCGAAGGCGCTTTTGTACCGAGTGGGAACAAAACGCAGTGCCCACGCGACACATTCGTGGTGCGGCGTCGGAAAAATGGCAGACTTCTGCTTGTCAGAACAAAAGTGTCTTGACGCGCCTACCTCCCAAAATAGTCCGCTTGAAAAGGCGTGGGAACTTGGCGGCAAAGTTCTCTTCATCGGTTGCGACATCCACAGCAACACCTTCCTCCATTATCTCGAGGATAAGGCTAATGCGCCGTATCTCGGAAACGCAATAGTCAAGATAAAGGACGAGGATGGAAACTGGCGAACCGAATCAATCAGAAATCATCTTCCGGGACACCGTTCTTTCTACGGATATACACCGAGAGAAGGAAAGTTCTACAAAACTGCATTCGCAAAAGGACTTGAGGTTAAAATCGAGGAGCTTGGTATGGGAAGACTTCAGCTTATGGATTTAAAGAAGCTTCACGACATAGGAATGGAAATGTTCCGCGAAGACCCGCTTGCAACTCTCTGTGACAATCCCGACTGCAAATTCTGCCAGAAGTATAGAAAGAAATAAAAACAAGTGGCGTAACCAAGAGGTTACGCCACTTTAGTTTTAATTAAAAGTGAAACTTGTCATCTTCGCAAAGATTAAGGTTTCTTGCAACGTTTGCCGCAAGTTCAAGATACGGGTCGAACGAGGCAAGGGCGTGTGAGTCACTGCCTATGTAGAATTTGCATCCGCAATCTTTTGCGATGAGATACGGGCGAAGGATTTTTTCATAATCCTCATCGTTGTAGCTTCTGTTGAAGTTAAGTTCAATGCCGCATCCCTTTTCCGACGCACCCTTAAAAAGTGTTTCAAAATCAGCATCAGAAATCGAGTTTATAACCTCAATGTGAGCATCGGGTGCAAAGTTTGCAACCAGCGGGCAGGTAAGGTGAGCAATACCGACCTTTTTAAAGGGAAGGCTGCTTTCTAAAACTGCTTCAAAACTACTTGAAGAAGACTAAAAAACACCACCGTGAGGTGGTGTTTTTTAATTAAAACGGAATCAGACCGTTGAATTCGTGGAAGTTTTCGCCATCAAGAAGCTTCTGCTTTACGTTTTTCTGCATTGAGGTGTTCTCGGGAAGTGTTGTAAAATCAACCTCATCGGGAGTTTTGACGTCTTTTTCATAGACATAGAGAAAAACGTCGTTTGCATTGCTCTTTACGGGATAGAGGACAAACTTATCGCGGAAGAGATTGAGGTTTGCGCCGGGCTTTAGAATCTCGCGGAATGTAGGGCAGAAAGCCCACGTGCGGCATGCGAAAATGCTGAATTTATATTCGGGGAAACCTTCTTTAAAAAGCTCCCGTGCGCGTCTGATGGATTCATCGCATGCGGCGCTGTCAAGCGGCGTGCCGCCTGCGAAATGGATTTTTAAAACCGTGTCTCCATCCTTAAAGAGAACTCTCCAGTCGTTCTTCGAAAGACGGATGCGCTCTTTTTTTACAAGGTGTGTTTCGGGATCGATGGGATAACCCTCGAAATATTCATCCGTCTCAACAAAATCCGCGTCATAAGCACCGTCTTCATCGGTATAACCGAAGGAGCCGAGGATGTGTCCGCTTTTGTGGAGGCGGGTGTTATACATAAGAACGCAGGTCTCACCGTCTGCATTTGTGAGCGCATAAATGTTTCTTGTTGCATCGGGCTGAATTTCATAGCGCAGACGACCTATCCAGATATGACATTTGTAAACAAAGATAGAATAGTTCATCATAAAGGCCTTGTCAAAATAGTGAGAGCCATCATCTCTCTTATAGTAAGTAAGGAATCTCCTGAAAAAGTAGAACGTATCTTTGATTATTTCTTTTGTAATGCCGCGGCGAAGAAGATCTTCGGTGTAGGGTTTTACGTGAGCGCTGACAACTATTGCGGCGAGATAATCGTATCCGAGCGCATCTGCCGCGCCGTCGGGAGCAACAGGAGTTTCAAATTCTGAAAACAGCTCTGCAAACGGCTTCTTCTCATCAAGTATGAAATAGAGGATTTTTGAAAGTGCAAGCAGATTTTCGTTTTCACGGATATAGTTTGCCGCACGGATAAATGTCTCAACGCCCTCAGTAAAAAGAGCATATTCCTTATCAATCGCGAGCAGATATTCGTCAGCAAGCCATTCGGGGATACCGACAAGACCGTCTGCCTTTTTTGCGGCATCGTCCCAGAAGGGCGATTTTATTTTTATATTGAAAGTTTTTCTTACGTCCTGCATTGTTCTATACCTCAAAAATGAAATTTGTCATCTTCGGAAAGACCGAGAATATCAACTACTTTGCGTGCAAATGGAAAAACCTTATCAAACTCGGAGAAAACGTGAGCGTCGCTTCCAATGTAGAATTTGCATCCGCAGTCCTTTGCGAGAAAATACGGTCGCAGAATCTCATCTGAAAGCTCGCTTTCATTAAAAAACGACCCGACGTTGAGTTCTATTCCGCAGCCTACATCTTTTGCACCCTTGAAAAGAGTGTAAAACTCGTTGTCTGAAATAAGGTTAAGAACGTCTTTATGTGCACCGGGATAAATGTTTGCGATAAGTAAGTCAGTGAGATGAGCAAGCCCGGTTTTTTTAAACGGCAAATTGCTCTCCAAAACCTGTGCAAATCGGTCGAGATAAATCTTTTTTCGTTCAGAAACAGTTACTTCTTTTCCATACCACATATGAAGGTGTGTTGTCGCAACAACGATGAAATCAAATTCATTGTAATGGTCGGGATGTATTCCAATGTTGCCTGTCTCGTCTATATCAGCTTCACAGCCGAAAAGAAACTCAACCGAACTGCTCTTTGGAAGCGGAAGCGCCGACTTTATCGACTTAAATGATGCGCTTTCATACTGCCGCCAGATGCGTCTTTTGTCCCCGGTGCTGTCTTCATCCCAGAAATGGTCGGTCAGGACAAGTCGTTTAAGACCTGTGTCTTCTGCATATTTCAAAATGTTTTCGGGAGTCTGCAAAGGATCGTCTGCACAGCCCGATATGTTTGAATGAATATGATAATCGTGGTCGATTAGATATTTCATAAAAACACCTCACTTAGCTCTAATTTTAGCACATACAAAAACGTTTTACAAGGTGCGGAGAGTATAATTTTTCTATCATCGGGAAAAATAGGCACGGTGATAAAATGAAAAAGAAAATAAGTGATGAAGAGTTTCTCTCGATGACGTTCACGGGAAATCTTGATGAAGACATTGAGATAATGAAAACTCTGCTTGCAAATGATAACACCGTAATATTCAGAAAATTTGAAAACCGCCACGACAGCAGAATCCGCGGCTGCGTAATCTTTACCGAGGTGCTTGTAAATAACATAGTTATTGACCAGAATGTCGTTCGTCCGCTTCTGAATTTTGAGCCTTCCGAGGATATAGCATTTGGAGACGGGCTTTCCTCATACCTTGCAAAGGCGGTTGTCAGTACGGATGAGGTCAAGGTGAAATCGCGTCCGTACGACGCAATAAGCGGAATTTTAATTGGCGACACGGTTGTTCTTATAGATACCTGCCCTGCTGCAATAGTTGCAAACTCGAAAAAGTACGCTCTTCGCGGAATAGGAGTTCCTGAAACGGAAAACGCAGTAAACGGTCCGAAAGAGGGATTTTGTGAGCTTATTGTTACAAACGTCGGACTTATAAGGCGGAAAGTCAAGAACCCGAAGCTCAAGTTCAGATTTGTCGAGGTCGGAAAAGTAAGCCGCACGCGTGTCTGCGTCTGTTATATTGAGGATTTGTGCCCCGAGCATATCGTGTGGGATATGATATCGCGCCTAAAAAGCTTTGAGATTGATTCGGTGCTTGATACAAGCTATGTAGGTGAGCTTATTTCGGACCACAAAACCTCGCCGTTTGACACGATGGGAAAAACAGAACGCCCCGATGTTGTTGCGGCAAAACTGTTTGAGGGAAGATGCGCGCTTCTGGTAGACGGAACACCCTTTGCACTCACCGTTCCTTTCCTGTTTCTTGAAAACTTTCAGGCAAGTGAGGATTATTATGAAAACTACTATTTTGCAAGCTTTGTAAGGATTCTGCGCTTCCTCGCGTTTTTTGTCGCGGTAAGCCTTCCTGCAATCTATGTCGCGCTCCTTTCCTATCATAAAGAGGTTCTTCCGCGCGAGCTTTTGAGGTCGATTGCCGCATCACGTGCATCGGTGCCGTTTCCTGCGGTGGTTGAGATGTTCATTCTGCTTATCCTGTTTGACCTTCTGCGCGAGGCGGGAGTGCGCCTTCCGAAAGCCATCGGGGTAACGGTGAGCACGGTCGGCGCGATTGTGCTCGGTCAGAGCATAGTTTCGGCAAACATCGTCTCCACCGAGATGATAATTATCGTCGCGATCTGCTCACTCGCATCGTTTCTCACTCCGAAGCTTGAGAGCGTGTCGGGACTTTTGCGGCTTTTTCTTCTCGCGCTCTCGGCGATGCTCGGAATATACGGCTACACCATCGGAGTTGTCGCCTTCTGTGCATATATCTCGTCGCTTTCATCCTTCGGAGTTCCGTTTACAGCGTATGCGATACCGACATCAGTCGGCGGCGCAAAGGATACGTATATAAGAAGTCCGTGGAGGAATATGAAAACGCGTCCGTATGCAATACAGAAAAAGAACAAAACAAGGCTTCGGAGGTTTTGGCGATGAAGAAGGTTTTTGTTTTTTGTTTTCTCTTGTGCCTTTTTCTTTTTTCTTCCTGCAGCGATTATAACGAGCTTAATATGCAGGCGATAGTCAGATATGCAGGAGTTGATTTTTCGGGTGGCGAAACAGAGGTCTCCGTTATGTGCGAGGGCGCAAAGGAAGACGGGTATGCAATATATTCAGGTCGCGGAAAGAGTTTTTTTGAGGCGGTGAGAAATATTGCACAGCGCGAAGGAAAGAAGCTCTACTGGGGGCATACCGAAGCTCTTGTCTTCGGAGAGGAGGCGATAAAAAATAACTTTGACGAAACGCTTGACGCAATACTTCGCGCAAGGGATGTCTATCTTGACATAGTACCCGTTGCGGCAAGAGAGATGCGCGCATCCTACGTGATAAATGCCGAAGCGGATGGGAAAACCGTGCTCTCGACTTTTGCAAATGAGGCAAACTCAAGGCGTTTTTCAGAAAAGGTGATATGGGAAATCCTGCGTCTGCGCGATGAGTTTTTTGTGTGCATAATCCCGACGCTTCAGGAAAGCGACGGAAAAATCATAATGTCGGGCGGTGCGTGCATATCAAAAAAAACACTCCTCGGCTTTCTTGACGGAGAGGAGATGCTTCTTCTCTCGCTTCTGACGGAAGACCGTCCGGGCGGATATCTGCCGACACTTGAAACGGAAGAGGGTGCGGGCATATCCTTCGAAATTCTTTCAAACAAAACGGAAATGAAAAAAGAAAATGATACACTTTTCATCCGTCAGAAGATAACTCTGTCGCCTGCAGAGGTAAGCGGTGATGTTACCGTTGGAGAAATGAAAAAAACTGCATCACGATATCTCTCGGAGGGATACGAAAAGCTTTTTTCATCCGCAAGGAAAGAAAATCTCGGAAACATCTTCGCAACAGACGGGTATGATGAGATAAAAAGAACAGAGGCGGAAATAGATGTGCAGATAAGCAACGTTTTCGGAGGTTGATAAAATGGGGATGTTTCTCGTTTTTATATATTTACTCATTCTTCTTCCTGCCGTTTCGGGAAAAGAGGGAAGAGAAAAAAAGCTTTATATCGCGCTCTCTGTTCTCGCCGTTATATCCGCATACTTTGCAGGTCGCTTTATGCTGACTGACCACGTCGGCGCATCGCTTTCGGGGATGATTTCGATATTCATGAGGTAGCTTGAAATGAAAAACGAAAAAATATCCAATATGACAGGCGCAATCCTTTGCGCTCTTGCATTGCTCACAAACGCATACTCCGTTGTGCCGGGAGTCGCGGCAGGCGGTGCGGTATGGGTTGCAGACATCCTCGCAACTTCTCTTGCGCTTATCTGCACGGCGGCATTTTGCAGCTCGTGTGACCGCTTTCCGGATGAGACGTTTTTCGGAGTGCTCAAAAAAAGCTTCGGAAAGACCTTCGGAATTATCCTCGCACTCGTTTTTTCCATCTTCGCTCTTCTCACATGTGCAGTATCGCTCACGGTCTTTTCACGGTTTGTGCAGATAACATCACTTCCGCAGACTCCACAGATAATAATTCCGCTGCTTCTCATATTTGTCTCTGCGCTCGCGGTGAAGGGGCAGAAGCTACGTTGTCCGTCGCAGACGGCGTGGCTTCTCGTGTGGTTTGTAGCATCCGTGTTTGTGTTTTTTGTTTTCTCGTCTCTTTCGCAGATAAAGTCAAATCTTATGACCCTTGCAAAGTTTGAGAATTTCAAAATTCTTCCGTCTGTCGGTGAGGTTTTCTTAAACCGCTTCGGACTTATTCCCGCATTTGTGGCGGTCTACACAAAAATGTCGGAAGCAAAAACCCGAAGAGCGTATATGCTGTCGTCCGTTGCGGTGGCGGGAATAGGCCTTGCCGTAATTTCTGCAATAAGCGTTATAACGCTCGGAGAAGAGCTTGCAAAAGCAGACTTTTACCCCGTCTACACCGCGATGTCCCTGCGGAGAGTGGGTGGTTTTGTCAGGCATACAGAAATTCTCGCCTCCGTGGCTATGACGATCTGTCTCTTTTTCAAGGGTTGCATATGCCTTGCCTTTGCATCGGAGATGATAAACGGTGTATTCAATACAAATGAAAAAAGCTTTTCATCGCTTCCGCTTGCGCTCATAACCGCATCCGCAACGCAGCTTATCTACCGCGACATTTCATCCTTACGCGGTCTTCTTGAGTGGAAGGGCGGAGCTTTTTATTTCCTTTCTTTTTTTATCGCACTTCCGCTTGCGCTTTTTCTTGCGACGCATATAAAAAAGAAAGTAAAGAGATGATTTTCACCACTTTGCAGGTGTTTGCATAATGTGTAATGAAGGATGCTTCAAAACAACATTACGGGAGGTATATGCAAATGCCTGATAAGGTATTGCCCGGCCCGATCCACGGAAATGCTCCGTGTGTGAAAGAGGCTGTGTGTATCCATACAAACAGAATTTACGATTCCTGCAGAGATAAGGAATGCATTGAGAACATAAGAGTATATCCGACTCGCTGTTCACAGGAAATTCTTGATTGCGCAACGAGCGTAAAGAGCCGTGAGGCAAAGCTCATCCAGACGAAGATAGATGTTCACGAGGTAACGTTCAACCGCGGTTTCTATACGGTAGACATCAAGTTTTTCTACAGCATCAAGGCAGAAGTCTGCTCCTGCTCCGGAAAGTATCAGAAGGTTTCGGGCCTTGCGGTTTACGACAAGAGAGTTATTCTCTTCGGCAGTGAGGGAGACGTAAAAATCTTCAGCTCCGACGGTGGCGATTGCGTAAAGTGTGCCGACAATATGCCAAAGGCTTATGTTGAGGCTGTTGACCCGATTTTCCTCGGAGCGGAGCTCTGCGAAGCAAGAAGACATTTTCCGAATCCCGATTGCGACTGCGACTGTATGTGCGATGAGCTCTGCGAAGTTCCGCAGTGCGTAAAGGACTTCTTCGACGACGAGCTCATAACAAGCGGCGGATGCAAGAATCTTCTTGTAACGCTCGGTCAGTTCTCAATCGTCCGCCTTGAGCGCGATTCCCAGCTTCTTATTCCGGCTTATGACTTCTGTATGCCTGAAAAAGAGTGCGTAGGTTCAAGCGAAGACAGACCGTGCGACCTCTTCAGAAAAATCAAGTTCCCGGTTAATGAATTCTTCCCACCCTCTGCGCGCGAGAGTGTGCATAATGACGGTTGCGAAAAGCCGCCGAAGGGCTGCTGCGGAAAGTAGATAATAAAACAAA
>JAZTYJ010000021.1:0-11102 GCA_045636865.1 Eubacteriales bacterium
GTCCAGGTTGGTCCTGACGGAAGCGCTGCCCCGCAGCACATATCCGCCGATGGACACGGCCAGCAGTACGCCGGCGAGTGCGAACAGCACGATCGACACCCAGAAGCGGCTGCCCCGCTTTTTGGCATCCCTGCGTTCCACGCGCTCACTCATGCCATCTCACCTTCCTTTGCTCTCTTTCCCGACATGGCCAGGCCGAACGCCGTATCGGAGGCGTCCGCCTTCAGTATATCCACGACCTTGCCCTCGGCCACGATGGCGATGCGGTCGCAGGTGCTCCGAAGCTCCTGGAGCTCCGAGGAGACCATCATAATGGTCATGCCCTGTTCGCGGTTCAGCCGCACCAGCGTCTCAAGCACCAGCTGCTTCGCGCCGATGTCGATGCCGCGCGTCGGCTCATCGAGCAGAAAGATGCGCGGCTTTGTCAGAAGCCAGCGGCCGAGCACGACTTTCTGCTGGTTTCCTCCCGATAAGCTTCGGATTTTTGTTTTCTGCGACGGTGTTTTGATGCGCAGGGAGGAAATGAATCTGTCGGTCTCCCGCTTCATTTTTCCCGAATCGAGACAGAAGCCTGCGCGCGTGTATTTTTTAAGGCTTGAAATCATCATGTTCTCGCGGATGTCGAGGATTCCGAAAATGCCGTCGCGCCGACGCTCCTCCGTAACGTAGGCAAAGCCGTTTTTTATGGAGTCGCGCGCGTTTTTGTTTTTTATCTCGTTTCCGTCGAGGAAAAGGCGGCCGCCGAGGCGTTCGGAAAGACCGAAAAGGTTTTCTAAAAGCTCGGTTCTTCCCGAGCCGTCAAGCCCCGAAACACCGAGGATTTCTCCCTTGCGAAGAGAAAATGAAACGTCTTTAAGCGGCCAGTTTTTAGACGAAATATTCTCTGCGCGCAAAAGCTCACCGCCGATATCGGGAGTCCTTTCGGGAAAGCGGTTTGTTATCTCGCGCCCTACCATAAGCTTTATAATTTTTTCCATCGTGAGATCCCGCGCCGGCTCGGTTGTGATGTATCTGCCGTCGCGCATTATGGTAACCTCGTCGGCGATTTTCAGGATTTCTTCCATCTTGTGGGAAATATAGATGATTCCGCATCCGTTCTTGCGAAGAAGCTCAATGATGCCGAAAAGCCGATCAACCTCCTTCTCCGAAAGGGAGGAGGTCGGCTCGTCAAAGACGATGACGCGCGCGTTATACGACACCGCCTTTGCAATTTCGACCATCTGCCGCTGTGCGACGGGCATCGTGCTCATAATCCTCTTCGGCTCAATTGAGAGCCCGAGCTTTGAAAAGACCTCGCGCGTCATTAAGTCAAGCCGCCTTTCCGAAACGAAGGGGCCGACGGTCGGATATCTTCCGAGCCATAGATTGTCGGAAACCGAACGCTTGAGCGCGCAGTTGAGCTCCTGATGCACCATCGCAACACCGCCGGAGAGAGCCTCCTTTGCCGTTGTGAAGGAGACCTTTTCGCCGTCGAGAAAAATCTCTCCCGAATCGGGGGAGTATATTCCGAAAAGGCACTTCATCAGAGTGCTCTTTCCGGCACCGTTTTCGCCCATAAGCGCGTGCACCGTGCCGCGGCGGACGGTTAAGTCAACTCCGTCAAGTGCCTGCACACCGGGAAAACTCTTTGAAATATCGCGCATCTGAAGAAGTACGTCTTTTTCCATAGCTATTTTCCGCCCGTAAAGATTCCGTAGGGGATCCGGATTTTTGAAACGTTGTCGTCAACGTTCATCTCTCCCGTTCCGTTCATAACGTCCTCGCCGTTTTTAACGTTTGTTGCAAGATGTGCAATCGCCTTTGCCATACCCTCGGCGTCCTGCTTTATCGTTCCGCTCATGCGTCCGCCCTCGATGAGAGAGACCGCCGCCTCCGTCGCATCGACCCCGAAAACGGGAATCATCCTGCCCGTGCCCTTGTTATAGCCTGCCGTGTTGAGCGCGGTTATTGCGCCCTCTGCCATACCGTCGTTGTTACAGATTACGACCTCAACCATATTCTTCGCGTTTTCGGTATATTCCGTCAGTATCGTCGTCATATATTCGTTTGCGGCGGATGCTGACCACGTTCCGTTCTTGTCTACAAGATATCTGTCGCGGTTCTGCGGATTGTAGAACACAAGCTCGGATTTTCCGGCTTCCCTGAGAAGCTTGTTTGCATCCTCAACGGAGTATTTTGTGCGGAATTCCGCCTCGGCGTTTCCCTCCTGACCTTTGAACATAACGTAGGAAATTTTGCCGTCGCCGTTTAAGTCGGTCTTGTCGTAGTTTTCTATAAGATATTTTGCAATCATCTCACCCTGCATATGCCCCGCCTCCGCGGCATCTGTGCCTACGAATGCACATTTTTCATAGCTTGCAACAACGTTGTCCGAGACCTCGCGGTTGAAGAATATGAGAGGAATGTCGGCGGCGCGTGCCTGGGAAACGATTCCGCGTGCGGCATCGTCAGATCCCGTTTCAACGATGTTTACGATAAGCATCGTTGCGCCCTTTGTTATGGCAGTCTGCACCTGCTCTGCCTGGGTTGTCTGGCTCGAATTTGAGTCATAATCCTGATACTCTATCCCCGCAGCCTCGAGCTCGCGGTCAAGAGAGGCTCGCACGGTTGAGATATACGGGTCGCTGTAGGTGTAGTAAAACACCGCGGCAGACTGCTTTTCGGGTGTTTTTTCTCCGCAGGAGACAAGTGTAATTGCGATAAGTGCCGAAAGAATCGGCAAAATAAATTTTTTCATAAATCAAAGCTCCTTTTTTTGCGTTTAATTTCATTATGTCCCAAAAAAACTCTGCGAATACAAAAAAGAGAAAAAGTTTGTCTGAATTTTTTTCTTTGTTTTGTGGATAATATGGGTGAAAGGAGTTTGATAAATATGAAAAAAACGGTTTTTTTGATTGCCCTCGCATCCCTTTTTGTCTTTGCCGGATGTGAAAACGGTATGGCGGACGGCGGCTCTTCGATGACGCAGGATACGTCGATGACCGCGCGATACGATGACGACAATATGAGCTTTGATGTGCCGGAGATGTGGCAGAAGAACTTTAAAGCCGTAACGAGACAGGCAGGCTCGTCGGGCGATACGTATCCGCAGACGGAGTTTTACTACACCGAGGGCGACCGCGACATCCGCATGATGACCATCGGAAAATTCACGCGTGAACAGTGGGACAAAATGAAAGACGACGGCAAGGTCTCAAACAACACGCTATTTGGTGAATCGGCGGATAAGAAGCACGTATACTCCATATTTTATGAAGACCACAATTATATAGAGGATTCTGCTCTCCGCGATGCGCTCGGAAAAGTAAAAGGTGAGGCGGAGAAGATGAAGGACAAAATGACATTTAAATAAAAAGCCTTTTGTACCGTTAACGTATTAAACCGTAGGGGCGATTCTTGACGCGCCCGAAAAGAAAAGTCTCCCAAGTCTCGCGGCAGGTGCCGAGTTTTATTTTGGGATGAGTAGTTTAGTTCGTCATCCCTGCCGGGGGCCTGCTTTTGTGAGACAAAAGTAGCAAAAGCATGGGGGATTTCGATTTCCCCCCATACCCCCTTAAAACGATTCAGGGGGCTATACCGCCCCCGAAACCCCGTTAAGTCAGAACAGAGAGGTTTCGATGTGTATCTCAAAGCTGATGAGAGACTACAAACCAAATTCTTGAAACGATAAGGGATTCAAACCCCACAAAATAAGAAAAACAGGAAAGCGGAAAGCTTTCCTGTTTTTTATCCCAATGTGTGTTTTATTTCTTCCAAGAGGCGTCTTAAATTTTCAAGAGACGAAATTGACGTAACGCGTGTTTTATATGCGTTTCCGCCGCGCACTCCGCGGAGATACCACGCGATATGCCGACGTGCCTCAAGCACCGCGATGTGCTCACCCTTGTCCTTCGCGCTTAAAAGAATCTGCCCCCACGCGACATCGAGGCGGTCTTTAAGCGGCGGAAGAGGAGAAACTTCACGCCCCTCAAGAGCCTCGCGGCATTGAGAGAAAATCCACGGATTTCCAAACGTCGCGCGGCCTATCATAATGCCCTTTGCGCCTGTTCTCTTTTTTATTTTAACGGCATCCTCTGCCGAGAAAACATCGCCGTTTGCGATAACGGGAAGCTCTACTGCCTTTACCACATCGGCTATAATATCCCAGTCAGCGCGCCCCGAATACATCGAAACGCGTGTTCTGCCGTGGATTGCGAGAAAGTCAGCGCCCGCATCCTCAAGCTCCTTTGCAAACTCCACCGCGTTGACCGAGCCCGAGTCCCATCCCTTGCGGAACTTTGCGGAAACGGGGACACTCACCGCATCCTTTATCGCGCGGACAATCTCTGCCGCAAGCGAAGGGTTTTTCATAAGTGCCGAGCCGTCGCCGTTGTTTACGATTTTCGGAGTCGGGCAGCCCATATTTATGTCGATGAAATCGGCACCCGTTTTCTCAAGCGCAAGACATGCCGCCTCGCGCATAACAGACGGATCGTTTCCGAAAAGCTGAATCCCGAAGGGTGATTCGTCCTCACCGCGTGTAAGAAGAGTCGAGGTCTTCTTGTCCTGATAGACGAGTGCGCGCGAGCTTATCATCTCCGAGCAGGTGATGTCTGCGCCGAAACGTTTACAGACGGTGCGGAAGGCAACGTCCGTAACGCCCGCCATAGGACCGAGTGCAAGCGGCGTATTTTTGAAAAGTTCGGGAATGTTCATCTTAAATGTTTGCCTTTATAAAGTCAGCAACTTCCTTCGCACAGGCGTCAATACCCTCGTCTGTGAGGTGGATGTTGTCATCCTTTCTGATGAAGGTTTCGATGTTCGGAGTAACGAAAGCGTTAAGGTCGTTTATGATAATGCCCATTTCCTTGAGAACAGGGACGATTGCGGCGTTATACTTTGCAACGTTTTCGTTCTTGATGCCGTAGTGTGCGGCGGTAACGGGAGTAGTTGTCGCAAAGATAACCTTCTTGCCGAGCTTTAAGAGGTTTGCTGCAATTCTCTTCATATTTGCAACGTATGTCTCAACAGAAGAGAACGGACCGTCGCCGAGTTCGTCGATAAGATCCCAGAGGCCGTTGTTCCAATGGATTATGTCCGCGCCCTCAATTTTGTCCTTGAAGTCGATGACCATGCGAAAACCATATGCAGAATATCTGCAGTTGTCCTCCGGCTGCCAGACTTCATAGTCAGAACCGAGAAGCTCCGGAACCTTGAGACCGTAACCGATAAGGCGAATTGAATCGCCGAGCAAAACTACCTTTTTCATTTTAAACCTCCAAAATTATGCTTCGTTTGAAATTCTGATTGTTATTGTCTGAGTCTTTTCCTCGCCCGGCAAAAGCTCAACGAGATTGCCGTTTTTGCGGACAACGTCGCGACCTTCCGGTGTGCAGTTGCCCGGCTCAAGACCGAGCGCATACTGACCGCTTCCCATCATCTTCCACTCTGTGAAGTACGGAAGCTCATCCGTGTTGTAGATAATTGAGAGTGAGGTGTTTATATCGGGGTTGTAAATCTTTGCCATACCCGTCTTCATATCGTGGAAGAAGCACTGCTCCTCAAAGCCTGCCTGCGGCTTTTCCATAACAAGAGCATCACCTATATTTGCGGCAGAAACTTCGTTTCTCGGAGTGATTCCTTTGCTGTCGATCGTAACGACAGAGTTCTCCGAAAGAAGCGGATATCCCATATTCATATGATAGAGAATCATATACGGAGCAGAAGCATCGCCGATGTTCTTTACCTTGTCGCGGATGACGATTTCGTTGCCGCCAATGGGACAGGTGTATTCGCGCGTGAGGACGAGCTTGTGTCCGAAGAGATATGCATCGCGGACCGTGAGGATGAGGTGGATTGCCTTATCGTCAACCCAGTAGCTTACGTTCTCTGCAGGTGTGTTTGAGATTGTGCCGTGGAGAGGGAGATCCTCGCCGTTGTCGTTGCACGGGCTGCCGACTGCAGTAAGACCGCAGGTTGTGAAAAAGCCTGCAGTAAATGACTTCAAGAAGCCAAGTCCGTCCTTGTCGTAATACTTCGGAGAAACATATCCGCACGGAGCGAAGAAGCCGAGGTTCTTGCCGTTGAAATAAAGGCGTGAAATGTCGCCTGCGCGGTCTGCTGAAACGGTGAACATAATGCCGTTGCCGTTGTTCACTTCAAAGAGACGGATGCCGTCACCCTTGCCGCCGACGAGACGGTGCTCTTCAACACCGTAAAGCTGTGATTCATGTCCTACATAGTTATTCATATCAAAAACTCCTTTAGAAAGATTTAATTAAAACGGAAGTTCTTTGCCCTGCTTCTGCCACTCGCGGAACTCTGCAGTAGCACAGAAGATAACGTCGCCAGATGAGTTGATTGCAGTTTCAAGTGAATCCTGAACAACGCCGATGATAAATCCTACGCCAACCATCTGCATCGCGATGTCCTGTCCTACGCCGAGGAGTGAGCAAGCCATCGGGATGAGGAGGAGTGAGCCGCCCGCAACGCCTGATGCGCCGCATGCGCCGAGCGTTGCAACGAAGCTTAAGAGGATTGCGAGAAGGATATTTACAGAAACTCCCTGTGAGAAAGCAGCTGCAAGGCTCATTATTGTGATGGTGATTGCCGCACCGTCCATATTGATGGTTGCGCCAAGCGGGATGGAAACGCTGTAGTGCTCCTTGTCAAGACCGAGCTTGTCGCAAAGGCGCATATTTACGGGGATATTAGCCGCAGAGCTTCTTGTGAAGAAGGCTGTGATGCCCGATTCCTTAAAGCAGCGGAGAACAAGCGGATACGGATTTCTCTTAAGAGAAATTGCAACGATAAGCGGATCGATAACAAATGCGACAACGAGCATACATCCGACAAGGAGGGCAAGGAGCTTGCCGTACTCCGTGAAGATGTCAAGACCGTACTCGCTGACGGATGAGAAAACGAGACCGCAGATGCCAAACGGAGCGAACTCGATGATCCATGCAACCGTCTTTGAAACAGCGTTTGAAATGTCGTTAAAAACTTCTTTGGTCTTCTCGCCTGCACTCATACGGAGAGCAAGACCGAGGATAACTGCCCATGTGAGGATGCCGACGTAGTTTGCGTTCATAATAGCGGAAATCGGATTCATAACCATATTCATGAGAAGCCCCGAGAAGACCTCGCCAAGACCTGCCGGAGCTGACTGCGTAACAGCTTCGCCGAGAGATGAGAGTGTTACGGGGAAGAGATAGCTTCCGATAACAGCCGCAACAGCTGCAAGGAATGTGCTGAGCACATAGAAGAAGATAACGGTCTTGAAACGTCCGCCGATGTTCTTGCCGGCACTTGCGAGAGCCGCAATAACGAGAACAAAAACGAGAACGGGTGCAACTGCCTTGAGTGCGCCGACAAAGAGCGAGCCGATAACGGTTACAAAGCTTGCCTGCGGAACAAAAAGACCGAGGGCAACACCGATAACGAGACCGATTGCTATTCTCAGAATAAGCGGTGCTTTAGTGTATGCGGATACAACTTTTTTCATAATGATTTCTCCTTTGTAGTGGGGATTTAAAAAGTCTACATTATTATAGCATACACGCGACGCCTTTTCAATAAAAAAGACAAATTCCGCAACCTTGTCCGAAGTCGCAAATTAATTTTAAAAAATTCCAAATTTGGATAATTTTTGAAAAATTTACGCGTTTTTTTCCACATTAAGGACAAAATATAACGAGAAAATTTCTCTCGATTTACAGGATGTCGAAATCCGTTGACTTTGAAAATGCGATGCTGTATCATAGCACTCGTAACAGGCAGACAGCCTGAAAAATTGAAGGAGGAATTCTAACATGCAGAACTTTAAGAAGGTTCTTGCACTTGCAATCGTGTTTGTGCTTTCATTTTCACTTTTGGCAAGTGCGGTAGGGTTCACCGATGCAACTGACATTAATGAGAATTATAAAGACGATGTAAATATGCTCGTTGAACTCGGCGTTCTCGGCGGATATCCGGATGGTTCGTTCCGCCCGAACGAAAAAATCACAAGAGCAGAGTTTGCCAAGATGGCATACGTGCTCAAGTACGGCGCAGATGATCTCGGTTCACTTTTCGCAGGTCAGGCAAGCGCATTTACAGACGTTGAAAACGATGCAAACGTCAAGTGGGCAAAGGGTTATATCAACTACTGCCACAATCAGGGAATCGTTTCCGGTGTCGGAAACAACAAGTTCAACCCCAACGGCAACGTAACGGTCGCTGAGGCGAGCAAGATGCTCCTCGTAATCCTCGGCTGCAACGCAGAAAAGGAAGGCTTTGTCGGCAAGAACTGGTCTGCAAATACCGTTGCAAAGGCTATGGAGCTCGGTCTCTTTGACGGCTGGTCAGGCGACCCGACAGCTCCGGCATCGCGCGAGCTCGTTGCAAAGCTCATGAGAAATGCAATCTTCTCTCCGGTGTTCGTATACAGCCCGATCACAGGTATCGGCTCACAGTTCAACGCACTCAGCGGTGAGAAGAACCAGACTCTCGGCGAGCAGGTTCTCGGACTTAAGCACGTAACGGGTATCGTTGTTGCAAACGAAAACTACGCGATATTCAAGGATGCAAAGGGCGAAGATATCACAGTTTCAAAGGGTCCTGCAATCGCAGTAACCGAAGAGGGTTCAAATGAAAGCATCATCTACTATGAATACCAGAATTCGGACGGCGAAAAGAAGGGCGCAACAGTAAAGATTGACCGCGATATCGCAGACGAGCTTCTCGGCGCAAAGGTCGATGTTTACTTCAAGGCAGACCAGGCTGCAGGCAGCCTCGGCTACAACAACGTTGAGGTTATCGGAAACGTAATCGTAACATCCGATACAAAGATCTACAACGTATCAACAAGTGACGTCAAGATTATGCCCGACGGTAACTCACAGAGCTCATCTCTCATAACTCCGTATATCTCATTCACCGTTGACGGTAAGGAGTATCAGATCAAGGCGGATGCAAAGGCAACAAAGGTTGCAAAGAACGTAAACTACAACACTCTCAAAAACAAGGCAGAAGCAAACGACTTCTCAGCTTACTCTTACGTTTCAGGCGCAACTCTCCGCGACGGCGGCACACTCTCACATCCGAACGGAAACGATGCGTTCTTCCAGGATATGGGCAAGGGCGGCGTAGCCAACTACCGCTTCGTGTCTGTTGACGGCGGCAAGACATTCTCATATATCTTCAGAATGAACAACAAGGCAGACTCGATCGCTTACGGTCAGGTTTCTGCAATAAGCGAAACAAAGAAGACAATCACACTTCCGAAGGTCGGAACGGTTGACCTTGACGATGTAATTCTCCACGGAGAAATCGCACGAAACGACTACGTTATCTACTACTTCGCAGACGGCAAGCTCAACGTTGAGAAGGTCTCGGAGATGCGCGGTGCACTCGAGAGCCTCAACGACGACGGCTCCGTAACAATCGGCGGCAATAAGTACTTTGCAGACGAAAATCTCTGCCGTGCGATTACAACTTACGGATCTCTTTCAAGATTCTATACAAGCAACAAGGATGCCATGAAGGAGAACACACTCTACCGTGTCTATAAGAACACAATCCTCGACATCGAAACTTCAGAGGAAACACAGGCTGCAGAAAGTTATGCGGTAATCCTTGACTCAAGCTTTGACGAAAAGCTCGGCGTTGCTTATGTAAAGCTCGGCTTTGCTGACAACAGCGAGGGAACTTACAAGGTAGGAAAGTTCTACACGAAGTACCCCTCAACTCCGAACCACAAGGAAAACGACCGTCCGCAGGATTACGCAAACAACGCACGTTTTGGCTGGGTTGTCGAGTACTCAATCCGCGAAGACGGAACGGTTGACCTCTCGCATCAGGATATGAAGAAGCTTGAGGTTGAGGCGGGCGTACGCGTTCCGAACACAAACAGAACCTACGAAATCAAGGACGGCGCAGTAATGGTAGACAGCAAGAACTACTACGGCGACGACTCATCGGTGGTATTCGTTCTCTACGGTAACGTAAGCGGCGACTACAAGGATGAAAAGTATCAGCCGGTCAAGGCGCGCGCATACAAGCTTTCAGAGCTCGTCTCATTGAAGGCAAAGGCAATCTCAGGTCTCAAGATCAACAACGCCCTCACGGAAAAGGCGATGGGCAGCGTCGTAATGAGCAAGTCAGGTCTTGCAAGTGCTATTGTAGCGGCGGGTATAACACACGGCGACAACCTTGAAAATATCTCATACAAGGAAACAGACAGCATCGCATACGTCGTTTCTGCAAAGCAGATGTACAATGTCGCAACAGGCCAGGCATACGCAAAGTTCACTCTCATAGGTGACGAAGGTCTCTTTGAGGTAACTTCAATCGATGACGTAACAGACCTCAACAACAACCCGATCTTCTCTGAGAGCGCAGGCTATGTCGGTGATATCAGAAACTACGAAAGCGGAACGATTGTACGTTATGCCCTCACGGCAGACGGCAAGCTCGGCGCAGTAACCTCTGCAGGCGGTCTCAAGTCAGACATGCAGGCAGATCCGCAGGGCAAGTTCAGCGGCGCATTCTATGTAAACGCAGCAGATATTGTAAACAACAGATTCGTTTACTACAGCTCACAGAAGGATCACATGCTCGATATTGACGGAAGACTCAATTCAGACGACGCATCATCTCTCCGCCTCTCAAAGGATGGATACACCGTTATCACAATCAATGACGGTGAATATGTCGGCTCGCATCTCGTAACGGTTCCGACTAACCAGGCAATCGAGAAGGGCGCATTCAACGCAATCATTCAGCTTGAGGAAGGCGAAATTGTAAGAATCTTCTCGTTCGAGAACTAAAAAACGTTTTTCTTCCGAATAAATCACAGCTCTGCCGGGGCTTGCTCCGGCAGAGCAAACTTACATATTAAAATATATATAATATATAAGTCGTAAATACAACATATCGTTGTGCGCAAAAGACACAAACACAACGCGCTTTGTCGACGTGCGGTTGTTGATTTTGTCGAATCTAAAAAAACGCAAAAAAGTTGAAAAAAAGTGTTGACAAAGGGAGTAAGATTTGGTATAGTATTAAAGCACCTCGCGAGAGGGGGGCGCGGAAGCGACCGCCGAGGTCAACAAAAAAGAAGCAAAAGTTTCTAAAAAAGTGTT
>JAZTYJ010000022.1:0-74421 GCA_045636865.1 Eubacteriales bacterium
GTTCTTATGAAGGATGATCTTGGCGATATTGTAAAGCTGATCAGAATCTCCAAGGCAGTTACAAGAAACATCAAGCAAAATCTTTTCTGGGCATTTGCATATAACGCAATCGGAATCCCCGTTGCGGCAGGTTTTTTGCACATTTTTGGCGGACCATTCTTAAATCCCATGTTCGGTGCTTTGGCTATGTCTTTAAGCTCGATAACAGTCGTTTCAAACGCCCTCAGACTCAGCCGAATGAAGTTTAAATAATTTTCGCACTTTTTTGAAATTTTGCTTGCAAAATATATCTTTTTATGGTAAACTATTAAAGTCGCAAACAGAGATACTCTGTTAATAATTTAATAGTTGCTATTTAGGGGTATGATGTAATGGTAACATGCCGGTCTCCAAAACCGTTCTTGAGGGTTCGAGTCCTTCTACCCCTGCCAGACAGCCAATCACAAGATTGGCTGTTTTTTTGTACAAAAAAGAAGACAGACTTTTGTCTGCCTTCTTTTAACTTATTTTGAAACCATCTGTTTTTCTTCAAACAACATTTCCATCGTTGAATGCACTGACTCAAGCGACGCTGTTACAAGCGGTTTGTCGTTTACGATGCAATCAATGAATTCACACATTTCCCTGTAATAGCAATCACCCTTTTCAAGCTCCGGCTTGAAGATTTTTTCGTTTGTGTATACCGTAATATCACCGTTTATGCTCTCAATATATGCGTTTTCAAAAGTTATCTTATAGCTTGCGACAAACGAGAATGTTGCAGGTAATCCCCAGTCAGCAAGAACAGTTACTTTTTTGTCGCCGTAATCATAAAGAGAATAGATTGATGCATAATGTTTTTCTTTATGATTTGATATTGAATGTATTTTTTCAGGTTTTCCGAAATACCAGTTGATTATATCAACATCGTGAATATGGAAATCTACGATGATACCACCGCTCTTCGATTCATCAAGGAGCCAGCCACCTGCTGACCACAACGGCAGAGGTGATTTTCTTGAAAACTCTGCTTTCAAAACCTTTCCATACTCATTTGTCTCCATAAGCTTTTTAATATACATATACTCATCGGTAAATCGGAGACATTGCCCGACCATAAGCTGTCTGTTGTGATTTTTTGCGGCATCTTTCATCCTGATACATTCGTCAAGAGTTAGTGCCATCGGCTTTTCGGAATAAACGTGAATGTTGTGCTCAAGGCAGTATGTCGCGACCTCGCTATGTAAGAATGTCGGAAGCGCGATAACTACAAAATCAAGCTCTTCATTCTCTATCATTTTTTTGTAATCGTCGTACAGGTTATACTTTGAAAAGTCGATGTTATCAAGAGAAACAGACGAAATATTCGTAGTTACCGTCTTTTTAATTTCATCGAGCTTATCATTGCATATCGCAACAAGAGCTATATCTTTTCTTTCTTCCTCTATTTTTATGAGATTCTGAAAATGGAGCTTTCCAAGTCCGCCAAAACCTATGATTGCAAATTTTTTCATTTCCTCGTCCTCTTTTACATAATTTTGTTAGTAAATGCTATTACTTCATCAAATTCCGGAGAATATGCTTTTTCAGTTCCCCATTCAATACTGTAATAACCGTCGTATCCGACATCTTTGAGAACTTTCATGCAAGCATCAAAATCAACTATGCCCTTTCCGGGAGCAACCTCTGTGATGTATTTTCCCGTTAATGAGAAAAGCTTTTTTTCGGTCTCGGGCTTTTCGGTAAATACGATATCTTTAAAATGAACGTGAACGACACGCTCTGCAAATGCCCTGACAAAATCAAGCGCGCTGTCTTTTGACTGATATATGTTTCCGAAATCAGCAACTACGCCGACCTCTCTGTCAACAATATCGAGAAACTCTCCGAAATTCTCCACACCGTTTAAAACGAATCCCTGATCCTCGTAAATCGGCTTTACTCCCAAACTCTCGCCGTAATCATAAATCTCCCTTATGTACTCTGCCGCCGTTTTCATAAGCTCGGTCTTTTTGGGCAGGAGCTTCTGCGGATTCTGCTCTGTTATTGCAGTATGATGCAAATAAGGAGATCCTAAAATCGCGGCGATCTCTGCATAGTCCTTGAGAAGTTTGATGTTCTCTGCCCTATCACCGCTCATAAGCTCAATATACATTGAGAAGCACGGTATGCTTATGCCATTTTTATCGGCATACTCCCTGATTCTTTTAGCCATTTCTTTATCGGGAGTTGAAAGCTCGAGATATTTCATAAACTCAACACCCGGTACACCGTATTCCGTAGCTAAATCTATCATATCGAAATATGATGTAATCCCTTTGTGCGGTAGGTCATAAAAACTCAATTTCGGTTTTGTATTTTTTATCATAAAAATCGCCTTTCTCTTGCGCGTTTTCTGACTATATCAACTCTTCCAGATATTTCTTCGCATTCTTTATATCACGGATCTGCTCATCTCCCGAAATTTCTCGCTCAATTGTAATGGTAGCATCGTATCCGATTTCCTTTAATTTCTTTACAAAAGCCGGGTAGTTGACCTTTCCCTGACCTAACGGAACTTCCGTTCCGAGATTTTTTCCGTCTGTCGGGTAGCAGCCGTCTTTTCCGTGGATATCCCTTACATACTTTCCGATTACATCGAGGGCATCAACGGGGTTTGCCTTACCGTACAATATGAGATTTGCAGGATCTAAATTTATGCCGAGATTTTCCGTTCCGATATCCTCAATTGTGCGGCGGAGCGTGACCGGTGTTTCCTGACCTGTTTCAAACAGGAAATACTGGTCGTTCTTTGCAATATATGTTGCAAGGTCTCTCAATGCGCACACAAGAGAACGGTATTCTGTCGTATTCGGGTTTTCAGGCAAGAATCCGACGTGAGTTGCAACGTTTGAAACGCCAAGCTTTTTTGCAAAATCAGAGCCGTTTTTAATCTCTTCGATTCTTGACCATCTCAAGCCTTCGGGAACAAGACCAAGCGTCAGCGGTCCGTCGTAAAAATCCCACACCTGCGGACCTGTCCATCCGCACCAGAAGGTTGAAATTTTCACGTTATACTTCTCTAAAGCTTCGTTTATCTTATCTGCCATCTCCTGTGTGCGAAGAGACACATCCCACGACGAAAGCTGGCAAGAGCTAAATCCAAGCTCGTGGACTTTTTTAATCTCCTCTGCGACATTCGCATCAAGAGCTATCAACACACCTAAATTCATAGTATTACCCTTTCATTTATTTATTTTTTAATGAACATCTTGATTTTACTATAATATCCCATTTTTTGCAACATATTTTTCTTTGCAAAAGAGAACGATAAACAATGGCGAAGGACCGCAGTAAAAGAACTGCGCCCCTTCTTTTTTGGCGTCTTCTATGACGTAAGAAGATTCAATTATTTTTCGTATTTCGCCCAATCAACATTCGCGATGAGCATTGTCCACTTTTCATAGATTTCCGTCATACGCTCATATTTGTGGCTGTTTGTGGCTTCCTGAACTGCGATATAGTACCACTTTGACTTATCATTATTGTCAGGCCACGTAATCATCGTGTTTGCAAGCAAATCTTCTACCGTCTTCGGAACGCGGTGGAGAACACGGTTAATAAGAACCATAGCCTCTGCGCGTGTTATCGGATTATTCGGACGGAAGGTATTGTCGTCATAACCCTTTATCCATCCGCGTGCTGCTGCTTCACGAATTTCTGCTTCTGCCCAATGTCCTGCGATATCGGTGAAATTCTTTGTGCTTTCAATTTCCGTATCGTCGAATCTTGCGCAGTTTCATACTGCATATATTTCACCCTTGCTTTAAATGGTCTATCAGTATTATACTCCAACTTTCTGTCAATTACAATAAAAAGCACACAAAAGTGTGCTTTTTTCACTCTTGATAGTTCGATCCGTCAAAATCCCAGAATAATCTGCCATAATGCGAGCAAAAGACCTAAAATGGTGAGCATTGTAACCATGAAGTTATTGCGTTCGGAATAAATAAGAGTCAGATCTGCCTCCAGCAACTCTAAAAGGTACTTGACCTGATCTACAATTGGCGCAATATTCTGACTTATTAAAAGCATGGAGCTCAACTCACCTATTTCTGAGATTGCTGTTTGTTCTACCTTTTCAAGAACTTCTATTATTTTTTTCCTCAACTCGCGTGTCGTACTGATTCTTCGAAAGTATGAATGAACTTTTTTATTGCCGTGTTCCGTTTGAAAAGCCAAAACTCCATTGATTAAGGCTTTGAGCATCATAACAAACTCAACAGAAAATAAAATTCCGTGATTTACTGTTAACGGACACTCACCCATATAAAAGTACGGATTGCAAGAGCCATATATTTTTGTCTGAAATTCTTCTTGTCGTTCAAGATAGTTTTTTTGGCAAGGGCAATCTATCAGATTCAAAAACAGAAATGCTTGTCGCGATGCATAAATACGAATAAACTCACGACTTCCCCACGAATTTGACAAGCGTTCTTTAACTATATTATCGGGAACAAATTCATACCCTTCATCACCTGACAGAATACCATAAAGAAGCTTTGACTCATCTTTTTCTATGTCATCAATAGTTGTATAATTGTGGAATTTTGTTATTTCGCACAAAAAGCTTGATTCTATCGAATCAGAAAGACCAAGGGTTTCACTCATTGTTTTTGCAATGTCGGCACACGAGCATTCCCCGTCGGAAAACTCATATTTTTTATGCACCCCGGATTGCCTTATGGCAATAACCTTGTCTGTATCAATATGGTGGATTGAATAATGAAAAGACAAGGAAATTATGCTTGATTCTTCAAAATACGACAACAATACACACCAGCCCGAAAATCCGTTTGATTCAAGATTCGGGAAGAAATCATTGATAAAGAATCTGCATACTTTATAGGTCTGTCCGCCTCCGTGCAAAAAACGCTCCGATGTCTGCATATCCTTTATGTAAGCATTATCAGTATCTGTATTAAGGTCGTAATATACATAATGCGAAAATTCTTTTTTGACTTTTTCCACAAAACACTCATACTTGTCATATGAATCCGCCTTGTAATAAAAAGCATGAGAAAAATTTGCATTGACAATAAACGACATATTCTCTTCCCCTTTTCAAATCATCCTATGTTTTTCACTTTTCCGCTTTTCTTCAGTCCTCTATATGCCTATCATCAAGCCAAAGCTCTCTTACAGCCTCTTCCGGAATACCTATATCAAGGACTTTTTTCTTTCCGCAAAGGGATTTCCCCCGGCATATGTTCAGCCCGACTTTATCAAGTGCAAGCGTATATGTAAAGTCTGCGCAAATAACACTTCCTTCTGCATTTCCTGTGTCAGCAGAAAGGCCGCTCGGAATATCAACAGAAATAACAGTATTATTCATAGACGCTATTTTATCTATAGCAGCTTTTATATTTCCTCGTGGCTCTCCTGAAATCGAAGTTCCCAGAAGGGCATCTATAATAACCGCATCTTCATCTACGCCATCCGTTACTTTAAGTATCTCAACATTCTCCTTTTTAAGTTTATCAAATGCAATTTTTGCAATATCGCTGAACTCATCTTCCTCGTGAGTGAGATAGACTTTGACATCACGACCTGAAGCTTTTAAAAGCCTTGCAACAACGAATCCGTCTCCGCCGTTATTTCCCTTTCCGCAGAAAACAGCAAACATATTATCCGGAAAATCCTTTATAATTTCATCGAATATGCTTTTCCCTGCATTTTCCATAAGACGCCATAGTGGAATTCCGTATTTTTCCGATGCAAGCTTATCCAGCTTTTTTATGTGTGCAGATGTTGCACGCTGCATAGCCATCCCCCTGTACGAAGTTTATTTAAGCATGAGATCGCAGACGAGGTTTGAAAGCTCTGTCGGATTATCAACAGAAAGTCCGCTTATGAGACGCGCGTGTGCATAAAGAACCTTTGAGATTTTTGCAAGCTCATCTTTTTCGTTTTCAAACATCTTTTTCATTTTTTCTGCCATCGGATGATCGATGTTGATTTCAAGAACAAGCTGTGCTCGAATCGGATTTGCTTCCATGCCCGGCATTCTGCTGAGCGTTTTTTCCATAGCAAGAGAAATTTCGCCCTCACTTGAAATACATACAGCATGATCTTTTAGGTCGTTTGTAAATCTGACTGCAAAGAGATTTTTGTCTGCGCTCTCACGGATAAAGTCAAGAAGCTCTTTTGCGTCTTCGTTTTCTTTTTCAATCTTCTCTTTTTCCTCTTCTGTTGCAAGAGAGAAGTTTTCCTTGCAGACGTTTACAAACTCATGCTCATCGTATTTTCCGAGAACTGAAATTGCAAACTCATCTACATCCTCTGTGAGATAGATAACCTCATATCCGCGAGAAACAACAGAGCTTACCTGCGGCATAACCGCGATTCTCTCAGCACTGTCACCTGATGCATAGTAAATCTCCTTCTGCTCCTCTTTCATGCCCGCTACATATTCTTTGAGGCTTACATATTCGTTGTCTTTTGAAGACTTAAACAATACTAAATCCTTAAGGCTTTCTTTGTGCGCACCAAAGTCGCTGTATATTCCCCATTTGATTGAAGAACCGAACACCGAGAAAAATTTATTGTAGTTTTCCCTGTCGTTTTCAAGCATCTTTTTAAGCTCTGAAACAATTTTCTTTTCAATGGCTTTTGCGATTATCTTAAGCTGGCGGTCCTGCTGCAAAATCTCTCTTGAAATATTGAGAGACAAATCAGAACTGTCTACAAGACCTCTTACAAAGCCGAAGTAATCCGGAAGAAGATCCTTGCACTTTTCCATAATGAGAACGCCGCTTGAGTATAGCTGAAGACCTTTTTCAAAATCCTTGCTGTAGAAATTGACGGGCGCGTGTGCCGGAATAAACATAAGAGCTTCAAAGTTCACTCCGCCTTCTGCCTTCTGTCTTATCGTATTAAGAGGTGCTTCAAAATCGAAGAACTTTCCCTTGTAGAAGTCTGCAATCTCCTCGTCTGTAACCTCATTCTGCGACTTCTTCCAAAGAGGAACCATACTGTTTAAAACTTCATCTTCGGTGAATGTTTCGTATTCGTCAGAACTTCCCTCTTTGAGCTTTTCTGACGACACAAACATACGGATAGGATATCTGATATAGTCGCTGTACTTTTTAACGAGTTCTTCTATCTTCCAGTCCTCAAGGTATTCGCCGAATTTTGTGTTTTCGGTATCATCCTTGAGTGTTATTGTGATTTCTGTTCCCACTTTGTCTCTGTCGCACTCGCGGATGGTGTAACCGTCAGCACCTGAAGATTCCCATGAATAGCCCTGTGTTTCGCCGTGTGCAAGACTCTCTACAACAATATTTTTTGCAACCATAAAAGCTGAATAGAAGCCAACGCCAAACTGACCGATGATGTCAATTTCTTCTTTATCCTTGTTGTCGGGATTGTTTTTAAAATCAAATGAGCCGCTTTTTGCAATGACACCGAGGTTTTCTTCAAGCTCGTCCTTCGTCATGCCGCAACCGTTGTCGCAGATTCTGATTGTACGATTCTCTTTGTCTGTCGAGATACGGATTTCAAAATCGCCTCTGCTTTTGTCTACGGTGTTGTCTGTCAGAGACTTGAAATAGAGTTTATCTATCGCGTCACTCGCATTTGAAATGAGCTCGCGAAGAAAAATGTCCTTGTTTGTATAGATGGAGTTTACCATCATATCAAGAAGTTTTTTTGATTCTGTTTTAAACTGTTTTTTTGCCATTTTATTCACCTTCGTATTTTTCTGTTGTTAATTTATATTATAATGCTAAATGAAAATTTTTACAACATCAAAAAGAAAAAGAAGCTTCAAAATGAAGCTTCTTTTTCTTAAAAGGCTTTAAGCCATAAGAGTTATTATAAGCTGTGATGCAAGAACAACCAGGACAAGCGCAATCGGATATGTTGAAGCATAAGCTGCTGCAACATCTTCTGTTTTTGCTGTGTTGATGAGTGTTCCAAGTGCAGGGGTTGATGTCATACCGCCTGTGATTGAACCGAGTGTGTTGAGAAGGCTTATCTTGAGCACGTACTTTGCAAAGATAAATCCTACAATCATCGGGATAATCTCCATAATTGCACCACCTACGAAACCGTAGATGACAATCATAGCACCAAGCTCTGACTTTCCTATTTCAGAAACAAGCGAAACACCACCTGATATACCTGCACCGATGAGGAATAGCACAAGACCAAACTCACGGAAAACCTTTGCAGTAAATTCCGGAACCTTAAGTGAGAACTTGCCGATGCGACCAAAGTGACCGAGAATAAGCG
The DNA here is from genome assembly GCA_045636865.1 of Eubacteriales bacterium. Taxonomy (GTDB): domain Bacteria; phylum Bacillota; class Clostridia; order Oscillospirales; family JAAYXM01; genus SIG480. The sequence continues at coordinate 8,254 of JAZTYJ010000022.1, forward strand.
CCATAATGAGCGAACCACCTGTTGTTCCGAGCGAGAAGCACGGTCCTGCATAACCCTTTCCTGAAAGCGGAATTGTGATTGAACCAAGAATAAGGCCGAGAACAACTGCGATAGCAAACGGAGCGATACCGAGCGGTTCAAGTTCAAAAAGACCTTCCTTCTCTTCATGAACAGCATCTGCATCCAATTTGAGAAGTTCTCTTTCCTTGTTCATATCTACCTTTAAGAACTTCGGCATAAGCTGAACAAAGAGAACAACACCGATAACACCAAACGGATATGCAATCGCATGTCCGAGTGTAATGATATCTGTTGGATGGCCAAGAGCTTCTGCAGCTTCAATACCTGCAGAGAATCCCGGAGTTGTTGTAAGTGCACCTGAAAGAACACCAACTGAAAACTCAGGACCGATGCCCGGTATAAGTGCAAACAATACTGCACAAGCTGAACCACTTAAGATAATAAGCGCACCGATGAGGATGTATGACTTTGCATTCTTCTTGAGGTTTTTGAAAAATCCCGGACCTGCAATGAATCCAACAGAAGAAACAAAGAGAACAAGACCAACGTTCTGAACAACCTTTGAATACCAGACGTTGAGTGTTGCGCTACCATCTTTAATGAAGAAAGCTTTGAGAACAGGAATATTTTCAAGACCGCTGAGGGTTGAAAGATATCCAAAAAGGATAGCTACAAGGAAAACTCCTGCTGTGCCGAGTGAAACACCCTTGACTGAAATTCCGCCAAGGAGATATCCGAGCGCAGTTACAATGAATATTCCCATAAGGAGCGCTGTAACTGTTGAGAACTTGAACACTTTTGCAACGCCCATATCCGGAGCCATTGCATTGAAGATACACCAAGCTGCAATTGCAACTACGATCACGATAGCAATTATAGTCCAAAGTGTTTTTGAGCTTTTTTTATTTGACATTTTCTCTTCCCTCCATTAGATGTTAGCCTGTTTTGTATAGTTCGGAAGAAGCTTCGGAGAGAGCGTTTCTGTCTCGATACCTGCTTTTGCGATTTCTTTTTCGAATTTTGCAATGTGGTCAAGTGTAAGCTTACCAACCTTTACATCCTTCGAAACCTTAGCAGCTGACTTACCTGCACTGCGGCCGAAAACAATGATGTCGAGGAGTGAGTTACCCATAAGTCTGTTCTTACCATGGATACCACCGACTGCCTCACCTGCCACGAAGAGATTCTTAACGTTAGTTGTCATACCGTCAGGAGTGATATCAAGACCACCGTTCTGATAGTGGAGTGTCGGGTAAATAAGGATCGGCTCCTTGCGGATGTCAATGCCATATTTTCCGAACATTCTCATCATAGCCGGAATACGAGCTTCGATTGTGCCCTCGCCTCCAATTTTTTCAATCATCGGAGTATCAAGCCATACTGCAAGGCCGTTGCCTGTATTTACACCGTTTTCACGTGTGCTGCACTCGCGGATGATTGATGCAGCGGATACGTCGCGTGTTTCAAGCGGATGCATAAATACTTCACCGTTAACGTTAACGAGCTTTGCACCAAGTGAACGGACTTTTTCTGTAACAAGAGCACCGAAAATCTGCTCGGGATATGCAGCACCTGTCGGGTGATACTGCAAAGTTTCAGCATAGAGAAGTTTTGCACCTACGCGGTAACCGAGAACAAGGCCGTCTGCAGTTGCGCCGTAGTGGTTTGATGTCGGGAATCCCTGATAGTGCATACGTCCTGCACCACCTGTTGCAATGATAACTGTCTTTGCCTTTGCAACGAGAAGATCCTTTGTTTCCATGTTCATAAGAACTGCACCTGCAGCGTTGCCCTTATCATCGAGGATGAGTTCGATAGCTGCCGAGAAGGCAACAACCGGAATACCGCGGTTTAATACTTCATCGCGGAGAGTTCCCATAATTTCAGCACCTGAATAGTCCTTTGCGGCGTGCATGCGCTTGCGTGATGTACCGCCGCCGTGAGTTGTGATCATTGTGCCGTTTTCGTCCTTATCAAACCCAACACCGAGGTTTGAAAGCCACTGAATAGCTTCAGGTGCATCGCAAACAAGCTTTGAGAGAAGGTCGCGCTTTGCGGCAAAGTGTCCGCCACCGAAAGCATCAACAAAGTGGATAGCCGGTGAGTCGTTTTCCTTGTCAGCTGCCTGAATGCCGCCTTCTGCCATCATTGTGTTTGCATCACCGATGCGGAGCTTTGTAACGATCATTACGTTTGCGCCTGCCTCGTGAGCTTCGATAGCTGCAGATGAGCCTGCGCCACCGCCACCGATAACAAGAACGTCAACGTCGTAATCCGGGTTGTCAAGATCAACGCTTTCTGCATTGATTCTGCTGTGTGCCTGAAGAATGTCTGCAAGCTGTCCCGGAACCTTATCGCCTTTATTCGGACCAATCTTAAGTTCTACAAATTCGTCTGACTTATAGTCAGGATGATATGCTGCGAGCAATTCTTCTTTCTGCTGTGCAGTCATACGTGCGGGTTCATAAGCAATATTTTTGTCTCGTGCAGCTTCAACTGCTGCAAGTGATTTCTGTAAACTCTCAGGATACATTAACATTCACCCCTTCTCTATTTCTCAATCTCGCGGTTGTTATAAAGCTCTTTGATTTCATCAACCGGCTTCTGCATAAGAGCCTCAATAAGCTCGTTGAATGTGCCGTCCTTAATCTCACGGACACGCTCATCAAGATGAGCACAGCCCGGAGCAAGGTACTTACCGTTGATTCGTCTTGCGAGCATTGCAACCTGCGGATGAGAAATGCCTGCCGGACAACGTGATGAGCAAACACCGCACATTACGCAGTCAAATGACTCTTCTGCGCACTTTTCAAAGTCGCCGCGCTGAGCATATGCAATGTACTGCATAACGTTGAGCTCCTGAGTACATGCCTTTGTGCAGGCGTTACAGCCAACACAAGCATAAATCTCGGGATAGAGCTGCATCATAATTGCTTCGTTTGTCTGAATCTGCTCAATATCATATACCTGCTTTACAAGCGGGAAGAACGGCAATGTAGCGATGTACATATTGTCTTCTACCTTTGTCTGGCAAGCAAGGCATGCCTTAAGCTCTGAATCGCCCTTGATGCGGTAGATTGTTGCACAAGCACCGCAGAAGCCGTTGCGGCATCCGCATCCGCGGACAAGCTGATATCCGGCATATTCCATAGCCGTCATAATTGTGAGGTTTTCCGGAACGGAATACTTCTTGCCGAAGAGAAAAATATTTACCATATTCTCCATATTAACACTCTCCTTTAATATTCATCCGGAAGCTCGTTCAGCTCGTCAAAGCGGAACACCGGACCATCCTTACATACATACTTTGCGCCTACGTTACATCTTCCGCACTTACCGATACCGCACTTCATCTTAAGCTCAAGTGTAGTATAGATCTGTGTCTTCTCAAATCCGAGAGAATAGAGACCGTCAAGTGTGAACTTGATCATAATCGGAGGACCGCACAAAACAGCCGTTTTGTCTGTGTCAAGGCCGAGTTCCTTAACATAGTTCGGAACAAAGCCGACGTGTCCGTCCCAACCCTCCTGCGGATTGTCGATTGTGAGATGAACATCAACACCTGCATCGTTTGACCACTCTTCGATGATTTCCTGATAGTCAAGCAAGTCGTCCTTACTGCGTGAACCGTAGACGATGTCAATCTTACCGTAACGGTCGCGGTAATGGCGGCAGTAGTTGATAACTGAACGAAGCGGAGCAAGACCAACACCACCTGCGATGAAGAGGAGGTTCTTTCCTGCAAACACGTCGTCGACCGGGAACGGGTTGCCGTAAGGTCCGCGGACAGTAATCTGCTGACCGACCTCTGCGGCATGGAGCCACTCGGTAACGCAACCGCACTTCTTGATTGAGAATTCCATAAATTCCGTATTTGTCGGTGAAGATGTGATTGAGAACATCGCCTCGCCTACACCCGGAATTGAAACCATTGCACATTGACCCGGTCTGTGGTCAAAAGGCTTTTTGCCGTCGGGCGTAACAACGCGGAATGTCTTTATATCCGGTGTATCGATTCTGACATCCGTAATAACGCCGATTACGGGAATCAAAGCTTCTGAAATATTACTCATTTTCTTTTCCTCCCATCGTCTTCATTACTTTAACGATATTCATTGATATCGGACACTTTGAAAGACATCTTCCGCATCCAACACAACCGAATACGCCGTTGTTGTTTTCGGGATAGTATACAAGCTTGTGCATAAATCTCTGACGGAAACGTTCGGTCTGTGTAAGTCTCGGGTTACCGTGAGCCATCTTTGTGAAGTCTGAATACATACATGAATCCCAGCAACGGAAGCGCTGTATTCCTTTACCTGTATTGAACTCTTTTATATCGTAGCACTGGCAGGTCGGACATACGAAAGTACAAGTTCCGCATCCGAGGCAGGTTTCAGCCATTTCCTTCCACTTTGGTGAATCGAAAAACTCTTTTGTTTTTCCGCCGCCGAAAGCAGAGGTTGAAAGCTTTGCAAGCGGAAGGCGACTAAGAATCTTCTTTGTAGCTTCCTTCTGCGCGTCAACTACCTTTTCGTCAGCTTCTTCCGTGAATGCTGCGATTTTTTCCATAAAGGCATTTCCCTTTTCGGTATTTGCCTTGAAATATACACCGTCATCGCATCTCCACGCACTTACATCTCCCGCCGGTTCTGTTGCATCAATTCCGAATGCTGAACAGAAGCATGTTTCTGACGGCTTTCCGCAAGCTACCGAAACAACTGTTCCGTGCTCACGTCTTTCCTTATAGAAAGTGTCAACCGGCTCTGAAAGGAAAACTGTATCGAGGATGTCAAAGCTCTTTACATCGCACGGACGAACACCGAAGATGACGTAATCTTCTTTTTCATCGCGGATATCGATAATTTCAATATTCTTTCCTTCGCGCTTGAATTCTACGAAGTTTTCCATCTGTGGGAAGAAAAAGTCTTTTGCGCTGCGTTCAGTATTGAGAGCTTCGCTCCACTTCTTTCCTTCTTCCCATTTTTCAAAACGTGCCTTACCGTCGCTACCGTCTACCGGAAGGTATACAGGCATTTTTTCTGACACGGCAGAGATAAGAGCGTCGATTTTTTCAACAGAACATTTACGCATTACTTATCCCCCCTATCAAAAACTTCAGACGGTTCAAGGTCGCCGGTTGTATAATTTACAAGCGGTGCGCGTGATCCTTCTTCTGCGCCTGCCTGATATTCACCGTAAAACTCATTGATATCCTTTATAAACTTGCGGTTGAGCAAATGAAGCGGAATGTTCTGCGGACATACTCTTGAGCATTCGCCGCAGTCTGTGCAACGACCGGCTACATGGAATGCGCGGATGATGTGGAACATCTTTTCTTCAAAGCTGTTTGCCGCCGCCTTGTTCTCAACACCTGAATCCGGGTTTCCGAAAACACACTTTTCACATGTGCAAGCCGGGCATACATCGCGGCAAGCGTTGCAACGGATGCAACGTGAAAGCTCGTTCTGCCAGAAAGCAAATCTTTCATCCGGAGTCATCTTTTCAAGACGCTCAACCTCGTCAAAACGGTTTGAATCGAGGACTTCGCCGTCTTCACCCAAAAGCTCATCATATGCAACGTGCTTCTTGCTCTTGCAATTTATGCAACGCTCTGCAAGCACATCTGCAAACGAAACGGAAACCGGAGCATCTTCGTAAATTGTTGTAACCTTGAGAGTTTCACCGTCGGTCTCAACGCCCGAGATACCCTCGCCTGTTTTTTCTTTGATTTTTGAAACATCAACCATACCTTCACACGGGATGCCTACCGCATAGACCTTTTCACGGTCAAAACGGTGCTCTGTAAGGAGCTGATTGAAGCTGTATGTGTCGCAGGGTTTTAAGAAAACGAGAATCTTTTCTTCTGCCTTTATTGTCTTTGAAACGAGATATTTTGAGAAGTTTGCTCCGCAAAAATCGTTCCAGACAAAGTTGTTTTTAAGATCTTCTTCGCTTGAGAAAACCGAAGGAGTAACGTCATAGTCAAACTCACCGGCTCTCCAGCCGAGAACAGAGGAAACTGTTCCGTTATTAAGGAGAGATACTGCCTTTTCAAGCAACATATCGCGTGTTATCTTTTGCATCGCAGATCCTCCAATCTCTTGTTCTCACCAAGTGAAATAACTGTTTCTACAAATTCGTTCATTGTTGCAGAGAACTTTGCACCCTCCGCAGCTGATACCCACTCAACACGAGTTCTTTCCTTCTCAATTCCGAGATAATCAAGCATTGAGAACAAAAGTGCCATTCTGCGGCGTGTGTAGTAGTTACCTGAAGTGTAGTGGCAATCTCCCGGATGGCATCCGCAGATGATTACGCCGTCTGCTCCGCGCTGGAACGCTCTTAAAATAAACATCGGGTTTACTCGGCAAGAGCACGGAACGCGGATAATTTTAACTTCTGCAGGGTAATTGAGACGGTTATTACCCGCAAGGTCAGCACCTGCATATGAACACCAGTTACAGCAGAATGCGACAATTAAAGGCTTATGTTCATTTACTTGCATATTGCGTCTACCTCCGCCATAATCTGATTTGTTGAGAATCCACGAAGATCCATAGCTCCTGACGGACATGCAACCGTACATGCACCGCACCCCTGGCAAACTGCCGGGTTAACCTTTGCGATACGTCTCATACGAGTCGTGCGGTCAGGCATTCTGAATTCTTTGTCTTCATAAGAAATTGCGCCATACGGACATACGCGTTCACAGGATGAGCATCCGTTACACATAAGCTCGTTTGAGTTTGCAACACAGGGGTTACCCGTGAGCTTATCCTTTGCAAGAAGTCCGATAACCTTTGCGGCTGCGGCACTTGCCTGGGATACTGTTTCCGGAATGTCCTTCGGGCCCTGACATGCGCCTGAAAGGAACACGCCGGCTGTCGGGCTCTCTACCGGACGGAGCTTCGGATGAGCTTCTGTGAAGAAGTCGTTTGTATCCATACTTGCCGTGAGCATTGTTGCAAGCGGACGAGCTGACTTGTCAGGCTCGATAGCCGCCGCAAGAACAACGAGGTCTGCATCAATGTTAATCTGCTTGTTGTTGAGGAGGTCTGATGCCTGAACCTTGAGCTTTTTGCCCTCGGGAGAGACCTTACCGACCATTCCCTTTATATACTTGACGCCAAATTCTTCAACCGCACGGCGGTAGAACTCGTCAAAGTTCTTACCCGGTGTACGAACGTCAATATAGAATACATAAACTTCTGTATCCGGATATTTGTCGCGAACGAGCATTGCGTGCTTTGCAGTATACATACAGCAAATCTTTGAGCAATATTCCTTACCCTTTTCGGCACACGCATCACAACGGGAGCCTACGCACTGAACAAACACAACCGTGTGCGGATGCTCGCGGTCTGACGGACGGAGAAGCTTTCCTGCTGTCGGACCTGCCGCATTTGTAAGACGCTCAAACTCAAGGGAGGTGATAACGTCTTTTGACTGGTTGTATGCAAATTCGTCGAATTTATCAAGGCTTATCGGATTATAACCCGTTGCCGCAACGATTGCACCGTAACGCTCCTCAATGATTTCATCCTGCTGCTTATAGTCGATGGCACCTGCGGCACAAACCTTTGCACAAACACCGCACTTGCCGTTTTTAAGCATATTACATGAGTTCGGATCGATTGTTGCAACCTTCGGAACAGCCTGAGCAAACGGAATGTAGATAGCTGCGCGGGTGTCCATATTGAGGTTGAACTCGTTCGGAACCTTTTTCATCGGGCACTTTTCAAGACATGCTCCGCAACCTGTGCAGACATCTTCTTTAACGTAACGTGCCTTTTTCTTGATCTTTACATCGAAGTTTCCGACAAAACCGTTTACTTCTTCTACTTCACTATAAGAGAAGATGCGGATTTTTTCATTCTGAGCAACGTCAACCATCTTCGGGGTGAGGATACATGCCGCACAGTCAAGAGTCGGGAATGTTTTGTCGATCTGTGCCATCTTTCCGCCGATGGTCGGATTCTTTTCAACGATATCAACCGGGAATCCTGCCTCTGCGATATCAAGAGCAGTCTGGATACCCGCGATACCGCCACCGATAACGAGCGCGCGCTTCGTAACCGGAGTTTCGCCCGGAGTAAGCGGTGCGTTGAGGTTGACCTTTGCGATAGCCGCACGGCCAAGGATGATTGCCTTTTCTGTACCCGTTGCGATATCCTTGTGGACCCATGAGCACTGCTCACGGATGTTTGCGATTTCAACCATATACGGGTTGATGCCTGCAGCAGCTGCAGTTTTTCTGAATGTTGCTTCATGCATACGCGGTGAGCATGAGCAGATAACAAGACCTGTGAGGTTGTGCTCGCGGACTGCGTCGATTATCATATTCTGACCTGCCTGTGAGCACATGTACTGATAGTTGGTGGATAAGACTACTCCCTGCTCGCTTGCAAGAGCGTCAGAAACTGCCTGCACGTCAACCGTGCCTGCGATGTTGCTTCCGCACCAACATACAAAAACGCCGATTCTCTGCATCTTATCTCCCTCCTACTTCGTATATTTTCTGAATGCGCTGACGAGCGCCTGCTGCGGCATATCATCGTCGAGCTTATCTGGAATCATATTTGCCTTCAAGTGGTTATTTCCTTGCTTGCGGATTTCCATTAGACGAACAGCCTCGATAACCTTTGCAGGCTGAACACTTCTCGGACATCTGTCAAGGCAAGCAAAGCATGTGAGACACTTATAAAGTGAATCTGACTTGAGAAGCGGCTCAATGTCGCCGTTTTCAAGCATGCTCACAAACTGATGCGGATGGTATTCCATCTCATCGTATGCAGGACACGTTGCCGAGCACTTTCCGCAACGCATGCACTTTGACGGATTAACTCCGCTTATGCGCATGATTTCGTCTTTCAATGCATCATATTTTTTAGACATTTGTATCCTCCTTTACTCCGAGAGCTTCTGCAAGGAGCTCCGTAAAATAGATTACGGGAATCTCGGAACCGTTCTTAACGAGGTTATACTTACAAAGCGGACAAGCCGTAACCATCATTTCCGCACCGCAGTTTTTTGCGTTGTCGCTTACTGCATTGCTTCTCTTCTTTGCGAGTGTTTCGCTCTCGAGAGCAATGTAGCCGCCGCAACATTCGTTGCGGTTTGCATAGTAAACAGGCTCTGCACCGATAGCGCGGATGAAGTCTTCCATAATCTTCGGATTTTCAGGATCGTCCATCTGCATAACTCCACTCGGTCTGAGGAGGAGGCATCCGTAATACGGAGCTATTTTCTTGCCTGTGAGCGGATTTACAACCTTCTCACGGATTTTGTCAAATCCTACGAGGTCGCGAAGCATTTCGAGATAGTGATAAATTTCGCAGTCACCCTCATATGCATCTTCGTCCATATAGCGATTTACCTTTGAAGCAAAAGTTTCATCACTCATCGCATGGTTAGTCTGCTTGATTACGTTGTGGCAAGCAGAACAGACCGTAACAAGAGCCTGACCTTTGCTCTTTGCAGCTTTAAGAGCGCGGACCGATGAAAGCTTTGTTGCAATCTCATCATTTGCAGTTGTGAACACACCGCCGCAACATTGCCATTCTTCGATCTCCTCAAGCGTAATGCCGAGAGCTTCTGCAGCACGTCTTGCATATGCATCAAGATCTTTCGCTTTGTTTTTTAATGTGCATCCGGGAAAATAACTTAGTTTCATAATTTTGCCCCCTGTCTTTATCTTCTTTAAAAGCACCGTTAATCTGAAAAAGCTTTATAATCCTTTACAAAACAGTTTTACAGACAACACTAAATCCGCACTCGTCATTTATCTGACAGCACGGAAAAACACGGCTCTTATGTCATTTCGAGCCGTTTGTTTTTTGATTGTTATTATTATAACAATCTTTACGACATTTTTCAACCCATAAATTTGACCATTTTTTATATTTATATATGTACATTTTAAAAAAATAACTTTACCGCTTTAGTTTTTGCAAAAAACGCGTAAAACCGCAGTTTTCTGCACTTATCAAGCATATATTTTTTTCGCATTTTTTCTGTATTTTTCAAGAAACGGACAAATACGTTCCAAAACGACACGTCTATGCCCGTTTTATCAGCATTTTGCACAAAAAAACAAGCATTTTATCACAATGCATTTTCGGTTTATCTTCTCCCCTTTTCCTCTTGCATAAAATGCCGTTTCAGTTTATAATTAACTAAATACTTTTTAACAAATTCGGAGTCTGATATGGATACTTTTCTTTTTTCGGTTAATGCCGTTATTCCCTTGTTTTTGATGACACTGCTCGGCTGGTGTCTCACGAAGCTTAAATTCTGGAACGATGAGTTTTTAAAAATCGGAAACTCGCTGTCTTTTACGGTTCTCATCCCGGCGATGCTTTTCTATAACATCTACACCTCTGACTTCAGGGCGGTATTTGACATTAAACTTCTTCTGCTCATTATCGCAACTGTTGTCGTTGTGTGTCTTGCGGGGCTTTTTGTTGTTCATGCCTGCGTTTCCGAGCACGCAAGGCGCGGAGTTATTGTTCAGGCACTTTTTCGAGGTAACACAGCCTTGCTCGGAATTCCACTGTGCGAATCATTAATGGGTTCTGAAGGCGCACAGATAGCTTCTATTTTCTTAGCATTCATAATTCCGACCTTCAACATTCTCGCAACAATTCTCCTCAGCATTTACAGTAATGACCCTGTTGAATCTCCGTTTTCTGTTGTAAAGAAAATATTTAAAAACCCGCTCATAATCGGATGCATTTTGGGTATTGCATTTTCACTTTTGAAAATTCCGCTTCCCGAGATAGTTCTTAAGCCGATTCACGATTTAAAAGTAATCGCAACTCCGTTTGCGCTTTTGATTCTCGGCGGAGATTTCAGGTTTTCAAGTTTCATCTCAAACCTGCGCTATGTTCTTTTAACCGGATTTTCGCGCCTTATTCTCATTCCGGCTTTCGCCGTCGCGGTTGCGGCCTTTTTCGGTTACCGCGGAATCCACATCGCGCTCGTCCTCTCCACTTTTGCAACCCCAGTTGCGGTTTCAAGCACCGCCATGACTTATAAAATGAACGGTGATTATGACCTTGCGTGTCAGCTTGTTGTTTTCACCACCATCTTCTCCGCTTTTTCCCTTACACTGTTTACATTCGTACTTAAAACAATCGGTCTTATCTGATACCGGACAAGGAGGATACTATGCTTACAATCGGTTGCCACCTTTCTTCTTCAAAAGGTTATCTCGATATGGGAAAAACCGCGCTTTCAATCGGCGCAAACTCCTTTCAGTTTTTCACAAGAAATCCGCGCGGCGGATCAGCTAAACCGCTTGATCCCGATGACATTTCTGCCTTTCTCTCTTTTGCGAAAGAAAACGGAATAAATACGATTCTCGCACACGCACCGTACACCCTCAATGCCGCTTCAAAAGACGAGAGAATCCGCGACTTTGCGCGGCTTGTGATGCGCGATGATATTATGCGTCTTGAAGCTACTCCGGGAAATCTCTACAATTTCCACCCCGGCTCACACGTCGGTCAGGGCACAGATGCGGGAATCGAGCTTATAGCAGAGCTTCTCAATGAGATTATCTTTCCCGAGCAGACGACAAAAGTTCTCCTTGAGACTATGGCAGGCAAAGGCAGCGAAATCGGAGGTAAATTTTCCGAGCTCCGCACCATTATCGACAAGGTAAAATATAATGAAAAAATCGGTGTTTGCCTTGATACCTGCCACGTTTTTGACGGAGGTTATGACATCAAAGAAAATCTTGATGGCGTCCTTTCGGAATTTGATGAGGTTATCGGTCTTGAAAGGCTTTGTGCAATACATTTAAACGACAGCCTCCACGGCTTTGAAAGCCACAAGGACCGCCACGCAAAAATCGGCGAAGGATATCTCGGCAAGGAGACTTTTTCGGCGGTTATAAATCACCCGAAGCTTTCGCACCTTCCCTTCTTTCTTGAAACTCCGAATGAGCTTCCGGGATATGCAGAAGAAATCGCATTGCTTAAAAGTTTATATAAAGGATAAAGGAGGATTTCACTATGAAATGGCTTGTTGCTTCAGATATTCACGGTTCTGCAGAGTACTGCGAGAAACTTATCAATGCATACAAAAAAGAGAAAGCAGAAAAGCTTCTGCTTCTCGGGGATATTCTCTACCACGGTCCGAGAAACAATCTCCCGAAGGAATATGCACCAAAAGACGTTATCTCAATGCTAAATGAACTCAAAGAAGAGATTCTCTGTGTCCGCGGCAACTGCGATGCAGAGGTTGACCAGATGGTGCTTGACTTCCCCATTATGGCAGAATATGCAGTTCTACCGCTCAGAAATCGCACGGTTTTCATCACGCACGGTCACAAATTCAACACCAAAACTCCTCCGCTTCTCAAATCAGGTGATATTCTTCTACACGGGCACACCCACGTTCCGAAATGCGAAGAATTCGGAGATGGTTATTACTACCTAAATCCCGGCTCCGTTTCTATTCCGAAAGAAAATTCGCCGCACGGATATATGATTATTGAGGACACCGGATTCCTCTGGAAAGACCTTGACGGAAACGTTTATATGGAGCACTCAATATAGGCAAAAAGCTTGCAACCTTTTGGTTGCAAGCTTTTAATTTACTTTTTCAGTTTTGATTTCATTACGCCGATTTTTCTCACAATCGCTCTGTAATTTGACTGAACACTCTCTATAATCTTTGCAGTTTTTGGCATAAAGAGCATATCAAGCTTTCCGACGAAGTCGCATCTCTCCCCTGCAAAACCTGCCTTAAAGCGAATGAGACCATCAAGCTGCGTTTTCTCCATATCACCTGTTATGCCGCGAAAATCATAAATGTTGCAGTTGTTTTCGATTGTCCACTTTATCATTTCCCATTGCATCATATAGTTCGGCATACGGTTTCTTTCACGGTTGCTGCTCGCCCCGTAGAGATACCACACCTTATCACCGAAAAGAATCGCAACTGCGCCCGAAATAACCTGACCTTCATACTCCATAAGATAAAGGCGGAGATTGTCCGGTGCGAGAATATCGTACATATCCTCGAAATACTTAAGGCTTCTTGCGATAAAACCATCGCGGACTGCAGTTTCTTTCATTATCTCGACAAAAGCAGGCAAATCTTCTTTTGTTCCGATTCGGGAAGTTACTCCCTTCTTGACCGAAAGACGGACATTGTAGCGCGTTTTTGAGTGGAATGCCGCAAAAACCTCTTCTTCATTACGTCCGTTTATCGGGAGGCGGAAAACGTATCTCGCCTGAAGATATTCCGGACGGTGCTTCGTGTTGTTTACACAGAACCCCGCGGAACAAAGTTCCGAAAGATACGGATCATCATCCAAAATATCCGGATCGATTGAGAGCTCATATGCATTATACTTCTCTGCAAGCTTTCTGCTCTCTGCAAGAAGCTCTAAAAGTGTCTGCGTGTCGCCGTCTGTTGTGACGGGACCGCGCGGACAGTACATATGAGTATATTTCGTTTTTGCGACCTTGCTCGTCATAATGAGCATACTGCCGAGAACTTTGCCATCCTCATCGCACGACATAAAAGCATCGCACTTCCACGGCTTTTTAAAAGCCGCCCATTTGAGCGATTTAACAAAATGCCCTCTCGGGTGTGATTCTACAAACGCTTCGTATTTCTTTGCGCTCGCTTCATCCGTAACATACTGTATCATAATCTATTCCCTTCCCAACATCTTTCGTGCAATTTTAAAAAGCTTTTGCAAAACTTTAACTTTTCTGTTTGCAGATTTATCGTAAATTACATCAATTCTTCCGACAAAAGAAACAAGCTCACCGCCAAAACGCTTTTTGAACCTTACAAGTCCCTCAATCGGAGTGAGCTTATCCCCCTCACCTGCGATGCCGCGCATATCATAAAGGAAATAACCGTTATCTCTCGACCAGCGCATCATCTCCCATTGCATAAGGAAGTTCGGCATAGTCTCTTTCGCTTCGTCGTTACTGCCCGCATACATATGCCAGCTCTTGCCTGCACACGCAAGAAGAACGGATCCTGCAATCGGCTTTCCTTCATACTCAACAATAAACAGCTTGAACATATCTTCGCCGAATGCATCGAGCATATCAGCAAAATATTCTTCATTTCTCGCCGTAAAGCCATCCCGCCTTGCAGTTGATTCTAACAGTCCGCAAAATGTTGGGATGTCTTCGCGCGTACCAAGTCGACAAACCGCGCCGCTTTTGAGAGCTGTTCGAACATTGTAACGCGCTTTTGAGTGAAACATCGCCATGAGCTCGTCGTCCGACTTATTAACATCGATTCTGTAAACAGCAAGTGGCTGAAGGATTGCATTGTCGGTTGAATTCTCCCCTATTTCCGCGCCCTTTCTGTCAAAGAAATCAAGCCACGGCTTGTTGTTCTCCAAAGTAATATCAGGATCAAGTGTCAGCTTATATGCGCCGATTTCTTTTGCAATTACTTCAGCTTCTGCCAAAAGCTCAGAAAGTGCTTTTGTATTGTCTCTTGAACACACGGGACCTCGCGGTGCGTAAAGAAAAATCTTGTCTGTTCGTCTTACCTTCTGAACAAACATCAGCATAACGCCGATTACTTCTTCATCGTCATCCTCGCAGATGAGAGCAAAGCTCTTCTGCGCATTTTTAAAATCCTTCCACTCAAGAGACTGCAAAAAATGGCTGTTTTCACTCTTCTTGAAGAAGTCGTAATACTTATTTATATCATTTTCGCAAACTCGTCTGACCATATCAAATGCCTCAAAAAATATATTTTATATATTATACCATTTTTTTACGCATTAAACAAGTCCGGAAAGTAAAAAAGCATTCTCATATACGAGAATGCTTTTTTGTTTTTACTTGCGGTTTTCGAGCATATCAACAAATTCGCAGATTCCATCAACGATTTCGTTGCAAATTTTCTCTCCAAGCTCCTTTGTAGCTTTTTCAGGAAATCCCATTACACCAACTTCAATTTCATCGCGCTGACCGACTGTTTCAACGACAAATCTGTTGTCAATCGGCTTTGTTCTCTTTTCAAACCAGTCCTGATCAGATCTCATCATCTTTGAGAAATACTCTTCATCCATAACGATTTCTTCGCGGACTTCATCGGGCGCCCAATGCATCATAAGTGCAGTCTCCATCATACCTGCGTGGAAGTCGTGCTCCGGCTCCATAGCAAAGCCCGAGAGCCATGTCGGAGAAAGATTCCAAGCCTCGACGAGAGAAAGAGTGATCTTCTCTGACATCGCCTTGTCGCGGCGAAGGAGCATCTGAAGACTATTGCGAAGAGCGTTTATATTGTCTGTTCCTGCGTGACCAAGGAAGACGACGATATTCTTAAAGCCCATTTTCACAAATTCAGATACAATTTCACCGATGTAGAGACCGAACGTATTCGGGCTTACGTTGACCGTGCCGAGAAGCTCGCCACCGGAGAAGCAGTAATTTACAGACGGAGCAACAACTGCATTGAGTTTGTCAGCTGCGATTTTCAGCGGCTTGTTTGCATTGTGAATATCTGTTGCGAGTGTGAGGTGATATCCGTGCTGCTCTACAACACCGACCGGGATAATAACGGTTTTCGTCTTTGCAAGAGCGTCCTTCATATCTTTTACTGTCATTTTTTCCATATAGAAAGCCATATGTATACCTCCGTAAATTATGTTCTAAAACGATTAAGTTGCTATATTCAAATTATAACATAACAATTTTTGTTTTTCAAGCTAATTTTCCTTCGCTCGACTTAACATAAAAACAGCACCCAAAATCAGAATTATTCCCGCCGAAGAAAATACATCAAGTCTCTCACCTAAAAGCGTAACGCTGTAAAGTGTTGCCGCCATCGGCTCTATTACCCCGAGTGCCGAAACCGTTCCTGCCGGGAGAGATTTAAATGCGAGAGTGTAGAGAAAATACGGAATTATGCACGTACAGATGCCACAGCCCAACATCAGAAGAATATTTATCGGATTTGAAACCGCAATTTCTGCTATCTGCCACGGTTTTGACACACAGAGTGCAATTACACTTACCACAATAAAACAATATGTATTCGACGTGACAGGGTTGCATCCGCGCTTCATCTGCACCTTTGTTACGATATTGTATACGCTGTAAGTAATGCCCGATATTGCGCCGATAATTATGCCGAGAAGGTCAAACTTAAGTCCTCCGACCACTCCCGAAACAAAGCCACAACCGACTATCATACTGACGACTGCAAGCACTTTAAGTGGTGTGAGCTTTTCTCCGAGAAAGATAACAGAATATATCATTACAACAATCGGGGCGATATACATAAGCACAACAGCCGTTGATACAGACGTCATCTGCATCGATGCGTAATAACATGTTGCCGTCAGAAACATCGACAAACCGCCTATGACATAAAGTTTTAAATCCTTTTTATTCGTTTTCAAGATACTTCTGTCCCGGATGAGTGCAAAAATTGTCAGCGTCAGAACCGACACTATTCCGCGGATACACGTCATCTGGACCGATGTGAGTCCCAATGGTGCGAGAATGTGAACGAATATACCGGACGTTCCCCAGAACATTCCCGCAAGGATTATGCAAATAAACGCTTTCTTTTTCATAAATATCTTCTATCCCCTATCTTATCATTTCTATCCCTTTTTCCAAAAGCTCGTAGTCTATCATCCCTTGTGCATACGTTATCAGATTTCCGTTTTCGTCAATAAAGAACGTCATCGGAATTGAAGACGTCTGATATGCTATTGAAGCTGAGTATTCAGTATCAAAATACACAGGGAAGATATATCCGTTTTCTTCTATATGTTTTTTGGCTTTTTTGACCGTCTCCTGCTGATTGTCAGTCGCATTCACCATCATAAACACTACTTCATCCTTATATTTATCATATGCCTTCTGAAAATCCGGCATCTCTTCCCTGCACGGCGGACACCAGCTTGCCCAGAAGTTCAACACAACAGGTTTTCCTTTCTTATCCGAAAGCCTGATGCTTTTTCCGTCATAGTCCTGCACCGTAAAATCAGGTGCAGAAAAAACTTTATCTTGCTCATCCTGTGCATTATCTGCGATGTTCTCGGATGAGTAATTCTCACTTAATTTGTTATAAAGAAAATACGCACCCGCAATAAGCAAAACGAGCACAAGAAGTCCGCATATCCACTTAATCAGATTCTTCATTCTTTCTACCTCATCTGTTTAGTCAAAAATCGCAAGATATCTGCCAAGCAGCCCCGAAACCATCAGGACACCTATAAGTATCAGGAAAATTCCGCAAATTGTGTTTATGGTTTTATAATTGCGCTTTATAAAATCAAAAGTTCCCTTTAATTTATCTATCAGAACTGCACTAATTATAAACGGCACGCCGAGACCTATGGAGTATGCAAGGAGCATCAGAACGCCCGTGTGCGCATTTCCCTGTTGTGATGCCATCATAAGCGCCGACCCGAGAAACGCTCCAACACACGGACTCCATCCGCAAGAAAACACAACCCCCATAAGTATTGCCGATATAAAACCAAGCTCCTTCTTTGAATTTAAGCTTCTTATTCCGTGAAACAGGTGAAAATTAAACACTCCGAGAAAATTAAGACCAAAAAAGATCACCAACGCGCCCGTAACCACATTGACAACGCCGCGGTATTTCTGCAAAAAACTGCCGACAGTTCCCGCAAATGCTCCGAGAATCAGAAAAACAACCGTGAATCCGAGAACAAAACCAAATGCGTTTTTTAATGTCTTTCTCTCCGGAGAATTCTCAGCCCCGGCAGCAAAATACGAAACATAAATCGGAAGCATTGGAAGCATACACGGAGATATAAATGTAATTATTCCTTCAAGAAACGAAATCAAATAAAGCATATAAAAACTCTCCCATATCTGCATCAATTTCTGTTATGTTTTTATTAAGCCCATTATTTCCCAAAGTTAAACAAATGCATTATACCACAGTAAAATAAAAAAGACAACTTCCTCTCACGGAAATTGTCTTTTTATCTTATTGAAATTTAGAATACAGATACAATCAGAACTACAAGAATAGCAATCGGAAGCACGTATGCAAGGTACGGTCTCAACCACTTTGCAAGCTTAAGACCGTTTCCTTCGTTGACTTCGCCGAAATACTTATCCCAGCCCCAACCGTAACGTGATGTGCAGAAGAGTGCATAGAGCAAGCTGCCAATCGGAAGCATTACGTTTGAAACCGTAAAGTCTTCAAGATCCATAATTCCCTTGCCTGCGATTGTGAAATCTGACCAGACAGTAAAGCCTAAGACACACGGAACCGAAAGAACAAACATAAGTATGATGTTGATTATCGCAACCTTGCGACGGCTCATATTCGTAAGCTCAAGCCAGAAGGACATAATGTTTTCAAATACGGCGATAACCGTTGAAAGTGCCGCAAAGTTCATAAATACAAAGAAGAGTGCTCCGATTACTCTGCCACCCGGCATTGCATTGAATATGCTTGAAAGTGTTGTGAAGAGGAACCCTGCCCCAACCGTTGCAGCGTCTGCGGTTACACCGTTGTTGTATGTAAAGCATGCCGGGAAAATAATAAGACCGGACATAAGTGCAACCATTGTGTCAAGCGACATGATGGTAAGAGCTTCGCCGGTAAGGCTTCTTTCTTTGCTGATGTAGCTTCCGAAAATAGCGATTGAACCGATACCTATGCTCAATGTGAAGAAAGCCTGTCCCATTGCGGCTGAAATAACTGTCCATACGCCATGAGTTTTGACGCCTTCAAGATTCGGAATCAAATAGAACTTGAGGCCTTCTGCCGCATTTGAAAGCGTACAGGAATAAACTGCAAGGCCTATCATAAGGACAAAGAGCGCAATCATCATATACTTTGTGATTTTTTCTACACCCTTCTGAAGTCCCAATGAACACACACCAAAACCAAGAAGAATAACAACAAACGTTGTTATGAGCATAATCGGGGTATTTGTTATAACGCCGCCAAAGACGTTTCCAAGCTCTTCTGCAGTTGAGTACTGAAGAATCGATCCGTTTAAATACTTAAAGAAGTAAATAACCATCCATGCCGAAATTGTTGTGTAGAACATCATAAGAATATAATTGCCTGCGATGCCTATATACTTAACCAAATGCCACTTCTGCCCCGGCTTTTCAAGCGCATCAAAAGATGACGCTATGCTTCTCTGGCTTGCGCGACCTACGGAAAGCTCCATAGTCATAATCGGGAGACCCATAAGGAGCAAAAATGCGATGTAAATAAGAACAAACAATGCACCGCCGTATGCCCCTGTCAGAATCGGAAAACGGTAAACGTTGCCGAGACCGATTGCGCAACCTGCCGAAATAAGAATAAAACCGAGTCTTGATGAAAACTTTTCTCTCTGATTCATTTTTCTCATCCCTTTTCCTAAAAATTTTGTTTTGCGATGTTTAAAGTATACCACAAAAAATATGTGTTTTCAAGAAAAAACTCCCAAAGCATAACTTCGGGAGCGTAATACCTTATTTAAAAGCTGTCATATTTAACGACATCGTCTATCGGTCTTGTATAAAAGTGCATATCTCTCGGCTTTGAATCATCCGAAGCATATCCCATAACAAGAAGCGCATAAGGGATAATGTTTCCTGGAATATTGAATTCTTCACGCATAGCTTTCGGGTCAAAGTGCATAACCCAGCAGGTTCCGAGCCCGAGATTATGCGCTTCAAGCATCATATGAGTAGTAACGATTCCGGCATCGACGGGCGCGCACTTTTCACCGTCATACGGACGCGACCAGCCTTCACTTTCGTCGTAGCACACAAGCATTGCAAGCGGTGCATCAAAATGGCATCTTGTGCATTTTTTAAGCTTTGAAAGCGCATCTTCAGACTTTATAACAAGAATTCTCTGCGGCTGAAAATTGCAGCCGGTAGGTGCAATATGCCCTGCGTTTAAGATTTTATTTATCAGCGAATCAGAAACCTTTTCTTTTTTAAACTCTCTTACGGAATAGCGTTCTGCTATGAGCTTTTCAAATTCCATATATTTCATCCTTTCAACTTTAATGCAATATATTATTCAATAAAAAACTTCCTGAGCGAACTCGCCCAGGAAGTTGTAATCTGATTTTAGCCCTTAACTGAGCCGATCATAACACCCTTAACAAAGTACTTCTGCAAGAACGGATAAACCGCAATAATCGGAGCAACCGCTACAACGATGGTTGCAAACTTAACAGAGTCTTCTGCAAAGGTTGTATCACGAGCTGCGCCTTCAAACTCATCCATAACGCTCTGAAGAACGATCTGACGGAGAATGATCTGAAGCGGATACTTAGCTTCGTCGTTGAGGTAGATAAGCGGACCAAAGAAGCCGTTCCACTGTCCAACTGCAACGAAAAGACCAATTGTTGCGAGAACCGCTGTTGATGTCGGGAGAACGAGGTACCAGAGGATACCGATGTCGTTAAGACCGTCAAGGCGACCTGACTCTTCGATTTCCTTCGGGAAACCTGCAAAGAATGTTCTCATAATGATACAGTTATAAGCTGCGAATGCACCCGGCAAAACGATAGCCCAGATTGTATCAATAAGACCGAGCCACTTGATACAAAGGAATGTCGGAATCATACCGCCACCGAAGAACATTGTAATCATAACAAGGATGTTGATAAACTTACCGCCCGGAAGTCTGTTCGGCTTACTGAGTGCATATGCACCGGTTGTAAGAATTACAAGAGCTACAATTGTACCGACTACTGTATAGATAATAGTGTTCTTATACGCAGTAAAGATAAGCGGCTTTGAAAGAACAAATCTGTATGTATCGAGTGTAGCACCGAAATGTCCGTCGACCCTCGGGAAGATGCTTATGTTACCCTGGATAACTTCCCATGTTCCGGAAAGAGAAACAGAGATCATATACATAAACGGAAAGAGAACAACGAGCAATACAAACCAAAGGAAGAGATTTCTGAGCAACCAACCAATAGTAAATTTCTTTTCAACCATTTTATATTCTCCTCCTTATTACCAAAGACTTGTTTCGCTGACTGTTTTCGCAACATAGTTAGATGCGATAACAAGAATCAAGCTGACAACTGAATTGAACAAACCTACTGCCGTACCGTAGCTGAAGCTGTTCTGCTGGAGACCTGCCTGGTAAACATAGGTTGAAATAACTTCTGATGTCTCATATGTAGCCGGTGTCTGCAAAAGCAATACCTTTTCAAAAGATACGCTGAGAAGGCTACCCATACGGAGAAGAAGCATTGTGATGATTGTCGGAGCGATACTCGGAAGAGTGATGCTCCAGAGGCAACGCATCTTTCCTGCACCGTCAACAACTGCTGCTTCGTAGAGCTGCGGGTCAACGTTTGTGAGAGCTGCAAGGTAAATGATTGCGCCCCAACCCATTCCCTGCCAGATACCCGAAGCAATAAAGATTGTTCTGAAGTATCTTGCGTCGGCGAGAATGTTTGTAGCCTGAATACCCATGCTTTCCAAAACACGTGTTACGATACCGCTTGTCGGTGAAAGAAGCATTGTTACAAGGCCGACAACAACAACCGTTGAAAGGAAGTGAGGCATATAGCTGACTGTCTGAACAACTTTCTTGAACTTCATATTGCGAGTCTCATTGAGGATGAGAGCAAGAATAATCGGCATCGGGAATGACCAAAGAAGATCATAGAACGAAAGCAAGAATGTGTTCCTGATCATTCGCCAACAATATTTATAATTGAAGAATCGGATAAAGTGGTCAAAACCGACCCACTTACTTCCGAGAAGTCCGACGAACGGCTTATAGTCCTTAAACGCAATTAAGATACCGTACATCGGGAAATAGTAGAACAACGCAAGACAGAGAACCGACGGCAATACAAGAATCATAAGATACTTTCCGTCAGAAAGCTTCTTGAGCCACTCGGGTTTTGCACTTGCAGGTGAACTTGGCAGAACTTCTGCCGAAACGTTTTTTGTCGCCTTCAAAGTTTTCAACTCCTTGATTTTTTCTTTCACACATCCCTACACGGGAACCGTGCTTATATTATATGTAACCGCGAACAGCGGAAACTATATAACCAACATTCAGGCGGACCTAAAGACACCCAATGCGAGAATGTCACAAAATCCGCATTCTTATTATACAACAATATACTACAAAATATGAACTGTCACTTTTTTCACTTATCACTAAAATTATTGATTTCAGTAAAAATAATTAAAAAAAATATAAATAACAATTCAAAAACACACTTTTGAACTTTCCAAACTCAAACATCAGTTAATTTCAAAAAATAAACCATTTCAAAGAACAAATCCATTCGCAGACGCCGTTAATATCTCGTTAATAACTTGTCAAAAACGACATATTTTTACATCCAAATTTATACATAGCTTAATTTCATTCCTTCACATCTTCACCAAAATGCTTTTTACGGTACTCACCGGGAGTGTAACCGGTATACTTTTTAAAAAGCCTTATAAATGTGTTGATATTCGGAAGCCCTACCATTTCAGCAATATCTTTGTTTTTGTTCTGTGGATTTTCACTTAAGATTACAGCCTTTTTGATTCTGTAGTTATTGATATAATCGGTAAGATTTACGTTCATCTTCTCCTTAAAATAAGAAGAAATATACGCACCGGTAAGCTTTAATTTTTCAGCAAAGAGATTCAAATAAATATCCTCTGCATAATGATTTTCAACATAATCAAGAATATAACTGATGATATAATCATCTTCCCTCTTATTTTCTTTTATGTACTCTATCATTTCATGAAGGAAATCCGCACATACACTTCTGTATTCATACGACGCATCTGCACTTTCAAGACTTCTGTATACTGCAGCGATATCGATATTTTTAGGCAAAGTGTAAAATACTCTGTTAACAAGCTTTACTGCACAATTTATAATTTCGGTGCAAAGCAGATACATTTCAAATCGATTTATATTCTTGCGGACGTTATACTCAATAATTTCATCAACCTTGCGAAGCACTTCATCCTCGGTTCCGTTCTGCAATACCGCAGAGAGTTTGCCCATATCTTCAACCGAAAAATAAAACCGGCTTGCCTCCCTTTCCATATCTTCTTCAAAAAGAACCTGGGTTTCATCTGTGAGTTTGCCATATTTTGAGAGGTCAGAAAGCGTTTCATAAACTTCTTTAATCTTCAGGGATTCATCGTACTTCCTCGATACCGATATTGTAAAATATGCATATTCCGATTCATTTTCAAGTCTTAACAAAACATCATCTATAACTTTCTTTATGTCATCGTATTTTTCATATGAAGAAAATACAACCGCAATACCGTTTCTCTCAATCTGGAAGGCGATTGCCGAAACACCCAACTTTTCAAGATGACCTTCTATGAGTTGTTTCAAGAGGAATGTTGCCTTCCCCGTATCCTCGCTCATAAATTCAAGAAACTCTTTTCTGTAGCTGACTTTGAAATACGCCATAAACGATGTCTCTGAATAGTTGATTTTTGATTCAATATCCTCAACACCGACATATACATCTCTCATATGAGCCTGCAAAAGCATCGCATCGAGGATCGACTCGCCATGGTGCTGTACATCATCCGTCTTTCCTACATGTGAAGCGGTTAACTTTACAGCACTTGCCATCTCTCTGATAGACAAAGTTTCCTTGTCGTATGCTTTTTTCACCTCTGAATTCTTCAAAAGCTCATCCGAGACATCTTTTACAAAACGTGAATATCTAAAAGCAAACAGAAGCGAAAGAATTATCGCAAACACAAAGAACAAAAGCGCAAACAAAAGAGTCCACACACCCATTTTGTCCGTTTCATTCACAACATCTGCATCAGGTACTATCTTAAACAACTCAATTTTGCCGTTGTTCTTATCAGAACAACAGATAACCGTTCCGTTTCGCACCTTCATAGTATCAAGAACTTGTGACAGTTCATCAATTTTTAACGCTTTTTCACTCGCAAAAAGAACAGTACTCTCCACTCTCAAAGCAGAAATATCAAAATCCCTAGCAAATGCGCCAATATCAAGAAGCACAACTATAACATATCCGCTTTCCTGTTTTGGTTTGTAGCAAACAGGAAGAATCTGCATCTCTTCTTTCAATGAACCAAACAATACAGAATATGTTTCTGCAGGAAGTAGCTCAAACAAGCTTCCGCCACCTGTTCTCGAGAGCCAGAAAGCATCATCATATTGCTCGTTTTTAAAGAACCTTTCATAAAACACACTTGAAGTATGTGTTCCGGTCAGCTCGTATATGTACCCTTCCTTGCGCGCATCAACCAAAAAAGCTGTTGCAATGTACTTTGAAAACTCATTTTGAGGGTTATCAATCAGAACAGCGCGCATATCGGCACGAAGATTGTTCTTTTCTATGTATGATCCATTTTCAAAATCCTTATCAGCAGCAAATTTAACAGACAACTCTTCCATCGAATATCTGATATGCGAAATCATCCTTATCGCTTCACTTGAATTATGCTCAAAGCCGATTCTGATTTTATCGAGAACAGCTTCTTGAGCGTCTGTTTTGTCTTCAGCAACAATGGCAATAAACGCTATTGAAACAGAAATAATTACCGCAAGAAAGAGACTTAAAACCCGAAGAAATATTCCGTTGTTTTTTACATTCATCAAGCACACCCCAAAATCACCATATATTTAACTATCGAAATTTCTGGATACTTAAATATTATATAACAAGTATACAAAAAAAGCAAAGATTTTTTTATCTTTGCCTTTTTCTTCTTTATTTTTACATATTTTTCTTATTTTGCTATAATCATTTTTTCTTATTCTTTTTAATTATTCGATACATATTTATTCCGATAAGTGCGAGTGCAATCACGATTATAACAAAGAACAACGCCCGCTGTGCACTGCTTGATGCAAGAAGCACTGCAGAAATTCCGAGTATACCGCTTACAGAATATAGAATAAGTACGGTCTGCTTCTGCGAGAAGCCGAGGTCTATCAATCTGTGGTGAACATGTCCACGATCTGCATGCATCGGACTCTGACCATTTAAAACGCGTCGCAAAATTGCGAAAAGCGTATCAAAAATCGGAAGACCAAGAATCAAAAACGGAACTGCAAACGACAGAATCGCATATGTCTTGAACATTCCCTGAATAGAAAGCGTTGCAAGAATAAATCCAAGGAATGTCGCACCCGTATCACCGACAAACATCTTTGCCGGATTTATGTTGTACGGCAAAAAGCCTATGCAGGCACCTGCAACGGCCGCCGTAATTACCATAACATTAAATTCAGAAACTATTGCCGCGATGATCAAAAGAGAAATTGACGCTATAGTGCACACTCCGACCGAGAGCCCGTCAAGCCCATCTATCAGGTTTACGGCATTTGTGATAGCAACAATCCAGATAACCGTTACGGGAATCCCCCATAAACCGAGATTGAGATACGGCGCATCACTAAAGAGATTCAAATTTGAAATGACATCAATTCTCGTTCCGTGAAGAACAACAACTGTTGCGGCAATAAGCTGCACAAGAAATTTGAATTTTGCCGGAAGCTCAATACTGTCATCAACAACGCCAAGAAGAACAACGATAAGCGCACCGATAAGAATTCCCTGCATTTCGCGATCAACAGGAACAATAAAAACAACCGTTACAAGGAAAGCAAAAAACACCGCAAGACCGCCAAGCCTCGGTATCGGCTTTTTGTGCATACGTCGTTCATCCTTCGGAATGTCTATCGCTCCTATTTTATATGCTATTCGTTTTGCTGCCGGTGAGAGCACAAACGACAGAATTCCCGCCATCACAAATGCGGCAACAGTTTTCAAAAGCGTGATTTTATCCATAATTCTATCCTCTGAATTTCTTTAAATTATACACGAGGCTTCGGAATAAATCCTACCTTTTTTCTGATTTTCACGAGATTTCTCTCTGCAAGAGCCGCTGCACGCATTGCATTTTCAGAATAAACCTTCTCAAGATAATCTTTATTTTTGAGAAGATCCTCTGTTTTCTCACGGATCGGGCGAAGCATTTCAACAACAGCTTCACCTACAGCTAGCTTGAAATCACCGTAACCGCGACCTTCAAATTCTTTTTCAATTTCAGGAATTGTTTTACCTGAGGCAATAGAGTAGATCGTCATAAGGTTATTGACACCTGCCTTGCCTTCCTTAAACTCCACCTTTGCCTCGCTGTCTGTAACAGCGCGCTTGAACTTGCGCATTATATCTTCAGGCTTATCAAGAAGAAGGATATATGCATTTGCATTTGTGTCAGACTTTGACATCTTCTTATCCGGCTCTGCAAGGCTCATAATTCGTCCGCCAACCTTCGGAATATACGGCTCCGGAATTTTAAATACGTCGCCGTGGTGACTGTTGAATCTGCCTGCTATGTTTCTTGCAAGCTCGAGATGCTGTTTCTGATCTTCTCCTATCGGAACATAGTCCGCATTGTAAAGAAGGATGTCCGCCGCCATAAGAACAGGATAATCAAAAAGACCTGCATTGATGTTATCTGCATGCTTCTGTGATTTATCTTTAAACTGTGTCATACGAGAAAGCTCACCATACATAGTGTAGCAATTTAAGATCCACGAGAGTTCAGCGTGCTGCGCAACGTGGCTCTGGATATACATAATATTCTGCTCCGGATCAAGTCCGCATCCGATGAGGAGCGCAAGAAGAGAAAGCGTCTGCTCACGAAGCTTTGCCGGATCCTGGCGGACAGTTATCGCGTGCATATCAACCACACAGAAGAGACAGTCATACAAATCCTGCATTGCAACCCAGTTTGTAACCGCTCCCATATAGTTTCCCAATGTAATATTGCCGGAAGGCTGAATTCCGGAGAATACACGCTGTCTTTTTTCAATTGATTCCATATTTAATACCCCTTCAATTCGGAATTAACCTACATAGTCGTTAAGAACCGTTGCAAGTCTGTCGATTCCCTTCTCGATTTCAGAAGGCGTCGGAAGTGAGAAGTTGAGGCGGAACGTCGGGCAGACTTTTGATTCGTCTACCGAGAAAGCAGAACCCGGAACGATCATAACCTTTGCCTCTTTTGCCCGACGCGTAAGCTCTGCACCGTCAAAGCCATCAGGCATTGTGCACGAGATAAAGAGACCACCGTCAGGACGACTGACTGAAACCTTTTTAGTGAATTTTGCATCTATGCATTCAAGCATCTTCTCTTCCTTGACGCGATACATGTCACAAATCTTTTTGATATGCTCATCAACATTGAAACGAGTGAGATACTCAGCTGTAAGCATCTGGAAGAAAAGATTTGTATGTACGTCAGAAACCTGCTTTGCAACAGTCATTTTATTGATTATGTTCTTATCTGCACAAGCAAAACCGATTCGGATGCCCGGTGCAAGAATCTTTGAATATGAGCCGGAGAAAATTACTCTGCCATTTGTGTCCATACTCTTGATAGTCGGGATGTGTTCACCACGGAAGCGAAGCTCAAAATACGGGCTGTCTTCAATGATTATAAGGTCATACTCCTCTGCAAGAGCAAGAAGCTTTTTGCGGCGTTCAAGGCTCATTGTGTTTCCCGTCGGATTCTGGAACGTCGGAATTGTGTATATAATTTTTACATTCTTCTCAGTCTTGAGTTTGTCTTCAAGTTCGTCGATATTCATACCGTCTTCATCGACAGATACACCAACAAGGCGCACGCCATATGAACGGAATGCATTGAGCGCACCGACAAAGCTCGGATCTTCACAGATAACAACATCTCCCTCATTGAGGAAAATCTTCGCAGCCATTTCGATAGACTGCTGACCGCCGCTTGTAATGATAAGGTCATCATTTTCCGTACCAATACCGTACTTCTCAGAAAGACGATTCTTTGTGATATCACGGAGCGGAGTATATCCCTCACTTACGCCATACTGCAAAGCCTGTGCCGCGCGCGACTCAAAAATAGTCGCCGCAATTCTGCTCATAGCTTCAACCGGAAAACTTTCGGGCGCAGGGTTTCCTGCTGCAAAAGATACAAGATCCGGAATATTTGGTGTCTTTAAAATCTCACGGATTGCGGAAGGTTTAAGTGTTGATATTCTGCTTGAAAATTCCATGGTAAAACTTGCCCCCAACATTTAAATATACTGCATATATTTTACCATATCACAAAAGAAATATCAACCAATTCAAGTGAATTATTTGCGATTTCAAAAGAAAAAGATGTGGATTTTCCACATCTTTTAATTCTTTATTCCGGGTAGTCTTTTATAAATCGCTGCGAGTTTTTCGCCTTTCGGCATCTTACGGATATCATCTTCGTTTATCGCACGGAGAAGAACAAGCACAACTATATAAACAACGCCTCCAACGACAATTCCGAAAACCGTGCAAAGCTTTTCCGGAAGTGCACCCATAAGAAGCTGATAAACAAGCCTTGCGCTTATTCCGCACGAAAGCGCGGCTATGAGCGGTTTTATAAAGACCATTTTATAATCAAGCTTTACTTTTGTGTTTTTCACAAGGAAATAGAGACTTATCGTCATTATGAGAACATAACAAAGAAGAGTTCCTACAGCCGCACCCTTTATGTTGATCTCCGGAACACCAACAGTTAAATAGTTGAACACAAGCTTGAACGCCGCACAACCTACCATAATTTTAACCGGAAGGTCTGCCCTGCCTGCCGCCTGCAGCATACTGTTTATCGGAGAACAGGTTGATGAGAAAATAACTGCTATTCCCAAAATTGCAAGAAGCGGCGCCGCTATTTCTACTTCTTCAGGTCGCGCACCGTAGAGAAGATTTAAAATTCCGTGAGAAAGAAAACTCATTCCTATTCCCGCAGGAAGAACAAGAAGCATCGTTACGCGCAAGACCGCTTCTACATTCTCCTTGAGCGAAGCCATATTCTTCTCTGTCCAGGCGGTTGTTATTGCCGGAAGCGCGCTGACTCCGAATGCAACCGTGAATGTCGGTATGAGGTTATAGAGATTTACAGCCATACCCTTGTAGCAACCGTTTAAGTAATTCGGTATGCTGTCGAGCGCCTTGCCTGCAGGAATTGCCGAACCGTAAATTCGCTGAATTGTCGAAAAGTCAAGAGAAACAGCATGTCCGAGCCTGTCAAGAACTGACCACAGGTCGATTATGCCCGTAATCTGCCCAACGCAAGAGCCGAGCGCTATCGGCACTGCGATTTTTACTATGCGCTTTAAGATTGTTTTTGTCGGTGTTACTTCCTGTTTCGCCGAAAGTTCTTCTTCCGTTATCTTATCTCCGCTTTTTTTGTGACGGATATATACAGAGAGAAAACTTCCGCATGCACCGAGAGCGACACCAAGTATTGCACCTGCGGCGGCTATCTGCAGAACGCGGAGTTTTGCATCCTCAAAGCTTGCATAAGCCGTTCCGAAAACCGTTCCCGATGTTTCAAATTCGCTTATTCCCACCTTGTAGGCAACCATCGAAAGGCCGAGACCGAAAATAAGCTTTAAGATGACCTCAATGACCTGCGAAAGCGCGGTGGGATACATATTCGAAAGGCCTTCGTAATATCCCTTATATGCCGAAGTGAGACACACAAAAAACACAGTCGGTGCCATTGCCATAACGGCAAGATATGCACCCGGATTTTTTATGGTGTTTACGAAAAATCCCGCGCCGAAGAAAAGGATGCAGAAGCCAATGGTTCCCGTTATTAAAAACACCGTATTTGCAATCTTTAAAGTGCGGCGCACATCACGGAAACGATTTTCAGAAACGCTTTCCGCCACAATTCTCGCTATCGCCACCGGAAGACCTGCGTTTGAAATAACATACACAGGCATATACAAGTCATATGCCGTTGAGAAGTATCCCATTCCGTCTCCGCCAAGAATGTTGGCAAGCGGAATTTTAAAAACTGCCCCCAAAAGCTTTACTATCAGAGCCGCAACAGAAAGAATCAGTGCGCCCTTAAAAAAGCTCTGCTTTTTTCGCTGCATTTTAAAAGCTCCTTTAATTTATCTTCCTAAAATTTCAATGGCACTCTTCATATCATCCGCACCAAAGACAGATGAACCTGCTACTATTACATCTGCTCCCGCTTCTTTTGCAACAAGAACATTTTCGCATGTAACGCCGCCATCAATCTGAAGAAGACACTTCGGATTTTTGGCATCTATAAGCGCTCTTGCCTCTGAAATCTTCGGAAGACACTTATCTATAAACTTCTGTCCGCCAAAGCCGGGCTCAACAGTCATTATAAGCACCATATCAAGAAGATCTATGTATTTTTCAAGAGCTGAAACCGGAGTGTTTGGTTTGATTGAAAGTGCCGCCTTTACGCCTGCCGCACGGATTCTCTTCAATGTTTCCAGAACATCCGAATCGCACTCTTCGTGGATTGTGATGAGATATGCCCCCGCCTTGATAAAATCATCAAGATAGAATGCAGGGTCTGAAATCATAAGGTGAACATCAAGCGGAAGGTCTGAAACTTTTGAAAGCGCTTTTACAACCGGTGCGCCGATTGAAATATTCGGAACAAAGTGTCCGTCCATAACATCAACGTGAGCCCAATCTGCACCTGCATCCTTGAGACGCTTCATATCTCTTTCCAGATTCGCGAAATCTGCCGACAAAATCGACGGTGATACTATAGCCATAATTTTTACCTCCAAATTAAATACTATACCATTATACCACTACAACCAAAAAGGTCAATGAACAATTTCAAATCGCACGGCATAAAATGCTATTGATCAGAGTAAATGAAGCATGATCTTCTCATCTGTCCTCCTCAAAACCAAAGAGAGCGTCATATTTTTTCATTTACTCTTTCATATAGCCTGCCCGGAATTCTTATCTCTTCCGGGCAGACAACCGTTATTCTTTTATAATCTTCGATATCATCTTCTCTGCCTTTTTGCGCGGAAGCTCTATTTCGTGTCCGCACCCCTTGCAAAGAAGCTTCACATCCATGCCGACACGGGTTATCTCCCACAAATCACTTCCGCACGGATGATGCTTTTTTGTTTTTACGGTGTCGCCTGTCTTTATATCCATAGACTCACCCTTATCTGTTGATTATCTTCTCTCCGTCAAAAAGGAGCACTCCGCCGCCATAACCAAACTTTCCGCCTTCATTTATGTAATTAATCATATTGCGCTGAAGTGTGTTGTTTGAAGGTAAACCTTCTGTTGTTCCCTCATACTTTTTTCCGCCGAAGATTCTCCAAGAATCTCCGAATCTGTCAGGGCTTTCAAAGACCTTTATCACATCAAACATATCGACAAACTTTTTGATGTTTGACTTTTCAGGTAAAACTTTTTCGACATACGGCGGATACATCATCCACGACGTGCAGATAAGCGGCAGGATTCCGTCTTTTAAATCCTTCTTAAAGAAATCATATGCCATTTTGAAAGATTCCATACAAAGCTCTTTGCTGAGTGGTCTTCCGTCCGTCGGGATGTGGCACGCAAGAACCACATCTCCTTCGTCGAGCACGAAATCTCCGCATTTGTAATCTGATTGATAGTAGAATGTATGATACTCGAACTGAAGTCTGCCGAGAGCAAACAATTTAAGCTCGTCTTCAAGGAAGAAATATTCTACAAAAACTCCGACCTCACCGTAGACACTCATACACTCGTCCATTTTATAGCGGATGTTTGCAGCAGTATCAAGAAGCACACTTTCGGGAATATTGTATTTTTTATAGTTCTCTTCCATATGCGAAAACATATAAAGCCAGAGAAGAAGCTGCGTTATATACTGCTTTTCCGGATCAATTTCAATTGCAAGGTCTGCATATTTCCTTGCACGAATCGATGCATCTCCGCGCTCTTCTCCCCTATACGGCTCAAAGGGTTTTATGGGCATTTCTGCATTATATCTCTCGGCAAGTTCTTTCGCTTTACAGCCATAAACCTTATCCATTTCAAGGATATATTCTCTATCCTCCTGCGATATCCCGATTTTTTCAAAAACATCATTTGAGATCATTTCTTTATCCTCCACATCAAACTAAAATCCTATTATCTGAACAACATATGCAGCCAATGCCGCGAATACCGCAACTACAAGAAGACTTTTTTTAAAGTATGCCAAAACGAGTGCAACTGCACATCCTGCAAATGCCGACATAAAACTTCCCGTACTGTAAAACACCGCAGGAAACGTCATCGCCGACAAAACTACATACGGCACATAATACAGAAACGACTGTATCCATACGCTTTTTATCCTTCTGCGGAAAAGTATCATAGGCACCGCGCGGATAAGGTATGTAACAAGTGCCATCACAGCAATCGAAGAGAGAATGTATACCGTTGTCATATCTCATCTCTCCTCTCTTCTATTTTAATCGGGAAAAATGTTGCACAAAATGCGCTGATGAAAACCGTAATTATAATTATCGTCCATCCGCTTGAGAGCGTTTTCAAAACGGGTGCATAGTAGAACGCAAAGCTTGCAGCAATAGCAAGAATTACCGCTATGAGAACGTTTTTGTTCTCACGCGATGGCGGAATCACGATAGCAATAAACATACCGTAAAGTGCGATTCCCATAGCAGAGGCAAGTGACTGCGGCATAACGGAGGTTGCAATCGCACCGACAGCCGTTCCCATCGTCCACCCAAGCACCGGTGATATTATAAGTCCCGCCATATATACCGCCGAAAGCGGTTCAGACCGTCGCATACTTACCGCAAAAACCTCGTCCGTTATACCAAACGACACGAGAAATCTCTGTCGGAGTGTCATCGATGCTGAAACCTTCTGCGAAACAGACAACGACATAAGAAAATAGCGCATATTTATAATGAGCGTTGTTATTGCAATTTCAAGAAGTCTTCCGAGTTCGAACATAATGTTTATACCCGCAAACTGTCCTGCACTCGTAACATTTGTAAGCGACGTCAGAATCGCTGCCCAGACAGGAAGACCACTCTTTGAAGCCGTTATTCCGAAAGCCATGGAGACCGAAAAGTAACCAAGGCATATCGGAAGTCCGTCGCAGAGCCCGTCTGAAAAATCTTTTTTCTTCATATTTTCATTCCTTTTAAACTTCCACTTCCGTTTAACTGCTCATCGAACAATAGATCCCATCTTCGCTGAAACGAGGTCAATCAGCTCCGTCGGTGAGATTTCAACCTGATAGCCTATCTTACCTGCGCTGAATACAATTTTTTCAAACTTCATACACGAGGCATCAACAACCGTAACATACTGTTTTTTCATTCCTATGGGAGAGCAACCGCCACGGATATATCCCGTTACCTTGTTTATATCCTTAACAGGAATCATTTCCACCGATTTTTCGCCTACCGCCGCAGCACAAGCCTTTAAATCAAGCTCATTTAAAACAGGAACAACAAAAACATAATACTTCTTCGATGGAGCTTGTGTAACCAACGTTTTAAAAACACATTCGGGTACCTTTCCTATCTTCCGCGCAACTGATGTGCCATCGAAATCCCCATCACTTTCATATGTATATAAGTTATATTCTATCTTATTTGTTTCCAAAACTCTCATAACATTTGTTTTAAAATTTGCCATCAAAATCACCTTGTATGATTATACCACAAACAAACGGCATACCGCAACAGATATTTGCGGTATGCCGTCTTTTGTTATTATTCTTTATGAAAATCTGAATGTTGCCGCAATTTCTGCGAGTTCTTTTCTTATCGCTTCATTTGTATTTTTCGGATACTCCCAAGAAACGATATAGGTGTTTCCGTCTTTTTCATACACCGAAAACCAAAGCGAATCACCGTCAGGCTCAATTCCGAGAATCCGGTTTCCCGTCAAGTCTTCTATGATATAATCATCATTTTCGCGGAGAAAGATACCTCTTGCAACTATTTCGTCAGTATTTTTATAAGTTGTTACCGAAATTTCGACGTCATCGTACTTTTTGCTGTTCCACGTCTCTTCGAGGTTTCCGTCATCAAGGTCGCGCTCATACCGATATCCGTCCGGGATTGAGATAGTATACCCCTCACCCTGATAAACATTATCTTTCGTCTTTTCTCCACCGACCGTTGCAAACGTCTTATCGTTCTGCACCTCGGGCAGATAAAGCGTCTTCTCACGCGCACCGCAGCCTGCAAGAAGAAACACGGATAACAGAAGCAAAATTAACTTTTTCATTTTTTAACCCCTTTTACAAAAAATGATGCAATAAATATTATCACCATCACCGCGGCATATATACCATAGCAGATTCTCCAGCAATGTGCATCAAATGCAAAATCACCTATGTAAATTGTTTTACCGAGCGTAGGAACTGAAACTGCGATAAACACAAACACAGCCGCAACAATAAACATAAAAAGGCTTATCAGTCTTAAAAGTATTCTTTTATTCATTATGTCATCCCCCTGATACAAAAAAACTTGAATAACAAAAATAAACATTATATAATAAATTCAAAGAAAACAAGCGAGGTGTTTTTTATGATAAGTTATCGCAATTCAATAAATGAAATTGACACAGATACCGTTATTATTCCTATCGGAAGTATTGAGCAACACGGCACCCATCTCCCTACCGGCACTGACTATTTCGTCATAAAAGAGTGGTCTGAGCGAGTTGCCGAAAAAATAAACGCATACCTTCTACCGCCGCTTCCAATAAGCACATGCTATGAACACAAAGGAACAAAAGGCTGTGCAAGAATGCGCCCTTCAACATTTTCACTTATGCTTACGGATATAATTCTTGATTTACGCGATCAAGGTTTTCGAAAAGTGATTGTCATACTCGGTCACGGAGGTGTTTTTGCAGCCGGACCGATTATACGTGAGCTCAATGCACTCTATGACGACCTTGAAGTCATTAAGATTGAAAATATCGTGAATGAAAAAATTCTTTCCCTCTTGCATTCCCCAATGGATGAGATACACGCAGGCGAATCCGAAACATCTATGATGCTTGCAATTGATGAATCTCTTGTAAACAAAGATGAGATGATGAAAAACGACTTCATTCCCGATTGTCCGAGAGATTATCTGAACTATGCACCTCTTCCGAACCTCTTCCGAACCTCTCTCCGACAGGAGTCTGGGGGCTCCCCTCATATTCTTCAAAGGAAAAGGGAGAAAAACTTATCGAATATACCGTTGAAGAAGCCGTCAGAATGATTGACAACGCATTTAAATATACATCATCCAAAAAGTGGTAACTCAAACGTGTGTTATATTAAGTCTTTACACGCTCATTATAGCGCACTTTCTTATTTTTTTCAATAATCGTTCTCTTTTATAAAAAACATTGATTTTTTACATATTATTTGATATTATATTGTCAGAACATTTTTTAGTTTGGAGATTTATGCTATGGCACTTTACAAATTTACATCAGAATCAGTTACAGAAGGACATCCTGACAAAGTCTGCGACCAGATTTCGGATGCAATTCTTGACTCTATTCTCGCACAGGACAAGAACGCCCGCGTTGCCTGTGAAACTATCGTTACTACAGGTATGGCACTCGTAATGGGTGAAATATCAACGGAATGCTACGTTGATATTCCGGCAACCGTAAGAAAAACTATCGATGAAATCGGATATAACAATCCTCTTATGGGATTTGACTCAAAGACTTGCGCTGTTCTCTCTTCTATCGATGAGCAGTCTCCCGATATTGCGCTCGGTGTTGACAACTCTTTTGAGTTCAAGGGTTCATCGGACGACTATGCAAACAAAATCGGTGCAGGTGACCAGGGTATGATGTTTGGTTATGCTTGCAACGAAACCGCAGAGCTTATGCCGGCCCCCATCACATTTGCACACAAGCTCTCAAAGCGTCTTGCCGACGTCAGAAAATCGGGCGAGCTTGATTTTCTCTGCCCGGACGGCAAATCTCAGGTGACATTCGAATACGACGGCGATAAAATAAAGCGTTGCGACACCATCGTTGTTTCAACTCAGCACCTCGACACAATTTCGCTTGACGCTCTTCGCGATGCTGTTAAAAAACATATTATCCTCCCCGTTATGCCGGAAGAATATATCGACAAAGACACAAAGATTTTCATAAACCCGACAGGTCGTTTCGTTATCGGCGGTCCGCAGGGCGACTCCGGTCTCACGGGCAGAAAAATTATTGTTGATACTTACGGCGGCTTCGCACGTCACGGCGGCGGTGCTTTCTCCGGAAAAGATCCGACAAAGGTTGACAGAAGTGCGGCTTATATGGCTCGCTACATTGCAAAGAACGTTGTTGCGGCAGGTCTTGCAAGCCGCTGCGAAATTGAGCTTGCATATGCTATCGGTGTTGCACACCCCGTTTCTGTTTTTGTTGACACATTCGGTACCGGCGTTCTTTCAGACGACAAGATTTCAGCGCTTATC
Organism: Eubacteriales bacterium; assembly: GCA_045636865.1. Lineage (GTDB taxonomy): Bacteria > Bacillota > Clostridia > Oscillospirales > JAAYXM01 > SIG480. The sequence goes on from JAZTYJ010000022.1 coordinate 44,545, forward strand.
TGTGATACGTTTGATATGCGTCCGGTCAAGATTATTGAGCAGTTTGACCTCCGCCGTCCTATTTATCGACAGACTGCCGCATACGGACACTTCGGCAGAGCTGATCTTGATCTCCCGTGGGAAAGACTTGATATGGTTGACAAACTCAAAAAGTAACTTCAAAGGAACTCAAAACCTCAATGGTTTTGGGTTCCTTTTTTATGTCTGAAATTACATACTTTTTATCCAAATTTGTAGTTGAAAGCAGAAATATTCTATAGTATAATCTATATAAAACATTTTAGTAACGAAAGGGCGCTTCACAATGAAATTCTTTCACGTTTATAACGACTGGCACATAAAGGCACTTGAGAAGAATGGTTTTATAAACAAAGATACAGGTTTTAAAATTCAGCATGTTTTCTCAATGCCTGATGAACTTAAATTCAATAAATATGCCGCAAAAGGCTCACAAATTCACTCTATTATAAAAGAAGGAAAAATTCCTTTTTATGTTGACAGAATTGCAGGCGGTTGTTCATATCATGAATACAATTTTGATAAAGAACTCATCCGTGAATACCAAAATATCCTCGGCGATTGGTTTCTTGGTTTTCAGCTTCACGAAAGTGGTTCAAATCTCAGATGCTGCGACTGGAAAGCTGTCCTTGATGTTATGAATGGTGAAAAAGGTCCGTATAATGCAGATGAGCTTTGCAAGCGCATTTCAACCACTTATGAAAGAGGCGAAGACGGAGAGCTTCTCCCCTCATTATTCCAGGATCTCCCCGAAGTTTATGCACAAAAACGCTATGCAGAAACTCCCGCTGAGTTCATCAAAGAACTCAGAGAATTCTACACTCGTAAGATGGATAAAGTAGATGGACTTGTTCTCCCGTGCGACAGCTACTATATGGCAACAAAAATACATGACGATCTTGGTATGCGCTCCTTTATGCCCGAGGTTGGCTGCCAGATTCCGCTCATGCGACCGCAAGTTGCACTTGCACGCGGTATGGCAAAAGCAAAAGGCAAAACGTGGGGTACGTACTACGAGTGTTGGAGAGCCGTCCAGGAAGACGAAAACTTTGTTTATTCAATGCCCTGCTTCAATACAGATTCTTCTAATGAATGGTATCTTAACCAGGAAGATCATCCAGACGATTTCTCCTCACACGGTGAAAATGGCGGAAGTTCCAGATATCTCCAGAACAGAATCTACTATTATTCTCTCATGGCAGGTGCCGATTATCTCTCTGAGGAATGGGGACTCAACTGCTCTTACATGGATATGAACGACTTTACTCTCTCTGATTATGGCAGGGTAAAAAAAGACTTTATAAATACCGCTCTCGACTTCCGCGGTATACGTTCAAAAATCCCATTCGCAATCGTTCTCCCGACAGATTTTGCTTGTTTTGAAATTTTCAATGTGGAGGAAGATTGCAAAATCGGTGTTCATCGCAACACATACATGGAATGTCTGCTCTCCGATGCCGAAAAGAAATACTATGGTCATATTGAAGATGTTATCAAGCTCATCTACAACAGAAGCACTATTATCGGAAACGAAGGACATACTATCACAAACTCGCAATTTGGTGATATCTTTGATATCGTATATGCCGATACAAATGAAGAGGCGCTTTCAAAATACGAATATCTCATTGATGCAACACCAACTGATGAGTTTGCAAAAAAATCCGGTAAAAAGTTCAAGATTCTTAAATCTTCTGATCTTAAAAAGCTCGAAACTAATATCAACAAACTCACAAAAGATGTTATGCCGGTATACGTTTCTGATCTCTGTTGGCTCGTTTCTACTGATGAAAACAACCGACGTTATCTCTCAATTTTCAACAACGAAGGAAACGAGAGAAGCCTCAAAAAAGGAAACACTCTTCTCCATGAGGCTGACAGGCGAGTTACTATCACCTTTAAAGAAAGCACAACACCTCATATTCTGAAAGAAGCTCTCGGTTCTTGCTCACTTGAGAGAATCAACGACACAACTTTTGAAGCTACAATCCCTGCTTCCGGCTTCGTAATCATGAGTTTTTAATAATAAAAAGAGATGCGAATCTTTCGCATCTCTTTTTTGTTTTATTTGTTTTCAATTAAAGTGTGGCAGCCATAACTGCTTTAATTGTGTGCATACGGTTTTCTGCTTCGTCAAAAACAACCGATCTTTCACTTTCAATTACCTCGTCGGTAACTTCCATCGCATCAATTCCGAACTTTTCGTAAATATCGCGTCCTATCGTTGTCTTTAAATCGTGGAATGCCGGCAAGCAATGCATGAAGATGCAGCCGTCACCCGCATTATCAAGAAGCTTCATATTTACCTGATACGGAAGAAGATCGTCTATTCTCTCCTTCCAGACGCTCTCCGGCTCGCCCATTGATACCCAAACATCTGTGTAGATAACGTTTGCGTTCTTTGTTGCCTCCATCGGATCTTCGACAAATTCGATGACCGCGCCCGTTTCCTTCGCTATTTCCATACACTCGGAAACAAGCTCACTTGACGGGAAGTATTTCTTCGGTGCGCATGCTACAAAGTGCATACCCATCTTTGCACAACCAACCATAAGAGAATTCCCCATATTATATCTTGCGTCGCCCATATATACGAGCTTTTTGCCAACAAGTGTTCCGAACTTTTCGCGGATTGTCATAAAATCGGCAAGAATCTGTGTCGGGTGGAATTCGTTTGTGAGCCCGTTCCATACGGGAACTCCCGCATATTCTGCAAGCTCCTCTACTATTTCCTGACCAAAGCCGCGGTATTCGATACCGTCAAACATTCTTCCGAGAACGCGTGCAGTATCTGCAATGCTTTCTTTTTTGCCGATCTGTGAACCCTGCGGATCAAGATAGACCGGATGCATTCCGAGGTCTGATGCCGCAACCTCAAATGCACAGCGAGTGCGTGTGCTTGTCTTTTCAAAGACGAGAGCTATGTTCTTACCCTCGCACATACGGTGCGCAATACCTGCTTTTTTCTTCTTTTTGAGCAAATCCGCAAGATCGATGAGATAGTTGATTTCTGCCGGTGTAAAGTCGAGCAGCTTTAAAAAGCTTTTTCCTTTTAAATTCATATCATTCACTTACCTTTCACATTCTGAAACGATGATTTCTATCGCTTCGCGCAAGATTTCAAAATCAATATTGAGAGACGGCAAAAGACGGACTTTATCCTTCGCAGTAAGACAAAGGACTCCTCTTTCCATGCAGGCAGCAACGACATCGCCTGCCGGCTTCTTCGTCTTGATTCCTATCATAAGCCCCATACCGCTTACTTCTTCCACACCGCTTGATGCAGAAAGAGTTTTGAAGATGTAATCACTTTTTTCTTTTACTTCGGCAAGAAGCTTATCGTCAATTCTTGAAAGAATCGAGAGTGCACCTGCGGCACATACCGGGTTTCCGCCGAAGGTTGAACCGTGATCGCCAAATCCGAGAACGCACTCTACCTTTTCAGAGAGAAGTGCCGCACCGATCGGAAGTCCGCCGCCGAGTCCTTTTGCAGTCGAAACCACGTCTGGCTCGATTCCGAAATTCATATATGAATAAAGCTTACCCGAACGGCCGTTACCTGTCTGGACTTCGTCGATTATGAGAATTATGTCCTTCTCTTTCGCGAGAGCCGCAGTTTTCTTTACAAAGTCTTCATCAAGAGCGATAACTCCGCCCTCACCCTGAACACACTCCATCATTATTGCCGCAACTTTGTTCTCCGAAACAATTCTTGAAAGCGCATCAAAATCATTTGCGGGAGTGTGAACAAAGCCCGGAGTAAGCGGCTTGAAAAGCTCATGGTAATGCTCCTGACCCGTTGCTGCAAGAGTTGTGAGAGTTCTGCCGTGGAAGCTGTTTTCGAGTGTTACGATTGTAAAATAATCCTCACCTTTCTTCTCTGCGGCGTACTTTCTTGCAACTTTAATCGCACATTCGTTTGCCTCAGCTCCCGAATTTGAGAAGAAAACCTTCTTCATTCCCGTTCTCTCACAAAGGAGCTTTGCAAGACGTGCGCACGGCTCTGTATAGTAAAGGTTTGAAGTGTGCTGAAGCTTTCTCGCCTGCTCCGCAACCGCAAATGCCCACTCATCATCTGTAAAGCCAAACGCCGTTACACCTATTCCCGTTCCCATATCGATATAACGCTTGCCGTTTACGTCGTAAACCTCTGCACCCTTTCCGTGCGTAAGCTCTATCGGAAAACGCTTATATGTGTTTGCAACAAAGCTCTTATCAGTTTCCATAATACTCATACAAATCACCCAATCTTTCTGTTATAAAACGCGATAAAATCACCTGTGCCGGTGATTTTACAGTCGCATATTAACGTGTTACCATCGTTCCTGCACCCTCATTTGTGAGGAGCTCCATAAGGATTGAGTGAGGAACTCTGCCGTCCATTATAATTACTTTTTTTACACCCTCGTGAATAGCTTCTATGCAGCAATCAACCTTCGGGATCATACCACCCGAAATAACTCCCTCATCATAAAGCTTTGAGGCATCGTCTATTGAAATCTCCGCGATGAGTGTTGACGGATCATCTTTATCCTTTAAGATTCCTGCGATGTCCGTCATCATTATAAGTCTTTCTGCTCCGAGCGCACCTGCGATGTGAGCCGCCGCAGTATCCCCGTTTATGTTGTATGTATTTCCGTCTCTGTCGCAACCGACAGTTGAAATAACCGGAATGTAATTCTTCTCAAGAAGATCTACAACAGGCTGAATATTTATCTTTGTGATTTCACCTACATATCCGAGGCGTTCATCCTTGACCTCTGCTTCGATGAGGCGTCCGTCCATACCGGAGATGCCCATCGCCTTGCCGCCCATTGCTTCAAGGAGTGTTACAAGTGTCTTGTTTACCTTTCCCGCAAGAACCATCTGAACGATATCGACTGTTTCCTTGTCTGTAACGCGAAGTCCGTCAACAAACTCAGGCTTTTTTCCGAGCTTGCTCATGATGTCGTTGATTTCGGGACCTCCGCCGTGAACGAGAACAATTTTTACACCGATAAGCCATAAAAGAACGATATCTTCCATAACCTGCTGTTTTAAGTGTTCATCTATCATTGCGTTTCCACCGTATTTAACGACTACGATTTTTCCGTTGTAGCGCTTGATATACGGAAGTGCCTGCGCAAGAATTTCTGCGCGGTCTGAATTTGAAAGTATATTTGTCATTTCCATATCCTCCGGATTATGTGCGGTAGTCACCGTTTATTTTTACGTAGTCATATGTAAGGTCGCATCCCCAGGCAACCGCGCCTGCAGGACCGTTGCCCAATGAAACAACGATTTCGATTTCCTTTTCAAGCAGAATTTCTTTTGCGATTTCTTCGGAGAACGGAACTCCTGCGCCATCCTTGCAGACAAGGATTTCGCCCTTACAGCTTTTAAAGGAAACGTCAATTGCATTAACGTCAACATCTGCACCGCTGTAACCTATTGCACAGAGAACTCTTCCCCAGTTTGCGTCTGCTCCAAACATTGCAGCCTTTAAGAGACTTGAGCAGATGACGCTCTTTGCAACTGTTTTTGCGATATTTTCATCTTCTGCACCGCTTACTGTACATTCAAGAAGCTTTGTAGCACCTTCACCGTCGCCTGCAATCATTCTGCAGAGACCGACCGTAACTGTGTTGAGAGCCTGCATAAAGGTTTTGAAATCGTCGCCGTCTGAAGTGATTTTTTCGTTTCCTGCCATTCCGTTTGCAAGGACACAAACCATATCGTTTGTTGACGTATCACCGTCGATGCTTACCATATTGAATGTGTTTTTAATGTCTGATGAAAGTGCGACCTTGAGCATTTCGGGGCTGATAGCCGCGTCGGTTGTTATAAAGACAAGCATTGTTGCCATATTCGGGTGAATCATACCGCTGCCCTTTGCGATACCACCCATTTTGCAGACCTTACCACCGAGAACAAACTCAACTGCAACTTCTTTTTTAACTGTGTCGGTTGTCATTATGCCCTCTGCCGCAGCCGCGCTGCCTTCATCAGAAAGACCTTCTGCAAGCTCTTTCATTCCGTCTGCGATAGGCGTAACATCAAGCGGCTGACCTATAACGCCTGTAGATGCGACAACGATGTCCGACGGAGAGAGAGAAAGCTCGTCTGCGCAGATTTTGCTCATATTCTCTGCAACTTCAACGCCGTCTGCATTGCAGGTATTTGCGTTTCCGCTATTGCAGATAACTGCCTGGGCATAACCGTCTGCAATGTGGTTTTTAGTAACTGCAATCGGTGCGCCCTTTACGAGATTTGTTGTGTATACCGCAGCAGCTGCCGCCGGGACCTTGCTGACAATGAGCGAGAGATCTCTTTTTGTTTTATTCTTTCTTATTCCGCAATGAATGCCGTTTGCGAGAAATCCCTCTGCCGCACAAACGCCTCCGTTAATAAGCTTCATTTTCCATATCCTCCGTTATACGTTTAATCCTTCGGCTTCATCTGCCCCAAGAATGATATTCATATTCTGTATAGCCGCACCCGATGCGCCTTTTCCGAGATTGTCAAATCTTGATACGAGAACGATTCGCTCATCGTTTCCAAAAGCTGAAACTTCCATATCGTCACGGCCTGAAAAAGCATTTGCAGAAACAAATCCCGCTTCGTCCGCATTCTCAGAAAATTTCACAAGACCGTTTTGGTAATAGCTTTTATAAATTTCCTTAATGCCTGCCAAATCGGTTTTCACATCATCGCCCGACAATGTAATGATAACTTCCATACCGCTGTAATACGGCGCGACTATCGGGCAGAACATCGGCTTTTTACAAAGACCGCATTGTTTTGAAATTTCAGGCAGATGCTTATGCTCCTGTGAAAGACCGTACATCCTCGGAGCGTCAAGAAGAATGTCTCTTTCTTTATCTTCATATTCCGCTATCATCTTTTTGCCGCCGCCTGAATATCCCGTAAGCGATGTGCATGAAAGCGAAATATCATTTGAAATGACTTTGTTTTCAACGAGCGGAGCTATGAGCGCGATTGCGCCGCTTGCATGGCATCCGGGGTTTGCGATTCTCTTTGATGAAAGTATCGCATCACGTCGTCCTGAAAGCTCCGGAAAGCCGTATGCCCAGCCGTCTGCCGTTCTGTGTGCTGTTGAAGTGTCGATTACGGCTGTGTTATCATTCGCAATAAGAGAAACAGACTCTCTTGCCGCCGCATCCGGCAAACAAAGAAAAACAACGTCTGCGGCATTGAGCATTGCGCGTCTTGCCTCAACGTCTTTTCGTCTCTCATCAGAAAGCAGAAGAAGCTCTATATCTCGTCTTTCTGAAAGTCTTTCATATATGCGAAGCCCGGTCGTACCTGCGCTTCCGTCTATAAAAACCTTTGTCATTTTTATCCCTCGTTTTGGTTTTTTATCAATTCTGAATTATTATACACTATACCGATATGTGTTGTCAAGCTCTTTTCTTGATTTTTATCTGTTTATTTTGAATAATATTCATAATTTTTGAATATTATTCGTTTTTTATTCATTCACCTTTTTTAAATCAAGCCTTATCATTGCGATTATGATTGATATCATATTTATAATCTCTGTTATCACACCACCGCAGGATTTGTTGATTATGTTATACACAAGCCAGAGTGGCGATGACGGAAACGCCGACATTCTGACGTATTTCGGAGTCTTTATCCAGAAGGCTATCGTTGTGCATATCATACCGAGAATCGGGAGAATTGAAACTATTCCGTCCCATGTAAATATTCCGGCGATGATTGAAAGCGCACAGAAGACAACAAACCATATGAAGTTATCTGCCCACTTCTTGCCTTTGTTTACAAAAACACATGCGCGAACAGCAGCAATTCCGTTTAAAACCGCGCCCGTATATGCTCCGAGCAGACAAAAATGTATTGCAAACAACACATTTGACGTAAGTTGAAGCGCGACTATTCCCTTGTGCGTTCTTCTCTGGAATGAGATTACCGAACACGCAAACGCAACAAAGCCCAATATCTGTGCGATTATTTGCATATAACCCTGAAACTCCTCTTGATTTTTTTATGGTTGCTATTTATAATATAACTAATATATAATACTACTTGTATTAAAATTTTTCAAGGAGAAATATTTTTTATGGACAATAATTTATCAAAAGGCAAAAAAATTGCCCTTCTTCCCATCGGTGTGTTTCTGATTCTCTATCTCGGACTCGGCATTCTTTTTGAGTACATACTCAAAATTCCGATGGGCTTTTATAAAGTACCTATAGTTTTTGCATTCCTTGCAGCACTTGCAGTTGCTTGCATTCAGAACAAAGCTCTCTCCCTCGACAAAAAGCTTGAAATTATGGGACACGGTGTAGGCGACAAGAACATCATCACAATGATCCTCATCTTCCTCATCGCAGGAATGTTTGTCGGTGTTGTCGGTCGTTCAAGTGCAGACAGCGTTGCATATTTTCTTCTCTCAATAATTCCACCGAAGTTCGCAGTTATCGTTCTCTTTGTCGTAAGCTGCTTTGTTTCTCTTGCGATGGGAACATCAGTCGGAACAATTACACTCATCGTTCCGATCGCGGTTTCAGTATCAGTCGCTTCGGGATTCTCCCTTCCTCTTTGCGTTGCTTCCGTCGTGGGTGGCGCAATGTTCGGAGACAATCTTTCGTTTATTTCCGATACGACAATTGCAGCATGTAACGGACAAGGCTGTCAGATGAAGGACAAGTTCAAAGAAAACATCCTCATCGCGCTTCCTGCCGCGATCATTTCCGTTATCGTCATATATTTTCTTTCTTCAAAGACACAGATTTCAGGGGCGATTTCTCACGAGTATGATCTTATTAAAATCATTCCGTATATCCTCGTTTTGCTCGGCGGAATTTTCGGTATAAACGTTTTCCTTGTTCTCATTATCGGTATCGTTTCAGGTTCAATCATAATGCTTGCAACAGGCAACGCAACCTTCATTGACCTTCTTGTCAATATGGGTTCCGGCGCATCGGGAATGTTTGAAACAACGATCGTTGCAATTTTAGTTTCCGCTATCTGCGCTCTTATCCGCGAACACGGCGGTTTTGATGCCCTTCTCTCAATGATAACACGCGTCTTCCGGGGAAAGCGTGGCGGTCAGCTCGGAATCGGCCTTCTCGTCGGCGCGATGGACATAGCTACAGCAAACAACACGGTTGCAATCGTTATGGCAAATCCGATCGCAAGCGAAATTGCGAAAAATTACGGTATTTCACCAAAGAAAACAGCTTCAATTCTCGACTCTTTCTCATGCATATTCCAGGGAATAATCCCATACGGCGCACAGATACTCGTTGCTATCTCTGCCGCAAGCGAGCTCGGAAGCCCTGTTTCTGCATTTGAGATAATCCCGCTTCTTTTCTATCCGTTCCTTTTCCTCGTAAGCTATCTCATTTCAATATTCGTGATTCCTTCAAAGGATGCATAACAAAAACTCCGTCAACTCAAATTGACGGAGTTTTTTATTTCACTAAATGTAATTTTCTCAAAATTGCCCTGCCGTAAGCTTTAACTTTCAGTCGAAGCCATACAAACGGATGAACAAAAACTATGAAAGCTGAATACATCCTATAAGACAAATCTTTAACCGTGTAAAACTTTTCGCCTCTGTAAAAAGAATCAAGAACGCAGATTACGTCTTTGTCGGAAATACCGTATTCCTTCTGCACACAGTTATCGCCGCGGATGATGTACGAATCCGGGAGGACCTTTATCACGCGATGAAGAACATATTCATCTCCTCTGCGGTAGAGCGGAACATCGTATTTCTTAAGACGACCATTCGGAGGAAGCAGAATGACCGTATCCCTTTTCTCCTTGAAAAGAGGGCGCATACTGATTCCGCGAGTTATTGTAACGTACTTTCCGTCTTCCGCAACAGCTTGCTCTACGGTTTTCTTTTCGTTCATTATTCCATGATTCCTGCAGTAAGCATCTGCTCAAGAAGCTTTTCAACGTCTGCAGCTACTGTTTCGGAATCAACTTCATAATCTGTGCTGATCTTTGCAATAACGTCTTCTTTTGACATTCCTGCGTCTATATTTTCCAAAATCGTAGCCGCTGTTTCGTTGAGCTTAACCATACCCTGAAAGTTCTTTGCAGCTTCGCCTGTTGCAATTACAACTGCATCGCCAAGCACACGGCGCAATACAAAACCGTTCTTGAATTTCATTATCATATCTCTCCTATTTTCTGATTACCCACTCATTATATAATAACTTACATGCTTTTGGCAAGACTATTTTTCGTTTTTTGTTGTTTTTTCGGAAAGTGCGTGCATAAATCCGCCCATTTTGGGTGATGAGATGTCACCTCCGATAAGCTTTCCTTTATACGCAATGATGTTTGCAACTATCCCTTCTTCACCTGACGGATGGTTGTTCACCTTATATGTATATCTCATAACGCGGCGTCCTGAATACTTTGACAAATCCATACCTTGTCGTTTCTGAATTTCGTTGTATTCGCCATAAACACCGTCAAACTCTCTCGGGATTTTTACTTCAATGAATTCAACAGGCTCTTCATCAACCTCCCATCCGCACTCTCGGAGTATTGCCACTCTGTCTTCGTTTTCAACTGCCGTGCGACCTTCTGCGAGCATCGGTGCTTCGTCGGAAACCGAGACCACGACATCCTCTCTCGCGTTACCGATTACCGCTACCACCGAGCAAATTGCTATTGAAAGCGCAAGGAGTCCCGAAATAAATTTTCTTCTTGTGAGCTTTGTTGTGAATACTACCATTTTTACCTTTCCTTTCAAAAGTTTATATTAGATATTTATTTGCAAAAATTCATAAATATGACACACTTTAAAAGCTTTGTTTCATTGACCTTTCCTCAATTTTGTGGTATGATAGAATATCAAATGTAAATTAAAGGAATATGAGAATATGTGGATTGCAAAAAACTTTGACGATTACAGCGTAATAGACTGCGGAAGCGGCGAAAAACTTGAGCGTTGGGGCGACTATTATCTCGTTCGCCCAGAACCTCAAGCTATCTGGATTTCTCCGAGAAAGCATCCGCGCTGGCAGAAGTATGACGCGCTTTATTCGCGTTCTTCCACCGGCGGCGGAAGCTGGAATAACAGAAATCTCCCCGCATCCTGGCAGATTAAGTATGACAACCTCACATTCAACTTAAAGCCTATGAACTTCAAGCACACAGGCATTTTCCCCGAACAGGCGTCAAACTGGGACTTTATCCGCGAAAAGATTTCTTCTGCAAACCGTCCGATAAACGTTCTCAACCTCTTCGCATATACGGGTGCTGCAACAATTGCGGCGGCATCTGCAGGCGCATCTGTCTGCCACGTTGATGCGGCACGCGGTATGGTTGCCTGGGCCCGTGAGAACGCGGCATCCTCCGGTCTTTCGGATGCTCCCATCCGCTGGATAGTTGATGACTGTGCGAAATTTGTTGAGCGAGAAATAAGACGAGGCAGAAAGTATGACGCCATTATTATGGATCCCCCGTCTTACGGAAGAGGTCCCACTGGCGAAATATGGAAGCTCGAAAACAACCTTTTTGACTTTGTTAAGCTTTGTGAGGGCGTGCTTTCAGATAATCCTCTGTTTGTCCTTATAAGTTCTTATACAACCGGTCTTGCCCCGTCTGTTCTCAGGTATATTTCCGATATGATTTTCACAAGCAAGTACGGCGGAAAAAGTGAGTGCGACGAGCTCGGACTCCGCGTTGAAGAGACAGGTCTTTTCCTCCCCGCAGGCAGCGCGATGCGCTGGTCATCTTTCTGATTTTCATAAAACGTTACGGAGTTTAAAATGAACGATATTATAAAATCAAAAAATCTCACCTTCAGATATAACCTTGACTCGGAAACACCGAAAACAGCTCTGTCTGAAGTGAGCATATCCGTAAAAGAAGGCGAATATCTCGTCATTCTCGGTCGCAACGGTTCGGGAAAATCCTCCCTTGCCAAGCACTTCAATGCTGTTCTTCTTCCCTGTGGCGGAAAGGTGTATGTTGACGGAATGGACACCGCAAACGAAGAGCTTCTTCTGGAAATCCGCCGCACCTGCGGTATGGTATTTCAGAATCCCGACAACCAGATTGTTGCAACCATAACCGAAGAAGATGTTGCATTCGGGCCGGAAAACCTCGGTCTGCCGCGAGAAGAGATACGTGCGCGCGTTGATGATGCACTTAAAACCGTTGGCATGTATGACTACCGCGAACACGCGCCCCACCTTCTTTCAGGCGGGCAGAAGCAACGCATCGCTATAGCAGGTGTTATCGCCATGCGCCCTCGTTGCATTATACTTGACGAACCGACATCAATGCTCGACCCCGTCGGACGCCGCGACGTTCTTGCAATTCTTGAAGAACTGAACAAGAAACACTGTATTACAATTATTCTCATAACCCATCATATGAATGAAGCCGTTCCGGCTGACCGGATAATAATCATGGATGCCGGACAAATCGTTATGGAAGGCTCTCCGCGAGAAATCTTCCCTGACATCGAAAAGCTTCACAGTCTTGGACTTACAGTCCCCCAGACGGTTGAACTTATATCAAAGCTCAACGAAAACGGTTTTGACATACCGCTTGAAAATATCACTCTCGATGAGTGTGTTGATGCAATTGTTAACGCGATTTCCTGATTTTTGGAGGTTATTCTATTGAATCCTGTAATGAGCATACGCGGACTTTCTCACATCTACAGTCCGAAGACACCGTTTGAGTGTTCCGCAATAAACAACATAGACCTCGACATCTACGCCGGTGAAACACTCGGCGTTATCGGTCATACAGGTTCAGGTAAATCCACCCTCATTTCTCACCTTAACGGCCTGATTAAACCGTCAGACGGCAAGGTGCTCTATCACGGTGAAGACATCTTCAAATCCGCAGAGTTCACACACAAAATCCGTTTCAGAGTAGGGCTTGTACTGCAGTATCCCGAATATCAGCTTTTCGAAGAAACTGTATACAAGGACATCGCTTTCGGTCCGCGCAATATGGGACTTTCGCAGGCAGAAATTGACGAGCGAGTCTTTGAGGCGGCAAGGTTTGTCGGAATTGATGAGTCAAACCTTTCGCTTTCTCCTTTTGAACTCTCAGGCGGGCAGAAGCGACGAGTTGCGATAGCAGGAGTTATTGCCATGCGCCCGCGAGTTCTAATTCTTGATGAGCCGACCGCAGGTCTTGACCCCGTTGCGAGAGAGGATCTTCTTTCACACATCAGAACGTATCGTGATGAGAAGGATGCCGCTATTGTTATTGTTTCCCACAGTATGGAAGACATCGCCTCTGTTGCAGACAGACTCATCGTTATGAATGGTGGCAGCATTATGCTCTCCGGCACTCCCGACGAGGTTTTTTCGCACTCTGATGAGCTTCTCGCCGCAGGTCTTGACATTCCTCAGATTTCTCATATTGCAAACGCTCTTAAAAAGCGCGGCATCGCACTTTCTGAGTCAATTTATACCGTCGACCGCGCACTCGACGCCATTCTTTCATTAAAGGAGGCGGATGTAAATGATTAAAGATGTTGCGCTTGGTCAGTATTTTCCCGGAAACAGTTTAGTTCACAAGCTTGACCCGAGAGTTAAGCTTCTCCTCACAATTTTATACATTGTTACGCTGTTTCTTTGCAACGGTGTTTTTCCGTATCTCGTTATGGCCGCATTTCTTATAACCGTAATCGTCATAACAAGAATAAACCTTGGGCTCATCTTCAAGAGCCTAAAGCCAATTCTCATACTCCTGGCATTCACGGCGATACTCAATGTTTTCTACACTACCGAAGGAAAAGTTCTTATAAACTTCGGCTCTGTCGTTGTTACAATGGGCGGAATTTACACCGCAGTCTTTATGGCTGTTAGAATTATGCTTCTGGTTGCAGGAACTTTTGTTATGCTTTCATACACGACGTCTCCCATTATGCTGACTGACGGACTTGAGAGTCTTATGGCACCGCTCAAAAAAGTCAGATTCCCCGTTCACGAGCTTTCTATGATGATGTCGATTGCTCTTCGTTTTATTCCTACACTCATAGAAGAAACCGACAAGATTATGTCTGCCCAGAAATCGCGTGGCGCTAGCTTTGAAACCGGTGGAATAATAAAGCGCGCACGTGCACTCATCCCCGTCCTTATCCCCCTTTTCATAAACGCTTTCAGACGCGCAGAAGATCTTGCACTTGCGATGGAGTGCCGTTGTTATCACGGCGGTGAAGGAAGAACAAGCCTTCACAAATTAAAGCTTTCTGCACGGGATTATGTCACCACGGCAGTAACACTTCTGATTTTCGCATTTGCTGTTTTTCTCTCACATACGCTCAAAGCAGGTGTTCTGATATGATAAGAAATATTGCTCTTCTTCTCTCGTATGACGGCGCAGATTATCACGGTTGGCAGAGTCAGTTGAACTCTAAAACCGTTCAGGATACCTTAAACGATGCCGCATCACAAGTCTTCGGTGAAAAAATTTCTGTTACAGGCTGCGGAAGAACCGACACAGGTGTATCTGCAAAATGCTATTTTGCATCATTTCGCACATCCTGCGAAATCCCGCTTGACAAGATTCCTTTTGCGATCAACTCACGTCTTCCTCGGGATATTTCGGTAAGACGCGCATTTTCCGTTTCGGATGATTTTCATCCGGTTCATTCCTGCATTGAAAAGGAATATACTTACTATATCTACACCTCCCCCGTTCACGATCCTTTTCTTGAAGGTCGCGCACTTCACAGCAGATACGAGCTTGATACAGATCGTATGAAGGCAGCTGCAAAGCACTTTGTCGGCACGCACGATTTTTCTGCCGTGAGAAGTCTCGGCACGCCTGTAAACTCAACCGTGCGCACGATCTTTGCATGTGAAGTATCAAAGAACGAAAATCTCATAGCTATCCGCATATCTGCAAACGGATTTCTTTATAATATGGCGCGTGCAATCGCAGGAACGCTTCTCGACGTTTCGTCTGGCAAGATTTCACCCGACAAAATCCCCGATATACTTCTCTCAAAGGACCGCTCACATGCAGGGGCAACCGCACCCGCTTGCGGACTTTTTATGACAAACGTTATTTATCCTGATAAATTCGGACTATCTGATTAATTTCTCAAAGGAGGATACCCATATGGCACGAAAGAACACAAACAAAAAACAGCTTTCAGGGCGCTTTGCCATATTCATAACTGCACTTCTCCTTATCTGTACATTCATTTTCTTCAACAATCAACTCAGTTCAGGCTCGATAAAACGCTTTGCTTACTGGGTTTTCAATGGAGCACGCGGCGACGCAAAAGAAGTTTCGATAACTTTTGACGCAAAGGAATTCAACCGCTTTTCGCTTATATCCAAAAATCTTCTTGTTGTTTCTCCGGACGAAATTTCAACATACCTTCTCTCCGGCAAGACCGCACTCAATACCCCTGTCATCCTCCGAAATCCTGCTGTTTCCATCGCAGGAAACAGATTTATGGCATACGATCTCGGCGGTCTCAATTTTTACATCGGAAACAGCAAAAAACTTCTCTTCACCGGTACAACGGAATCAAAACTTGTCAATGCAAATATGAATAAAACAGGCTATTTTTCAATAATTACCGACGATGAGGATTCAAAATCTCTCGTCACGGTTTATAATCCTTCCTTCGAACCGTTTTATAAGTTTCATTCTGCAGAAAAGTATGTTTTTGATGCTGCGGTTTCTCCAAGCGGCAAATCTGCAGCTGTCGTAACATACGGCACAAACGAAGGTCAGTTTGAAAGCTCACTCGCGCTCTGCCGCACAAACGAAGACGGATTCTATACCACCGTTTCTCTCGGTGATTCTATGCCGCTTCGCGTTTCCTACCATTCAGAAAAGAAGCTTTTTTTGGTTTGTAATGACCGCACTATTCTTTTTGCAAATGACGGTTCTACAATTTCGGAACTTTCATACAACGCACTTCCGATCAAATCATTCTCCCAGTCTTTCGGAAACCACGTTGCAATCGCACTCGACAACTATGCAAACGGCGGAAACACACGACTTTACTTTATTAAAGCCAACGGCAACGTTTCCGAATGCCTTGATTTTGACGAGGATATCTACTCAATTTCAAGTGCCGGTGATTTTACGGCAGTTCAGTTTTCCGACAAGTGTGCGGTTTACAAAAACGACCTCACGCTTCATTCGGAATTTGCAATTTCTGCAGATGTGTCGCGTTGTCTTGTAAATTCTGACGGCTCTGTCATATGTGTTGCAGATAACTTTGCAACTCTTTATGTTAAATAGGAGGCTCTTTTATGACTCTGTCAGCCACTCTCACAATTGATGTTATAACCGTTGCAATTCTCGTGATATCCGCACTGCTTGGTCGAAAGCGTGGCCTCATAAAAACAGTTTCGGGCATCCTCGCCTTTGCGCTTGCGCTTTCTCTTTCCGGAACACTTGCAAACATTGCAACTCCCATCGTCTCCGAAAAATATGTTGCACCTTACATAACGCAGGAGGTTCAGAAGGAACTCGAAGCTTCCCCCGAATCAACTCCCGCGTCTCCCAGCGCATATTCCGCTCTTTTTGAAAAGCTTGGAATTCCTGAAACTATCGTCACCGATGCTATAGAGGATATTTCAAAAGCTCTTTCTCAAAGCATAAGAGAACCTCTGGATGCGCTGTCAAACAGTATCGCATACAAAATCACGCACACGGTTTTATTCATAGTTTTCTTCATTCTTCTCCTTGTTGTTTTCAAGCTTGTCTTCAAGCTCTTGAATCTCGTATCAAAAATTCCGGGAATTAACTTCGTAAACAAAACACTCGGACTTATTTTAGGACTCATTTTTGGTTATCTTATAGTTACCACGCTTTCTTTTATCCTTGCAAATACAGGATTTTATCTCACAAACGAAATGATAGAAAAAACATATGTACTCAAATTTATAACAACCTTCTCCCCTGCCGCATTCTTTGCAGGATAGAATATTTCTAAAGTCAGGAAGTACAAAGAATATGAACATACCTAATTTACTTTCAATATTCAGGATGTGCCTTGTTCCTGTTTTTATTGCGGTTTTCTTTTCAGAGCATGAACACGCACATTCGATTGCGGCATGCATTTATGCCGTTGCCGGAATAACAGACGTTCTGGACGGTATAATCGCCAGAAAATTCAATCTCATCACGAAGCTCGGCAAAATTCTCGATCCGCTTGCAGATAAGATGATGACTCTTACCGTTTTTATATGTATAACTTCAATACACCTTATTCCCTGGTGGATTTTTGCGCTGATTTTTGCAAAGGATTTTCTGCTTGTTCTCGGCGGAGTAAAGCTTTACCGCGAAATCTCTGCAGTTTTCAAATCAAATATCCTCGGAAAGCTCGCGACCGTTTTTCTTGTTACCGGCGGATGTGCAATACTTTTGTTTGAAACTCTTTTGCCCGAAATATTCAGAAGTATTTTTCTCTATATAGCGGTTGTGCTGTCTTTCCTCGCTTTTTTCAGTTATTTATATCAGTATTACAAATTCAGAACAAAGCACGACACAACAGCACTTTAATTTTTAAAAAAGGAAAGGTATCTCACTATGCAACCTACTTTATGCAGCAGATGCAAAAAAAATATTGCTGTGATTTTTATTACGAAGATGGAAGGTGAAAATTCCGCAAGCGAAGGTCTTTGCCTGAAGTGTGCAAAGGAGCTCGGAATCAAACCTGTTGACGATTTCATGAATAAGCTCGGCATTTCTGACGAAGACCTTGACGCCATGGCAGGCGAAATGATGAGTCTTATTGAGGATGGCGGACTTGATGCTCTTTCCGAGCTTTCTGATGATGATTCGGATGACAGCGACGGAAAAACTGCAACCTTTCCGTTTCTCAACAAACTCTTTGGCTCTATGCCGTATCAGCCGGGTTCTATCCCCGAAAATCCCAAGAAGGATGCTGAAAGCTCAAAGAAGGACGAGAAGAAAACTCCGAAATTCAAGCATCTTGATAATTTCTGCATAAATCTCACGGATCGCGCAAAATCAGGTGCACTTGACCGTATTGTTGGCAGAGCTGTCGAGATAGACCGCGTTATTCAGATTCTTAACAGAAGACAAAAAAATAACCCTTGCCTTATCGGTGAACCCGGAGTCGGCAAGACTGCTATTGCCGAGGGGCTTGCAATTAAAATTTCAGAAAAGGATGTCCCTGCAAAGCTTCGTGACAAAGAGATTTTCCTCCTCGACCTGACCTCCCTCGTTGCAGGAACGCAGTTTCGCGGTCAGTTTGAAAGCCGTATGAAAGGTCTCATTGACGACATAAAGAAAAAAGGCAATGTCATCCTCGTTATCGACGAGGTTCACAACCTTGTCGGTGCAGGAGATGCTGAAGGCTCAATGAACGCAGCAAACATCTTAAAACCTGCTCTCTCGCGAGGCGAAATACAGGTTATCGGCGCAACAACCTTTGCCGAATACCGCAAACATATAGAAAAGGACAGCGCACTTGAAAGACGTTTCCAGACAGTTATAGTAAACGAGCCTACAATCGACGAAACGGTTGAAATCATACGCGGTATCGCTCACTATTATGAAGAATACCACGGCGTCAGGATAACCGATGAAACAGCACGACTTGCGGTTATTCTTTCGGAAAGATATATTACAGACCGTTTTCTCCCCGACAAGGCCATTGACCTTATCGACGAGGCTTGTTCAAAGCTCAACCTCTCAAGCGAGCTGATCGCGGAGAAAAACGATATCCGAAAGGCTCTTTCGGATATCGAGCGCGAGCGCGAGGCCGTAACAGGTGATGCATCTGATGATGCTTTTGAAAAGCTCGCAAACTTAAAAAGCCGCGAGTGTAAGCTTCTTGAGCGTATGGCAGAGCTCGATGCAAAAGCATCTCCGAATCTTACGGATGAACATCTTGCCGAAGTTATTGAGCTGTGGACAAAGATTCCCGCATCTGCGATAAGAGAAACGGAATTTCGCCGCCTTTCAGGTCTCGAAAGTCGTCTTAAGACACGGATTATCGGTCAAGACGAGGCGATTTCCGCAGTTGTTTCCGCAATCAAGAGAAACCGCGTGGGAATCTCTCCGAAGAGAAAACCTGTTTCCTTCCTCTTCACGGGTTCGACAGGTGTTGGTAAAACCGAGCTTGTAAAATGCCTTGCGGCAGACCTTTTCAATGCTACTGAATCTCTCATTCGTCTTGATATGTCCGAATATATGGAAAAACATGCCGTTTCAAAGCTTATCGGCGCGCCTCCCGGATATGTCGGATATGATGAAGCAGGACAGCTTACGGAAAAAATCCGCAGAAAGCCTTATTCCGTTGTCCTCTTTGACGAAATTGAAAAGGCTCACCCCGACGTTCTTAACATTCTTCTTCAGATTCTTGATGACGGTCGCATCACCGACTCACAGGGACGCGAAGTCAACTTTGAAAACGTTGTAATCGTTATGACTTCAAATGCAGGAAGCCAGTTTACCGGCGGTACTGTTGGCTTTGCCGAAAAACAGAGTGAGCAGAATCGCGAGCGTATGATGAAGGCGCTTTCTGATTTCCTGCGTCCTGAATTCATCAACCGAATTGATGAGATTATTGCCTTCAATCCCCTCACGCGTGAAAACTTCAAGGACATCGCAGACATTATGCTCTCCGACCTTAAAGCTTCACTTTCTGAAAAGAATATCTCATTCGTCTATGACGATTCGCTCAACGAATACCTTGCAGAAAAATCCTTCTCTGAAAAGTTTGGCGCGCGAAATTTGCGCCGCACTATCCAGAAGGAGCTTGAGGACGTTATTGCAAATATTCTCATTGAAAATTACGAACACACAATAAGCGGAATCGGTGTTACTGTCGAGGACGGAAAACTGACTGTAAAATCTATTTAAATTGCCGTTTTCGGTATTGACTTTAAAACCTTATTTTGATAGTATATAGGCGTAAATTAAATATAAAGGAGTTTTTGTTTATGAATCCATTTATTATGCACATTAACTTTGCAGAAGCCGGCTGGATGTCTTTCGGCAAGAGAACTGTTGATGACATCTGCAGAATGGCTGCAGCTTTTGGTTACAGCGGCGTTGAATTCCGCGGACAGTTGCCCGTTGAGTACGAAGCAAACGGCTTTAAGGAATACGCAAAGGCTATCGGCGAAGCTAAAAAGAAGTATGGTCTTACCGATATTCTCTTCGGCATCGGCGTTTCCGAAAGCAGCAACGCTGACAAGGCAGCTCGCGAGGCATCTATTGCTGAAGCTCTTGAAAAGGCAAAGATGGCAAATGAATATTGCGGAACAACTCTTTGCAACACATTCGGTCAGACTCTCAAATCAAAGGTTCCGACCGTTACTTATTCACAGTATGAATTAAACGGCAGCGCTGCTGCAAATGAAAGCGAATATAAGTATTGTGTCGAATCTTTCCAGAAGGTTGGCGAGGAGCTTTCAAAGCTTGGTATGAAGTTTGCTTTTGAAACTCATATGAACTACATCCATGACCTTCCGGAGCCCTCAAAGAAGCTCGTTGACGATATCAACCAGGCTTCAATCGGTATCAATATGGACTTTGGCAACACAGTATATTTCCCGACTCATCCGGAGCTTGAAGAAACTATCGACATCTACGGCGACAAGCTCTTCTACACACACCTTAAGAACTCTGCACCGGTCGGAACATCTCGTATGGCTACATCTCTCAGCCAGGGCGATATCAATCACCGCGCTTACATAGCAAAGCTTCAGGAAGTCGGATTTACAGGTCCTATCGGAATTGAAGCTCCGCGTGGCGGCGACCGCATCCACTACGCTAAGGAAGATATTGACTATGTAAAGTCTATCTTCGCATCTGAATTTTAATTGATGAACATTCAGATTTACGGCTCAAAAAGCTGCTTTGAAACAAAAAAAGCAGAGCGTTACTTTAAAGAGCGCAAAATCCCCTTCCAGTCAATCGACCTTCCGCGCTACGGTCTCTCTCCAAAAGAATTCGAACTTGTTCGCCAAAAGGTTGGTCTTGATGCTATGATAAACAAAAAGGCAAAAGGTTATAAGGATAGCTTTATCGAGTATCTTGCAGATGATTTTGCAAAAGAAGAAAAGCTTATGGATAACCCGAATCTGATTTCCACTCCGATTGTAAGAAACGGCAGAGAAATCACAGTCGGCTTTTGCCCCGACATCTGGAAGGACTGGAACTGACACAAAAAGCGGCCGTCAGCATCTTGCTGATGGCCGTTTAGTTTTTAGAAATGGAGATTTTAAAAATGAAGATTTCATGCGCCGTTTTTGACCTTGACGGAACTCTCCTCACACCGCAGAATACAATTTCGGAAACCGACCTTAAAACACTTCGGGACTTAAGCCGCGAGGGTGTCAGAATCGTTATCGCAACAGGAAGATCCGAGCTTCAGATTCGTGAATACGTCCATCTTCTCGGTATTTCCGACCCGGTTATCACCTGCAACGGCGGTGTTATATTAAACCCATCGACACGTGAGATCCTTCATCGGAAGTTCATACGCGATATCGATGCAAAAGCGATGGTTGATGCTTTTGAAAAAATGGGTGCTGATTATCTTATGTATACACCCGACATCGTTTACCATTCCGAAAACAGCGAAAGAATCAAGTTCTTTTTTGAATACAACAAAAAGGTCAAAGAGGAGTTTCGTGTTCCGATAAAGTCAATGTCACAGTATCCGAAAGATGCGGAATACAAAAACGTTATAAAGCTTCTTCTTCTCGGAGACCGCAGGGATATCCCCCATCTTTATGAAAAATTCGGAAATGATAACAATCTCACCATTGTATGCTCCGGACGTGACCGCGGCGGACTTGATCTTCTTGACATTATGCCCGAGGATACGACAAAGGGCTCGGGAATTGAAATTCTCGCACAAAAACTCAACATTCCTGTTTCCGAGGTTGTTGCATTCGGCGACAGCGACAATGACGAAAGCATGTTGCGCGCGGCAGGTTTTTCTGTTGCTATGGGAAATGCCGATGACTATATAAAAGAGATTTCTGATTTTGTTACAAAGAAAAACGACGAATGCGGCATAACATATGCACTTTCACACATAGCAAAGCTATAAAGAAAAAGCACGGTATGAAATCATACCGTGCTTTAGTTCATTTTTTAGAAAAACTTGCGGATTGTGTCTGATGCTTCGTTCTGATCTGCACTGATTGTGATTACGAAATCAATGCCGTGATCCTTGCCGAATTCATCAGCCCAAAGAAGGAATTCGTCTGTCTGCTGCGGGAAAGAGTTTTTAGAGACCTTATAAAGGCTGTCGATAAAGATCTTTGAAAGGTCAAAGTTTGAAGAGTGCATACCGCAGATGAAAGCCTTGAGGTGTTCATAGCTTTCGATAAAGTAGCCTGAAACGTCAACCAAGCGAGCCTTATGACTTATATCATATGTAAGCTTTGTTCCACGCTCCATGCAAACAACAGTTAAATCCTCAGCTGCTGCAGCGTTTGTAAGCTCAATAATCTGCTTTGTTTTTCCGTGTCCCTGAAGACCCATAATTACTCGTACCATAATGTACTCCTGACTCCGCAACTTGCGGTTTCGCTTTCGCGGCAAGCGATCGCCGAATTTCAACCTTTTTGAGGCTGAGTGGTTTTCTGATTATATGATAACACATTTTACACAAAATCTCAATGGGTATTTTAGGAAAATTTGTGTATTTTTAAAAATTTTTTGTGAGTATGTTAACAGTTTATTTACTGTTAATTTTTTCTTTATTCACAGTTTTTTCAAAAATTTTGATTTTTCAGGTGTTATAATGTAGTTGTACATCGTTAAGATGTTCGCATCCCCATACTCATCCCCCTTAAGGACAAGGCTTGCGACGTTTGCCGCAAGCCTTGTTTCCTTTATATTTATTTTCCCCATGCAAAAAGGCGCAACACCTGCTTCACTTGATGTCATACATCCTTTAAAAGAATCTATCGCAATAACAAATTTCATATAGTACTACCCTCTCAAAAAATACTCCCCTTGCAAATTGCTTCACAAGGGGAAGTTTACTAAATTTCAAGATTTTTGACGTACTCATCCATATCAATGATTGTTCCGTTTACACGGGACTCCTCTGCCGCAAACGCAACGAGGTGGCTTGTGCAGGAAATCATAATGTCGGAAATCGAGTTTGATCTTTCTCCAAGAGCGACATAGTTATAAAGGTCCTCCATAATTCCGGTATCACCGCCGCCGTGACCGCCTGCGATTGACTGTTCGAAATCGTAAGTGCCTTCATAAAGCTGTGTTTTTTCTCTTGTTGCGAAATCGTAGAACATAATTGACTGTTCGTCAAAGTCTGCATAAATTTCACCCTTTGTTCCCATAAGGGTTGTTATTCTGCCGCCCTTGTTGAATCCACACATCGTGAGCGTTACGGGCTTATCCTTGCCAAAGAGCATATTGACGGTCTGACGGTCAACAACGTCGTTGTCACAATGGAAAACACATCTGCCGTACTGAGAAGTCTTTAAGATTTCATCAATCTCTTCGTCTGTCGGGTCAAACTTCTTTGCGACGATTCCTCTGAAGTGACCGACCTCTGCAGTTTTTACTCTGTAGAGAGACGGTGCATAATAGTAGCAGGTATCCTTATGCGGACATCCGTCGAGGCAACGCTTGGTTGCGCCTTCAGGTGCGTTTTCTGCCTTGAAGTAAGAGAGCGTACCAAATGACTGAACGCGCGTGCACTGCTCACCTAAAAGCCACTGCATAAGATCCGTATCATGGCAACACTTTGCAAGAATCATCGGTGATGCCTCCGAGAGCTTTCTCCAGTTTCCTCTTACATAGCTGTGGCTGTAATGGAGGTTGCCTACGCCCTCTACGTGCATAATTGTTGCAACTTCTCCGATTGTGCCGTCATCAAGAATTTTCTTGAGAGCTTTATAGAACGGAGTGTAACGGAGAACGTGGCAAACAAGAACCTTTACGCCGTTTTTCTCTGCCGCCTTTGCAATCTCAAAACACTCTTTGACGGTTGTTGCGGCAGGCTTCTCAAGAAGAAGGTCATACTTCTTTTCAATCGCTTTCATTGCAGGATCAAAGTGCATCTGGTCCTGTGTGCAGATCATTGCAATGTCTGCCATTTTCGGAAGTGCGAGAAGGTCTTCGTAGTTATCAAAGCACATATCTGCAGGAACGTTATATTTATCCCTCAAATATTCGCGTTTATCCTTGACCGGCTCTGCAAGACCGACAAGGCGGAACTTTTCGGGGTTTAAATCAAGATATTTGATGTAGCTGTTGCCGCGGTCGCCACCGCCGATTAAAATAAGAGAAAGTTGTTTCATGGTTTTTTCCTCCCGAGATTTAAGATTTGCGATAACTTTCAACGTAAACATAGTATCATATTTCTTGCTTTTTTGCAAGCATCTGCAAAGAAAACTTGACAATTTTTTTCACTGTGTTAATATTAAAATATATTGTTTTGAAAGGATAGTTTTTATGTCTCACAAAGTATATTGGACCGAGCTTATCGGCTTTGATGTAAACTCTCCCGACCTTGGCGTTTCCGACTTCATCGCAAAAACATCCGGAGATATTGACAGTATCGCTCTCCTCATTTATAACATTGACTTTGTAAACGAGCACAAAGGTGTTAAAGAGGAAACCACCCTTTCGCGTGGTGCATGCTCATATTACGGTCATCCGTACAATAATGACCGCAAGATCCAGAGCTGGACAAATTTAAAGCTCAAGGCTCTTATTTCAGAGCTTCACAAGCATAATATTTCCGTTCTTTTCAGCATCTTTGATATGTACGCATATCTCGATGAGGACGGAAACACAACTCAGGGTCCGTTTACGGACTCCTGCCCTGAAATCCGTATGTTTTCATCAGTTGACTACTGCGAGGTTCCTGCTGTCTGTCCTCTTAAACACTTTGCAGACGGCACGCCTTACAAAGATTTCTTTGTAAAAAAGCTCTCCGAAGTTCTCGTAGACTATGATTTTGACGGATACCACCTTGCCGACGGTCTTTCAAGTCCACGATTCTGTCTTCAGAGCGGTGATTTCACCGACGATGTTATAAATCAGTTTGTCGCCGCAAGAAAGATAACACTTCCCGATAACATTTCAGGCTCCTGTGATAAGAACAAACGCCGCCACCTTGCAAGATATCGCTACATAATGTCAAATCTCCGCTATGAGTTTACTTGCTTTATGGCGGAATGGTATGCGGATTTCTTCAAGCTTATCGGAGATAATCTTTCAAAGCTCGGCAAAACGGTTATTTTCAACAACGCGTGGACACTCGATCCGTTTGAAGCACTTTTCCGCTACGGCGTTGACTATAAAAAGCTCATAACGCGCGGCATTGACGGTATGATGCTTGAAGACACGGGGGCATATTTCTCGCTCCTCACAAAAGAGGCTATCTCAAATGTCCCCCTCTCCCCCGAGGACCGAAAGCTTTCACACTACACAGTTTTCCTCACGCAACTTTCAGTTGCATCTTATCTTCCGGATCTTCCGCAGTACAACATGACAACACTCAAGGATACCATTGAGGACTGGAATCTTATTGATGCGGCCCCTTTTGAAGTTCACAAAATGATTGTGCGCAGAAAAAACACGCGCCGCTTTGACGGAAACGGTCTTAAAAACGTTTCAGACGGCGTTTTCTACTGTCTTTCGGACGATGTACCAAAACATCAATGGGACAGAATTTTCAGCTGGGAGAAGGGCGCAAATGCCCCTGCACCGACTGCGCCGATGGGATTTTCTGCGCTTTGGAATTCAGACACGCTCTATGATGAATTTTCGGATTTCATCGAAAACAGAAACCCGTCGTCAAAACAGCTTGCTGAACATATGTTAAAAGGCGGTCTCCCGATTGTTTCAATGGTTTCTGCCGAGGATATCGACAATTTTAAATACCCCTTGTTTGTAACTAATGTTGAGCATTATTCACAGAAACTTCTCAAGAAGCTTGAAAGCTTCAAGGCTGCTCCGATGGTTGTTATAAGCCGCAAAAATCCGCTCACAAGAGAGGCTGACTTTGTGATCCGCGAGGGTGATGATGCGCTTTCCGCATACTTCTACAACTGCCCTTCCATTAATGGCAAAATGCTTAATTTAGACGTGAAGGTCAAGAAGGTGAGCACAAGCTTTGAGGATATGAAGGGCGGAATCTGGACAGGTCCGCTTCGCCACAACAAACCGTCAAAGAAATTCATTTTAGAGGTCGTTAAAGCCTGCGACACACTCTCTGTTTATCCGAGTGTGCTCAAAAATCCCGAAGGCTTTGTAATGTCATATTACACATCAGAAAACAGCGCGGTATTGTTTGTAAATAACGAAAGCTATGGAGCAGAGAACTTTAAAATCAAGTTCCCGCACGAAATCAAGTCTGTTTGCTCACTCACAAAACCGTTCTGGTATAAGCTCCGATCGGACGGCGATACGTTCACTATCCGCATCGACAACCGAGAGGTTGACATCGTTGAAGTGACCTGGTAACATAAAAACTCCTGCCTTACGGCAGGAGTTTTTTTATGCTTTTTTCTTTGTAATAAGATATATTGCACACACGATACAAACAACTGTCATAAATCCCAAAAGCGTCCAGAATACGCCGAGCCAGCCTGCGATATCCGCGATATAACCGAGCCCGTATGAGCTGAGTGCACTTCCGAGATAACAGAAGCCATTTAAGATTCCGGCAAACATTCCCGAATTCCCACGCGAGCGCATAAGCAGCGGAAACAGAGCCGTTACCAAATTGTTTAGCGCAGATGCAAAGAGACTTGCAACTATAAGACCGGGCAGCATCAGAAGGATGCTTTTTGCGGAAATTCCGGTGATAATAACTATCGTTACTGCAATTACGACAGCAAAAAGAACAAGCGCGTTTCCAACATAATCCGAAAACTTGTTATACAATTTTACACTTAACATTCCACCGAAAATTGCAACTATCAGAAGCGAGATTGTAAGCAAAATTGAAAGTGAATCAGAGAAATCATATTCCTCTTTAAGAATCGACGGCACCCACGTTGTAAGTCCGTCTTTTACGAGGTTTGTTGCGACCGCGCAAAGACAAAGAATCGAAAGAAGTATCAGAAAAGACTTCTTTTCGTTTTGCGTTTCTTTTTCGTCGTGCTCAATCCTGTGTGTTTTTATTTCTTGTGTATCTTCTTCGGCATCTCTTAACGCCCTTGATTTTGCAGTTGCCTTATCATAAGAAACGAGCCAGATAAGCGAAACAACCACACCCGTAATCGCAGGGCTTAAAAACGCAAGCTTAAAGCTTCCGGAAAGCGCATAAATAGAGCTGAGAATGTATATGATTACTGTTCCCGTTGCAACCGTTGTTCCCATAACGACCGTTGATTTGCCGAGCTCTTTTTTAGGAAGATTTTCAGAAAGCAGGCGAATAAGAGAAGGCCAGAGCATTGAGAGTGCAAAACCGTTTATCATCCAGAGCCATTTTATAATCGCAAAATTATCTGTAAGCGCGATGATGAGATTTATTACTGCGGAGAGCATAACCCCCGTAAACACAGACCACTTGACATTGTATCTTTTACAAAAGATACCGTTTATTACCTGACCGATACCGTATGCAAAAAAGAAGAATGTTGGGACAAGCCCCGCTTCTGCCTTTGTGATTCCGTAAAAATCGACTATCTGCGTGATATTTGCCGAGTAGTTGACTTTTCCAAGATATGAAAGAGCGTACAGAAGCCATGCCAAGAATACGAGCATTCCTGCTCCGCTTTTTTTAGTTTTCATATTCAATTCGATTACGCCCCTTCTTTAACCTTTTTTGCACATTTCCACACTCAAAATATTGTAGCACATCTCTTCTGCAAAAGCAACCAAAAGTGCCTTCAGTTATTTCTTACCAGCTCTTATACAACTGATTATGAAATACTCATTTCCACAAAACTATTACAATATAATTTAAAAACAAAAAGATGTCTCTGTGTCGGATAAGCCGCACAGGCCATCTTTTCATCTGAAATCGTATCCCGGATGTGTTAAATACTAAAACTTATTTGAACTCCTCGCAACCGTCTAATGCTTCCCATCCGACCTGATTAGCTCCCATATATGTTACCATTCCGGTCTTTTTATTTACTCTATAATAATATGCTGCACCGGAAAAACCATCACTTAACGTAACACAGATCAAATAATTTTTGCTACTTTCTCTTTCCTTAAATATTTCATCAACTCTATCGTAACCACTTCCCGGGAGCTGTTTTTTCGCTTCATTCGCAGCTATTGTTTTCGCTTTATCAACGGAAATAATCACTTCTTCCTGTTGAGCATCCTCCATATCAGAAGTCGGGATATATCCCATTATATTTGAAATCAATTCACCCGTCTTAATATCCACATTTGCTCCTGCAACCATTTTACCATTCTCATAAAAATCTACGCTTACATAATATGCATCCCATACTTCGTTATACTGTTTCTTTCCGATTGTATAAGTAATCCGACTATTATATGGCACAGATAAATTCTTTTGAACAACTTTAATGAGTTCTTTTTCCGATAGGTCTGCACTATCATTCTTTATCTCGATTTCTCTTGCCGCTTTATTCTCATATTCCAAAACAGCCTTTTCAAGCAACGCCGCAAGCATTATGAGAGGTTGACTTACATTATTGAAACTGAGATATCTTGTTTCCCATTCCAGATAATCACCGTTCTCATTCGTTATAGCAAACTGAATCAAGGCTTTTACATTCTGATTATCGTATGTACACTCTCCTGTAAACTCAACCACCTCCTGACCGTCATCACTTGTAAAGTGTTTCCAGGTTGGATATGCGAAAAAATTGTCGAAAACGTCCTTATAGGTGTGTGTTGTGCCATTCATATTTGCGTTCTGAATTGTTACAACGTACTTATCCGTGCTCTGAACTACATTTGAAACCTGATCAACAATCTCATTGGATATAGAATCTATAACCGAACATCCGCTTAATAACATAACCCCTATCATCACTGATGCCAGAATTTTCTTCATACATTTATCCTCCTGTAAACAAAAGTACGCAACTGACTTTAGAATACGTTTACTTAAATAGCAATTCGACTATTTAAGTATAGCACATTTTTTAAAAATTTCAAATACGAAATCAGGCACAAAAAACATCAATCTCTCTATAAGATTGATGTTTTCGATGAGAATGAAGCATTTTAGATATCAACATTTACCTAATTAATTTTAGGTTTCAAATAATCAACACTTTTTTTAATCGTATCAAGCGCATATTCAAAACCACCTTTTATAAGGTATTGAGTTAAAATACTTTCAAGTCTTTCATCCATTACCGTCTTACCGTAACTTTCTTTTGTTGTTGAATCATAATACGCTTTCTTTATTAAGTCAAATCCGTTTGTTCTATTTTCATCATACACTATATTCCAAGCAAAAATAAATTTATTTCCGGAGCTATCAATGCATTCTGCCTGAATACTATCATAGGTTGTATCAACATTTGTTGCTTTTTCAATTTCTTCTTTTGTATAAACACGATATTCTACAGAACGATAATAGGCTTCAAACAATTCATTATATGTCACATTGTAATTTGAAGCAACATAATCATACTTTAATTCTCGTATTATCTCTTCATTTGAGATATCATCTTTTTTCACCTTTTTAGGTCCCAAACAACTGACAAACCCAAACACAATACCTAATACAAAACAAATAGCAACTATACCTGCTAAAACGTCTGTTACCTTTTCTTTCATACTTCTTCTCCTTTATGTAAATGTTAGTTACAGTATATTCAAAATAATTATTGTTGTCAATGCTATATGTTAGATAAATGCAGTTTTAACGATTGAACTGTTCCTTGTTAGATTTCAAATTGCAAAGTCGTTGTAATAATAAAAAAGACTTGTCAATTGACAAGTCTTTTT
>JAZTYJ010000023.1:0-82791 GCA_045636865.1 Eubacteriales bacterium
CGATTATTTTCCATTGTCTTTTTGAGTCACTTGACACACTCAGAAACGGTGTAGCAGGATTTATCGACTATTGCATCGAGGGCATAACTGCAAATGAGGAAGCTTGCCGCGCAAGTGTTGAAAACAGCATCGGAATCGTTACAGCACTTTGCCCTTACATCGGCTATACAGACTCTGCAAGAATTGCAAAACGCGCTCTTTATGAAAAGAGAAAGGTATACGATGTTCTTCTTGAAGAAAACATTATGCCGAAGGACGAGCTTGATAAGATTTTCGCACAGGTTATTGAAGACGTAATAAAGTAAGTTAATAAATAAAAAGACAATTTCAATTTTGGAAATTGTCTTTTTTGCTTATTTGTGGTAAAATAATTTCAGCAGCACATATGAATAACTTGATTTTTGGGGAGACAGATGTTTTGATAAAGAATTATATTTTCGATTTCGGAAATGTGCTTGCTCGTTTTCAACCCGATGAACTGACGGCACATCACGTTTCGGATATCAGGCTTAAAAAATACATAAGCGAGGTTGCATTTGACCGTGTTTATTGGGACAAGCTCGATATCGGCAGCATCTCGGATGAAGAGGTGAGGTCAGAAATCCGCAAACGAGTTTCCGGAGAGATAGGCGATCTTGCGTGTACGGTATATGA
This sequence comes from Eubacteriales bacterium, assembly GCA_045636865.1. GTDB lineage: Bacteria > Bacillota > Clostridia > Oscillospirales > JAAYXM01 > SIG480. The sequence goes on from JAZTYJ010000023.1 coordinate 655, forward strand.
TAATTGGGTAAGAAACCTTGAGCCGGTTGAAAATATGGAACAGTTGATTTATGATATAAAAAAGACGGGCAAGGGGCTGTATTTGTTGTCAAACATAAGCACAGGTTTTGCAAGCAGCTACAGAAACGTTCGGTGGATTAAAGAACTTTTTGACTGCTTTGACGGATTGGTTTTCTCGGGTGTGGTCAAAATGGTGAAGCCGGACGAAAGAATATACCGCCACCTGCTTGAGAAATTCGGTTTAAAAGCAGAAGAATGCCTGTTTGTGGATGATAGCGAAATTAACATTGCAGGCGCGGAAACTATGGGTATCAAAGGCTATTTGTTTGATGGAGATGCGAAAAAGTTGAGAGAATACCTCGGCTTGTGATAAAATCAGGTAAGAATTTGAAAAAACTATGCCGGATAAAAAGTTATATAAAACGGTCTCTTAGAACTTGACGATGAAAGTGCAAAACAATGACGATCGCGCACACATAAACAGGAGGGATTCTATGCTTTGCGACGGACTTTCAAAAAGTGATGGGAAGATTCTTTCTTTTCTCATGGTCGGACAGTCAAATATGTGCGGCAGAGGCGACTTTGGCGAAGTTCCGCAGATTGTAAACGATAAGTGCTTTATGCTTCGTATGGGTCGCTGGCAGCCGATGAGTGAACCTATAAACGTCGACCGCGACATTCTGAATATTTCATTTCACAGCGGTGTAGGGCTTGCGGCAAGTTTTGCGGATGAGGTTTCAAAATACACGGGAAGGGAAGTTGGTCTCATCCCGTGTGCAGACGGCGGCACAGCCATTTCTCAATGGCAGGAAGGAGAAGTGCTTTTTGACCATGCGGTCATGATGACGCGGCTTGCACTTCGAAATTCTGAGCTTGGTGGAATTATCTGGCATCAGGGGGAAAATGACTGCAAAGATTTTGACGAGAGAAAGTACGCGAGAGATTTTCTTTGTTTCGTTTCGGCACTTCGAAGGGAACTCTCGGCGGAAAATTTGCCTTTTATAATGGGAGAGCTTTCGGAAAATATGTCTCCCGATTGGGGATTTGGAGATAACGTTTCAAAGTTTAACAAGCTTCTCCATTCGGTTAAAGACGAAATTCCAAATTGCGAAGTTGTCTCGACGGAAGGTTTAAAACTCAAGGCAGATGGAATGCATTTTTCTTCAGCTTCGTGCCGCGAGCTTGGTATAAGATATTTTGAAAAATATAAGCTTCTGACAAAATAAGAAAGGTTAAGTGATAGTTTTGCCGAGATTTTTTGTGAATAAAGACCAGATAAGTGAAACGTCGGTTATCATAACCGGCGATGATGTAAAGCATATAAAAAAAGTTCTCCGCCTGCGTGCAGGGGAGAAGATAGATGTTTGTAACGGTTGCGGAACGGATTATAAATGTGAAATTCGTGAAATATCGGAGGATGCAGTGGTTGCAGAGGTTCTTGAAGCTTCTGAAAACACATCCGAGTCGCCGATTAAAGTCCGCGTCTTTCAGGGAATGCCCAAAAGCGATAAAATGGATTATATCGTTCAGAAGTGCGTTGAGCTCGGCGTATATGACATAATTCCGGTTATCGCAAAACGTTCCGTAAGTATTCCCAAGGACGTTGAAAAGAAAACTGTCAGATGGCAGAGAATAGCTGACGAGGCGGCAAAGCAATGCGGAAGAGGATATCTTCCCAAGGTTTGGCCTGCAATAAGCTTTTCTGATGCGATGAAGAGCGTTAACCCGGAAGAAGAGCTTGTTCTTATGCCGTATGAGTGTGAGCGGGAAAACTCACTCAAAGCGGCTCTTAAAGATACGGACAAAAAAGCAGTTTCCGTATTTATCGGCCCCGAGGGCGGATTTGATGACAGCGAGGTTTCGTTGGCTGAGAAGTGTGGCGCAAAAACGGTAACGTTAGGTCCGCGCATTTTGCGGACGGAAACAGCTCCGCTTGCAGTTTGCGCTGCCATAATGTATGAGCTTGGGGATTGGTGAAAAATTTAACAGAATTTATTCAAAACCTCAAGTATTTTGAATTTTAACTGATATTGCGGTTTGTCGGATGTAACAAGCAGAACTTCGTTTTTTGAAAGATCTGCTTGTTTTAATTTGCTCTCACAGGTTGCGGCATCAATGCAAAGCGGCGGAAATAGAACGCACCACCAGTTTTGCCCCTCTGCCGTGCCGAGCTCTATGCGCAGTGCGTCGTATCTTCCGGCAGGAAGAGAAAAAGAGTCATACTCGCGTGCAGGAAAGTGCATATTTAAAATTTTTGCAGAGGATGAATAGGAAACACCGTTTGCTTTGCAAACACGGTCGGAAATTTCCTCCAAAACATCGAGATGTTCTTTTAAAAGTACGGTGGCTTCTTCTTTGTTCTTGCATTTTTTTGTAAGCTCGCTTATATATTCAACGATTTCGTCTCTGGCGGAAAGCTTGACACTCTGGTCAAATTCCGAATCGGAGTTTGCAACTATGTGGAGACGTATGAGTTCTTCTGAGATGTTTGTCTGTTCCTCTTTTGCAAGAGCACCGACGGTAAGGGAAAGAGAAAGTCCTAATAAAAGAGCGATTTCAAAAATACTTTTTTTCATAAAAAACCTCCGGTAAAGCTTTGAAAACTTTATAACCGGAGATTTTATTTTTTATACATATCAGAAAGCCGCAAAAGAATAAATTGCGAAATAAATGCGGTAAGAGTGCCTGTGATAACGGAAAAGATCAGCATAAGCGGTAAATATGAAATGATGGCAAATGATGAAAAGAGAAAGACTGCCACAAAAATTTGTCCTGTGCTGTGTGCTGAAGCTCCGAGGATGCTGACTCCGTATATCGAGAGGTGAGGACATCTTTTAGCGATAAGCATAACAAAAAAAGAGAAAAGACTTCCGCAAATTGAAAACGCAAAAGAGATAGGTCCGCCACCGAAAATCGCAGAAAGAATGCACTTTATAAGGATGATAAAAAACGTGTTTTTCGGACCTAGAAAATAAAAAGAGAAGAGAATAACAATATTTGCAAGACCGAGCTTTATTCCGGGGAGCGGAAGTATCGGAGCGAAAACGAGCGACTCAAAAAATGAAAGTGCAAGTGCAAAGGCTATGAGGATTGAAGAAATAACAAGCTTAAACGTCTTTTTCTTCGTCATACATATCACCGAAAAGGAATTTGATGGTGTGCTCTGCGGCAAGTGATGCCTCGTTCAGCGGAATGTCGCGGAACATATAGTTATAGCTGTTGCAAAAGCGTGTAACTTCGTCTTCAAGTCCCTCCAGAATTTTCCTCGTAGCCGAAAAGTGGTCCGAGCAGAATGCTGTATATTCCCGTTTTGGTAGAAGTGCCTTTGCGGATTTGGTCAGAAGCGCAAGATGCTTCGGACAAAAATATTCCTGTCGTCTCGTCTTTTCGCGAAATTCCTCCGTGCTCTGCCAGATGTAGATAATATTTTTGATATATAAATCAAGTTTTTCGCGGGTTCTTTCGCAGATAAAGCATCCGTCTGATGATCGCGAAAGCTTATCGGAGATTTTCTCAATATCCTTTTTTGAAACGTGCTTTATGTCGGAGGGGACACCGTCGCGAAGGAGCTCGCTGAGATAGCTCTGCAACATAAGTGTGAGGCTTAAACGGTTTTTCATGCCGAGCATTTCGTCAAAATGATGCTTGCAAAAACCTGATTCGTTGGTCATAATACGAACATCAGGCTCCATCATAGCGGCACCCATAATGTATTCGCGCGCTTCCTTATCAAGCTTCTTCTCAAGTCTGCACACGGGACAGCCGCAACCGACATCGTATGCGTCATTTATTGGAATTGTATAAATGACCTCTTTCATATTGTCCCTCCGTAAAAAATGTAGTATAATATATTTTATCAGTAATAAAAAAATTGTCAATAGAAAGCATGGGGTGATGGGTATATGGTTACGGAAAACCTTTGCAAAACTGAAATAAAAAACTGCGACGATTTTTCGCTTCGGGAGATATTTGAGTGCGGTCAGGCTTTTCGCTGGAGGGAGGAGCCGGACGGAGCATATACCGGCATAGCCTACGGCACCTGTGCGCGTATTGAGAAGAAGGATAATGTTGTTACCATAATATCGGAAGACGGTGCATACGAAAAAATCTGGCACAATTACTTTGATATGGAGCGCGACTATTCGCTTTTAAGGGCAGAGATAAGCCGTGAAGAGGCACTTTCAAAGGCGTGCGAATTTGGAAAAGGGATACGCATTCTGCGGCAGGATCCGTGGGAGGCTCTTTGTTCGTTTATAATATCGCAGTGCAACAACATTCCGAGAATAAAGGGGATAGTGGAAAAACTATGTATGCTTTGCGGAGAAGAGCATAAATTTCTCGGACAGACATTTTTTGCGTTTCCGTCGCCTGAGAGCGTTGCAAGGCTCTCTCTTAAAGAGTTGGACACCTTAAGGTCAGGATATCGCGCGGCATATATTTCAGATGCGGCGCGTGCAATAAGTTCGGGAGATGTAAGTCTTAACGAAATTGCATCGCTTGATACAGCACAGGCAAAGGCAGAACTTCTGAAGTTTTCCGGAGTAGGAGAGAAGGTCGCAAGCTGCACGCTTCTTTTCGGTATGGGGAAACTTGATGCGTTTCCGATTGATGTGTGGATGAAGAGGGCAATCAAAGAATTTTTCGGAGAGGGGAAGTTTGATTACACGCGATTTGGCGCATACGCAGGCCTTGCCCAACAGTATATGTTCCACTATATGCGAAACGGAAAATAATTTAAGAAAAGTATTGCATTTTGAAATCAATATGATATAATCTTCTCGAATAAAAAGAAGAAGGTGATTTCTATGACGGCATATCTCTTGTTTTTGATGATGACTGTGCTTAATATAGTTTATCTCATCCTTTCAAAAAAGTTTCAGGTCAGAACAAGATTTACTGTTGAAAATATAATGCAGTCAAATATAGCATGCGCTGTTGGCGGATGCTTACTTGCGTTTGTGATCGACGGATTTTCGATAAGTTTCACAAAAACAACACTCATCTACTCGCTTATATTGGGTGTTGCATCATCTGTTTCGGTTCTTTTTATGGTGTACGCATATTCCCGTATATCAATTATGCTTACCGCGGTTGTTACCAACGCAGGTTCAATCGTAATTCCGCTTATTTTTGGTCTTTGTTTCAACAATGAAAAAGCAAGTGTTTTGCTTATCCTTGCTGCAGTTCTTATACTCTGTGCGGCAGTCGTTCCGTTCGTAAAGCGTGGCTCATTTGCCGGCGGTGGAAAGTTCTTGTGGTTTTTAGTGCTGTATTTCTTGTTTATGGGTTTTTTAGGTATATGTTCAAAGCTTTATGCGCAGAGCGGAGACCCCACAAGCGTGTTTACATATCTGTTCTTGTCGAATGTTTTCACAACTGCTATATCGGTTGTCGTCATAGCTGTTATGTATCTGAAAAAGAAAAATACAGGCGACTTTGTCTGGATAAGCAGACGTGATTTTTTTGACAGTGCGATACGCGCAATGATAATGATAATCGTTTCAGCTTTGGGAATTCTGATTTTAAAAATTATGCCGATTTCTGTTTATGCCATTCTCAATTCAGGTGTCGGATTTGCGACAAATGCATTGATTTCGAGATTTGCTTTCAAAGAGCCGATGACAAGAGTTGCAAAAATTTCATTCGTTCTCGCGCTTGCTTCGGTTATAATGGTTGCTTTAGTTTGAATAAACGGCTGCTTTTCATATTTTGGAAAGCAGCCGTTTTGTTATATCAAAACTCTTGATATTTTTATAAAGTTATTATATAATTATCATTAGAATATAACATCGGGAGGGAATTGTTTTGAGTCAGGTAAAATACAAGAGAATACTTCTTAAATTGAGCGGCGAAGCTCTTGCGGGAAGCAAGAAAAACGGACTTGATTTTGATGTCATAAGAGCTGTTTGTAAAACAGTTAAGGAGTGCGTCGATCTCGGCGTTCAGATAGGCATCGTTGTAGGCGGCGGCAACTTCTGGCGCGGACTTAAAGACGGTGGCGACCATATGGACAGAACGCGTGCAGACCATATGGGTATGCTTGCAACTGCGATAAACTCTCTTGCGGTTGCGGATGTCCTTGAGCAGCTCGGCGTTTCCGTAAGAGTTCAGACTGCAATTGATATGCGCGCGCTTGCAGAGCCGTATGTCAGAAACCGTGCAATCCGCCATCTCGAAAAGGGAAGAGTAGTCATCTTCGGATGCGGAACGGGTAACCCCTTCTTCTCAACGGATACTGCAGCGGTTCTCCGTGCGGCAGAAATGGATGCAGAAGTCATTATGAAGGCTACAAACGTCGACGGTGTTTACGACAGCGATCCGAAAAAGAATCCTGATGCCGTTAAGTTCGACAAGCTTACATACGATGAAGTTCTTGCGCGCCATTTAAATGTTATGGACACGACTGCTACATCTCTCTCAATGGACAATAACATCCCGATAATTGTTTTCTCGTTGCAGGAATGCGAAAATATCAAACGTGTGGTTCTCGGTGAAACAATCGGAACCGTAGTAAGAAAGGAAGATTAATTATGAGACCTGAAGTAAAAGAATTTGACGAAAAGATGCAAAAAAGCGTTGTGGTTGTTGCTGATGAATTTGCCACAATCCGTGCAGGACGCGCAAACCCTGCAGTTCTTGACAAAATAACAGTTGACTATTACGGAACTGCTACTCCGATTCCGCAGGTAGGTTCAGTTTCTGTTCCCGAGCCGAGAGTTCTTCTCATTCAGCCGTGGGACGCTTCAATTCTCAAGGAAATCGAAAAGGCAATCAATGCATCAGACCTCGGAATCAACCCGTCAAACGACGGTAAGTGCATCCGTCTTGCGTTCCCGCAGCTTACGGAAGAACGCCGCCGCGACCTCATCAAGCAGGTAAAGAAAATCGGTGAAGACGGTAAGGTTGCAGTAAGAAACATCCGTCGTGATGCTCTTGATAAGTTCAAGGCTATGAAGAAAAAGTCTGAAATTACTGAAGACGATCTCAAGTCTATCGAAGATGAGGTTCAGAAGATTACAGACAAAAACTGCAAGGATGTTGACGTTTTGACAGAAAAAAAGGAGAAGGAACTTCTCGAAATCTAAGGAGTCTTTCCTATGGGTATATTCAGAAAAAAGCAGGTTAAGACAGGTGTTGACTTTTCAAACCTGCCGGAACATATTGCAATTATACTTGACGGAAACGGACGTTGGGCTAAACGGCGTGGCTTGCCTCGTACGGCGGGTCACGCCGTCGGCAGTGAAAATTTCCGCAAAATCGCGACTTACTGCAACGACATAGGTATAAAATACCTCACTGTATACGCTTTCTCAACGGAAAACTGGAAACGTCCGCAGGACGAGGTTGATACCATTATGCAGCTTCTTGAAAAGTATATTCTTGAGGCTATTGAAGAGGTGCGCAAAAAGAACCTTCGTCTTCAGTTCTGGGGTATTCGCGATAACCTGAGCGACCGCATCAGACGTCTTATGGAAGAGGCTGAAAAAGAATCCGAAAATATGACGGGTATGCAGGTTAATATATGTCTTAACTACGGCTCACAGAGCGAAATCACAAATGCTGTCCGCATTCTCGCAAGAGAAATAGAGGCAGGCGAATTGAGAGCTTCGGATATAACTGAAAAGTCAATAGAAGAGAGGCTCTTTTCGGGCAAAACTCCGGCACCGGATCTTCTTATCCGTCCGGGCGGCGAGATGCGCCTTTCAAACTTCCTCCTCTGGCAGCTTGCATACAGTGAAATGTTCTTCTCGGATAAGCTCTGGCCCGAGTTTGATGAGGTTGAGCTTAACCGCGCGATTGCGGCATTCCAGGGAAGAAATCGCCGCTTTGGAGGTGTGTGAGTATGAAAACCCGAATTTTAACCGGAATAGTGGCAATAGCTGTTTTTATAACGGTTGTATATCTCTTACCGCCGGTATGCTTTACGGTTGCGGTTGCGGTTATGCTTGCGATTGCGGCATATGAGCTCACACTTCGCAGTAAAATAGTTTCATCACGCGCAATGTTTGTGTGTTCAGCGGTATTTGCAGCAGCAATGCCGTTTATTTTTACTCTGCCAAACTTCGAAAAGTATATTTTTGTCCATATGTTCTTCTGTATGGCTACTCTCTTTGTCATCTGGCTTCTGAGTTATGGCAAGGTTTCGCTTGTTATGTTTCAGACATCGTTTTTTGCAGGTGCTATAATGCCGTTTCTCTTTTCTTCCATCGTGCAGATACGTCTGATGGAAAACGGTGAGTATATGATTCTTTTCCCGTTTCTTGCGGCATGGATGACGGACACGGGTGCATACTTTGTAGGAAGTTTTCTCGGCAGACACAAGCTTTGCGAAAAAATAAGTCCGAAGAAAACGGTTGAAGGTGCAATAGGCGGAGTTGTCATTTGTGTTCTCTCAATTTTCGTTTTTGCAAAAATAATGGAGGCAAAATTCGGAATGCAGGTCGAGTATCCGCTTGTAATGGTAGGTGTGCTTGTACTTTCTGTACTTTCGCAGATAGGCGATTTGTCATTTTCAATTATTAAAAGAGAATATAATATTAAGGATTACGGAAGTATCATGCCGGGACACGGCGGAGTTTTAGACCGCTTTGACAGCACGATTTTTACAGTCCCGGCGTCATTTATTCTTCTGGTGTTGATGGGCGGAATGATGTAAAATGGTGAAGAATTTATCAATTTTGGGTTCAACCGGTTCAATAGGGACCCAGACAATAGACGTTGCCAGAACGTTTGGAGTGAACATAACAGCGATTGCAGCAAACAGAAATATAAAGTTGCTTGAAGAGCAGATCCGCGAGTTTCATCCGAAGCTTTGCGCGGTTGCAGACGAAGACTCGGCAAAGCAGCTTAAGGTTGCAGTCGCGGATACCGACTGCAAGGTTCTGGCGGGGCGCGAGGGAATCTTTGCGGTTGCGGAGGAGAAGGATGCTGACACGGTTATGTCATCCCTTGTCGGAATGGCGGGAATCGAGCCGACTCTCCGTGCGATAGAGGCAGGCAAGGATATTGCGCTTGCAAACAAAGAAACGCTTGTTTGTGCAGGAAAAAACATAATGCAGGCGGCGAGAGAAAAGGGAGTAAAGATTATCCCTGTCGATTCGGAGCATTCCGCAATTTTTCAGTCGCTTCACGGCTCAAGGTATCCGGGGCACGAGCTTCGCAGAATAATTCTCACGGCATCAGGCGGACCGTTTTACGGCAGACGCGCAGATGAGCTTAAAAACGTAACGGTTGCAGATGCGCTAAATCATCCGAATTGGAGCATGGGCGCAAAGGTCACGATAGATTCCGCAAGCCTTATGAACAAAGGGCTTGAGTTTATGGAGGCTATGTGGCTCTTTGATGTTGAACCTGAAAAAATTGAGATAGTTGTTCACAGGGAGAGCATAGTTCATTCGATGGTAGAGTTTTGCGACGGTGCAGTTATCGCACAGCTCGGAACGCCTGATATGAGAACGCCGATTGCTCTTGCGCTGACTTACCCCGAAAGAAAAGATTTCGGTGGAAAGTTTATCGACTTTACAACTATGAAAAAGCTTTCGTTTGATCTTCCGGATACGGAAACCTTCAGATGTCTTTCTCTTGCGCTTTCTGCCGCAAAAAGAGGGGGAACAGCAGGCGCTGTTCTCAACGGCGCAAACGAAGCTGCGGTTGATTTGTTCTTAAATTCAAAAATAAAATTTCTTGAAATTGCAGACTATATAGAAAGAGCTTGGGAGAAAGTCGGAATTTCAGACAACCCAACGCTTTCGGAAATTATTGCGGCATCTGAAAATGCACGCGATGCGGTTTATTCAATGGTTTAGAGGGTGATTCTTATTTACGTCGCACTTGCAGTATTTTTATTCGGAATTTTGATTGCAGTCCACGAATTCGGACACTTTATAACGGCGAAGATGTCAGGTGTAAAAGTCAACGAATTTGCGATAGGTATGGGACCTGCAATCTTTAAAAAGAAGGGAAAAGAAACTCTGTACGCGCTCAGAATCCTACCGTTTGGAGGGTATTGTGCGATGGAGGGGGAGGACTCGGGTTCGGATGATCCGCGCGCATTTTCCGCCCAGCCTGCTCATATGAGAAGTCTTATCGTAGTTGCAGGTTCTGTTATGAATCTCATCGCAGGTTTTCTTGTTCTTCTCATAGTTTTTGCACCCATAAGAGAGTGGTATATCCCGACTGTACAAAATGTTGTATACCACACCGAGTATAATGAAAATATGATTGCGCCCGGTGATGTGATGCGGGATATCAACGGTTATCGGATATATCTCTTCGGAGATATTTCAACTGCAATTATGCGCGGTTCTGATGACGGAAAATATGACATAACCGTTGTGCGAAACGGAAAAGAGAAAATTCTCACAAATGTTTCGCTTGCCCCGGGAGAAACTACCGAAGTTCCGGGCGGAAAAATGGGTGCAACGATCGAGTTTGCAACGGAAAAGTCAACTTTTCTCGGCAAGGTGAGGTATACCTTTTTAAACGGAACAAACCTTGTGCGCCTTGTTTTTGTAGGTCTTTCCGAACTCATCTCCGGAGGGGTTTCAAAGGATGATGTTTCAGGGCCGATAGGCATCGGAAAGGTAATGGCGGATACGGCAAAAGTCAGCCTTTCGTCGCTGTGGTATCTTCTTGCTTTTATATCCATAAACCTCGGTATAATGAATCTTCTGCCTCTACCTGCTCTCGACGGAGGTCGACTTTTCTTTATACTTATCGAGCTTATATTGAGAAAACCGGTTCCGGCAAAATATGAGGGTTATGTTCATGCTGCGGGATTTGTCATCCTGATGATCTTTATGTTGTTTGTAACGTATAACGATATTATAAAAATCTTTTTTAAATAAATTTATTTGGTGATTATTATGACATACAGAAAAACTACACGCGAGATGAATATCGGAGGGGTAAAGATTGGCGGAGGTGCGCCGATAGCGGTGCAGTCAATGTGCAACACTGACACCCGCGATGTAGCCGCAACGCTTGATCAGATAGAAAAGTTAAAAAAAGCCGGATGTCAGATCGTGCGTGTGGCCGTAGTTGATAAAGCTGCGGCTTTTGCCATCGGCGAAATAGCAGAAAAGTCAGGCGTGCCGATAGTTGCTGACATACATTTCGACTGGAGACTCGCGGTAGAAGCGGCACACGCAGGTGCAGCAAAAATAAGAATCAACCCCGGTAACATCGGAGATCCGGATCGCGTGCACGAGGTTGTAAAAGCATGCCGCGAAAAGAATATTCCCATAAGAATCGGTGTAAATGCAGGTTCTTTGGAAAAAGAAATTCTTGCAAAATACGGTGTATGTGCAAAAGCAATGGTGGAATCTGCAAAGTTTCACGTTTCAATGCTTGAGAAATTTGATTTTGATGATATCTGCATATCTGCAAAAGCATCATCGGTAAAGCTTACAATAGATGCATACAGAAGTCTTTCAGAACAGTTTAACTATCCGCTTCACCTCGGAGTTACCGAGGCGGGAACAATAAAAATCGGAAGACTGAAATCGGCGATTGGCATCGGTTCACTTCTCCTTGACAGAATAGGTGATACCATCCGCGTATCGCTTACGGATGACCCTGTGCACGAAGTTGAGACAGCCTATGACATTCTCCACTCAATAGGACTCTCTGAAAATACTCCGCAGCTTGTATCGTGTCCGACCTGCGGAAGATGTATGATAGATCTCATTCCGATTGCAAAAGAGGTTGAAGAGCGCCTTTCGACGATTAAAAAACCGATAAAGGTTGCGGTTATGGGTTGCATCGTAAACGGACCGGGTGAGGCGCGCGAAGCCGATATTGGTATGGCAGGAGGAAAGGAGCTCGGCATTCTCTTTAAAAAGGGAGGGATTGAAAAGAAGGTCCCAATGAATCAGATAGTGGACGAGCTTGTAAAAATGGCAGAGGAGCTATAAAACTAATATGGATACAAAAACAATGAAGCTGTTTTGTGATGTGTTCCGGTTAGGAGAAGAAATTCTCTCTCCGTTTTCAAACGTATACATAAAATCAATGACAGCAGATAAAACTGAAAACAGAATAACGGCATATCTTTATTCGGAGACGTTTATTGAGCCTGAAGATATTGCACTTGCGGAAAATGAAATCGCAAGAAGGTACAAGCTTTCGGGGGCAAAGCTTATTCCGTCTTATCCGAAGGCCCTTTTTGGCGATACGTATTTTGAGCATCTGTCAAAACGTTTGAAACTTGAATTTCCGTCTGCAACGGGATATCTGTGTAGCGCTGACTGGAATTTTGACAGTGAGGAAAGTATTCTCAGAATAAGCTTTCAAAGTGAAATCAACGGCTTTTTCAATACGTGTCGGACGTATGTCAAGCGCGCGGTTGAAACTGAGTTTTCAATGAATATAGATGTCGAAATCGAATCGGAAGAAGGCGACGATTCTGCGGCGGAGGAGAGACTTTTGACGCTCCGTCGTCAGATGGAAGAAGAGGCGAAAATTTCAGCACAGAACAGACCTAAAATCGAAGATACGTCAAAGCCGAAGCCTATTGCAGAGATTCAGAAGGAAAAGTTCCGTAATAAGAAGTTCCTCAATGAAGAAAAGGGAGAGGTTGTGCTCGGTAAACCTTTCTTTTCGGAGTACATTGAGTTGCGTGACCTTGAGGAGGCTTTTGGGGATATTTCCGTTCAGGGAGAGATTTTTGCAACAGAGAGCAAGCCGTTTGAAAATCGCGGAACGGCAATATTCAGCTTTGATATGACAGACTATACAGGCTCTGTCCGCGTAGTTATAAGAAACATAAAGCTTGACAGTTTACCGGAAGTAGAGAGTAAGCTTAAAAAGGGCACATATGTCCACGTTTACGGACTTTGTCAGTTTGACAGTTATTTAAAGGACAATGTAATCCGCCCGAGAAACATCGTTCTCGGAAAGAAGAAAATGCGCGAAGATACAGCTGATGAAAAGCGTGTTGAGCTTCATCTCCACTCCAGCATGTCAACGATGGACGGTATGACACCTGTAGACAAGCTTATAGCACGCGCTGCAGAATGGGGACACAAGGCGATTGCGATAACTGACCACGGTGTATGCCAGGCATATCCCGATGCAATGAACGCAGCAGCAAAGAAGGGTATAAAGGTTCTCTACGGTGTTGAGGCATACTATGGCGGAAGCCGTGAGACACAGGTGGTAACCGGCTTTATTGATTCTGATTTTGACGGGGAATATGTCTGTTTTGATATAGAGACTACGGGACTCTATAAAAAGACCTGCAAAATCATAGAAATTGCAGGTGCAATTTTGCGAAACGGAGAAATCTGTGAGAAATTCCAGACATATGTAAATCCGAATTGTGCAATTCCCGAAAAGATTACCGAGCTCACGGGAATCACAAACGGTATGGTTGCGAATGCACCGACAATTGAGCGCGCGCTTTCGGATTTTCTCGCCTTTGCAGGCGATCGGCCGTTTGCCGCGCATAATGCCGAATTTGATATAGGCTTTATAGCTCAGGCGTGTGCTGAACTTGGTATAGAGAAGGAATTCAATTATATTGATTCGCTTGAGCTCGCAAGAAAGCTTCTTCCCGATATCAAAAACCATAAGCTTGACACGGTGGCAAAAGAACTCAAGCTTCCCAAATTCCAGCATCACAGTGCGCTTGATGATGCAGTTACAGAGGCGTTTATTCTTCGAAGCCTTTTTGGAAGACTTCGCGAAAAATATAATATAACCCGTGCAGACGAGCTTAACAATATTCAGGACGGTAACAGTTCGAATAAAAAGATGAATCGCTACCACATGATAATTCTTGTAAAGAATAAGGTGGGGCTTAAGAATCTCTATAAGCTTGTTTCATATGCGCATCTGAAGTATTATAACAAGCGACCGATTATCCCGAAACATGAGCTTGAAAGGCATAGGGAAGGGCTTATTATCGGTTCTGCCTGCGAAGCGGGAGAGCTTTACAGTGCTGTTGTTGAGGGAAGACGCCGAGGCGATCTTTTAAGACTCGCGCAGTTTTATGATTTCCTCGAGATTCAGCCGATAGGAAACAATGCATTCATGCTTGCAAACGGTATTGCGTCGTCTGAAGAGAATATCCGCGACTTCAACAGAACGATTATAAGCCTCGGAGAAGAACTCAATATTCCGGTTGTGGCAACGGGAGACGTTCACTTTCTCGAGCCGCACGATGAGTTGTATCGCCGCGTAATTATGGCGAGCAAGAACTTCTCCGATGCCGATAATCAGGCACCGCTTTATCTCAAAACCACAAACGAGATGCTTGCGGATTTTGCATATCTCGGATCCGAAAAGGCGTATGAGGTTGTCGTTAAGAACACAAACCTTATAGCCGATATGTGCGAGGATATTCGCCCGATTCCGAAAGAGCAGTTCCCGCCGTCTATCGAGGGCTCAAAAGATGAGCTTAAGATGCTTTGCTATAATAAAGCTCATGAGCTTTACGGCGAAGATCTCAACGAAACTGTAAAAGAGCGTCTTGAGTATGAGCTTTCAAAGATTTTGGGGCACGATTTTGACGTTATGTATATCATCGCGCAAAAGCTTGTTACGAAATCTGTCTCCGAGGGTTATCTCGTAGGTTCGCGAGGCTCTGTCGGTTCGTCGTTCGTTGCCTTCCTTTCGGGGATTACGGAGGTTAATGCGCTTCCGGCACATTACCGATGCCCAAATTGCAAAGGCGTTGACTTCAGCAAATGCGAAGAATATGCAACCGGTGCCGACTTGCCGGATGAGATATGTCCGAAGTGCGGCACAAAATACGTAAAAGACGGCTTCAACATTCCTTTCCAGACGTTCCTCGGATTTGACGGCGATAAAACTCCTGATATCGATCTCAACTTCTCGGGTGAATATCAGGCAAGAGCACACGCTCACGTCATCGAGCTCTTCGGTGAGGACCACGTTTTCAGAGCCGGAACAATCGGAACGGTTGCGGATAAGACTGCTTACGGTTACGTCAAGAAATACCTTGACGAAAGAGGCCTTTCCGTTACACGTGCCGAGGAGAACAGAATAACAGCGGGATGTACGGGAATAAAGCGAACAACAGGTCAGCATCCGGGCGGTGCGATGGTTGTTCCGAAGGAGTATGAAATTTACGACTTTACACCCATTCAGCACCCTGCAGACGATAAAGAGTCAGGCGTAATTACAACGCACTTTGACTACCACTCCATTCACGATAATCTCTTAAAGCTGGATATGCTCGGACACGATGATCCGACAATGATTAAGATGCTTGAGGACTTAACGGGAGTAAACGCGCGGGAAATTCCGCTTGACGATGCCGACACGATGAAGATATTCACGTCAATTTCACCGCTCGGAATCGAGCCTGATGCACTTCTCGGTGAGAGTGGAAGTGTTGCGATTCCTGAATTCGGCACGCATTTTGTTCGTGAAATGCTCAAGGATACACAGCCGACAACGTTTGACGAACTTGCGCGAATTTCTGGTCTTTCACACGGTACGGACGTTTGGCTCAATAATGCACAGACTCTTGTAAAAGACGGAGTTGCAACGCTAAAAGAGGTTATCTGTTGCCGAGACGATATTATGATTTATCTCATAAGCCGCGGTGTTGACAACAAGCTTTCGTTTACCATTATGGAAAGTGTCCGAAAGGGAAAAGGCTTAAAGCCGGAATGGATTGATGAGATGAGGAAAAACAATGTTCCCGAATGGTACATTGAATCCTGCCAGAAAATCAAGTATATGTTCCCGAAGGCTCACGCAGTTGCATACGTCATGATGGCGTTCCGGATCGCGTGGTTCAAGGTTCACAGACCAAAGGCGTTTTATGCGGCTTATTTCTCAATCCGTGCAAAGGCGTTTGATGCAGCCGTTATGACAAACGGCGATGATGTCGTTCTGTCAAAGATAGACGAAATACGCGCAATGGAAAAGCCGACGCAGAAGGATGAAAATATGCTTGTAACGCTCGAGGTCTGCCACGAATTTTATAAGCGCGGCTTGAAGTTTGACCCGATTGACCTCTACAAATCCGACTCAAAGGATTTTCTCATAACGGAAAACGGCCTTCTTCCGCCGTTTACTGCAATTTCAGGTCTTGGTGAGGTTGCGGCACAGAACATAGTTGAAGCAAGGGCAGACGGAAAGTTTATGTCCGTTGAGGATATTCAGAACAGATGTGCAAAGGTGTCAAAGGGCGTTATTGAAATGCTTGAGAGCAACAATGTTCTGGAGAGTGTCCCGAATACAACACAGATTTCTCTTTTTTAAGAATCGTAAATTAAAAAAATAAAGCATTTTTCGACAAAAAAGCAAAAATATATTGCAAAAATCGAAAAAATATGCTATCTTAAATAGAGTATCTGTTGTGAGGTGAAGAAAGTGCGGTTTATTCCGATAAATCTTGATAACGTCAAAAATGCGGCAACTATGTTTGCAGGAATGGCAAGTAAGGAGCCATGGCGAGGTAAGTGGACATATTCTTCTGCATATGCCCGTTTGTTTACTATTGCCAAATCAGTCGGATTTATGGGATTTATCACAATGGATAATAACGGTCTGCCGTGCGGCTTCATAATGGGTAACACCAAAAATAAAGACGATGGAGGTCTTGACTTTCTCATCTGCGAAATCTGTTATCAGAACAGCGAGGCAGGAAACGTCTATGCTCAGAAGACCATCGAGTTTCTTGAAGAGCAGCTTGCGGCACGTCATATAGACAGAATGCTCTATATCGGCGAGGCGGGAGAAACAATAAGCAAATATTTCGAGCGTTTCAATTTCGCCAGAGTAGTGAATTTTGTTGCGGTTGAGAAGAAAATCAGCTCGTAAAATATGTAAAATTTTTCGGATAAACTCTTGATTTTATCTGAAAATGTGGTAAACTATCATAAGTAAAAGTTTTTAAGGAGATGTAATTATGCCACTTGTTACTTCAACAGAAATGTTCAAAAAAGCATATGAAGGCGGCTATGCTATCGGCGCTTTCAATGTAAACAACATGGAAATCGTTCAGGGAATTACTGAAGCTGCAAAAGAGGTTAACTCACCGCTTATTCTTCAGGTTTCTGCAGGCGCAAGAAAGTATGCAAAGCACGTATACCTCATGAAGCTCATCGAAGCTGCAATCGAGGATACAGATCTTCCGATCTGTGTTCACCTTGACCACGGTGACAGCTTTGACATCTGCAAATCCTGCATCGACCGCGGATTCACATCAGTTATGATCGACGGTTCAAAGTATTCTTTCGAAGAAAACATTGAACTTACAAAGAAGGTTGTTGACTATGCACACGCTCGCGGTGTTGTAGTTGAAGGTGAGCTTGGTAAGCTCGCAGGCATCGAAGACGATGTCAACGTTTCAGACGAAGATGCTCAGTTTACAAATCCGGCTGAGGTTGAAGAGTTTGTTACACGCACAGGCGTTGACTCTCTCGCAATCGCTATCGGCACAAGCCACGGTGCATTCAAGTTCAAGGGTGAGCCGAGACTCCGCTTCGACATCCTCGAAGAAGTTTCAAAGCGTCTCCCGAACTTCCCGATCGTTCTCCACGGCGCGTCATCAGTTATCCCGGAATACGTTGAAATGATCAACGCAAACGGCGGTAATATGCCGGGTGCACAGGGTGTTCCCGAACATATGCTCCGCAAGGCTGCTGAGATGGCAGTTTGCAAAATCAACATCGACTCTGACCTCCGTCTTGCAATGACAGGTACAGTTCGTAAGTATTTTGCAGAGCATCCGGACCACTTCGATCCGCGTCAGTATCTCTCACCTGCAAGAGCAAACATTAAGGAGCTTGTAAAGCACAAGATCGTTAACGTTCTCGGAAGCAACGACAAGATATAACTTTAAAACAATGATAAGGGTGACAGACTGTCGCAAGGCGGTTTGTTACCTTTATTTTACTTTATCTGGGGTAGTGGGTTTTCTTGAAAAACAGATATTTATTTTGGTTTTGTATTGCCTTCGTTCTCGCGGTGGTATTGTGTGCAGTATGTGAAAGTACGCTTGAGTTTATTCTGACAATCGGACTTGCAGTTTCCTTATCTGTATTTCTGCTTTGTTGGAAAGATGCTAAAGTTGCGGCATCTCTGCTTATAATCGGCGTGTCGTTTTCTCTCATATGGCAGAGTTTATACTTTTCTAATGACAAACTTCCAAAAGATTTGTTTGAGAGTGAAAACAAAATACTGATGACGGTAGTCAGCTTTCCTGAAGAGACGTCGAGTGACGGCGTTTCCTTTTGCGGAAAAGCGCGTTATGGGGATAAGGAAATAAAACTTCTTGTATACGCGAGCGATTTAAATAAAACTCTTTTGCCCGGAGATGTAATTTCGGTCAGGGCAAAGGTGTATGAATTTGAAAATACTGAATTCTTTGCAGAGAAAACGTACTATAAGTCGCGATACATTGATTGTCGTGCATTTGCAACAGAATCTGAATATATAGAGCGGGAAGAGCACGCAAAGTTTCGATACTTTCCGCAGTATTTGGCAAATCACCTAAAAAATAAACTGGAGATTTTATTTTCCAAAGAGCACGCGGCGTTTATAAAATCGCTCATCTTCGGAGACAAAAGCTCGCTTGATGATGGATTTAAGAATGACATCAGAAAAAGCGGAATGTCGCACGCAACCGCGGTTTCAGGGCTTCATATATCAATTATCGTCGCGTTTATAATTTTCTTTACTAAGAACAAGTATTTAAAGCTCCTTGCGATTCCTGCAATGTTTATCTTTGTGTTTATGGTCGGAGCATCGCAATCTGCAATTCGTGCAGCAATAATGCAGAGCCTTGCCATAATATCGCACGTTGAAAAGCGCGAATATGACTCGCTGACATCAGTTTCTTTTGCGGCGTTTGTGCTCGTGCTGATAAATCCGTATTGCGTAACCGATGCAAGTTTTATCTTGTCGTTTGCGGCAACATTCGGAATAATTCTGCTCTATCCGAAGCTTATAAGTCCGTTCGGAGATATTCATGGATGGATCAGGAAACCTATAAATGTTTTGGTATCGGCGTTTGCAATTACTGTTTCTGCGATTTTATTCACTATGCCGATAACTTCGTATACATTCAGCTCGGTTTCGCTCATTGCTCCGGTTTCAAACGTTTTGTTGAGCATCCCTATAAATGTAGTATTCACGGGAGGTATAATGGTGCTCTTCCTTGGGGAGATATTTCTTCCGCTCGGGAAGGTGGCGGCACTTGTTTTAGGTTTTATGGTTGAATTAGTCACAAAAAGCATAAAAGTATTTGCGAAAGTACCGTACTCTGAAATTTTTACCGGTGACAGATTAATGATTCTTGCAGTTTTGTACTTGTGTATTGTTGCGGTTTATACAATATTGGCAGGCAAAAAGAAAATCAGACCACTTGTCGCAACGGCAATTTGCGTGCTTTCAATTCTGCTTGTCATAACGGTAAGACCAAATATCGCGCCCGGAATCGAATACAGCGGCATACGCTTTGATGTTCTTGATGTCGGTCAGGGACAATGTGTGGTTGCAACTGCAGATGATATATGTGTAGTTGTAGATTGCGGCGGAGATAAGGATTCCGGAAGTATTGCAATAAATCATCTTTTGAATCGCGGCATTGATGAGATAGATGCTCTCATTCTCACTCACGCACATTCCGACCACGTAAACGGTGCGGAATATCTCACGGAAACAATAAATACATCTTCCGTGTATATGCCGTTAAAAGACAAGTCAAATGCAGATTTCATCGATATTTCAGAGAATGTAGACGATAACGGAGAAGTGTTCTTTCTCAAAGACGATAAAACTCTTTCGTTTGGTAAAATGGAGGTCTCTGTCCTCACGCTTCCCGAGGGGCGCGACGAGAATGAAAACGGTCTTGTTGTTATAATCTCTGATGGCGACTATGACACACTCATAACGGGAGATATCCCGTCAGCGCAGGAAAAGCTTATTCTGTCAAAAGTTCCGGACTGCGAAAGCTACATAGCAGGTCATCACGGTTCAAAAACATCAAGCTCAATTGCGCTTCTCAATAAAGCACTTCCGGAACTCTGCGTTATTTCAGTTGGAAAAGGGAATTCCTACGGACATCCGAATGGTGAAACACTTGAACGTTTTGAGAAAATAGGGGCGGAGGTTTCTCGAACGGATTTAGAGGGTGCAATAACCTTCTTTTCAAGGTAGGTGAAGAAAATTGACGGTAAAAGAACTTAAAAACAACATAAAAGAAGGCGTAAAGGGGAATTTGTTTCTGTTTTACGGCGAAGAAGGATATCTTCGCGAGTATTACCTTGCGGAGCTTCAAAAGACGGTCGTCGGGGATATGATGCCGGAGTTTAACGTAACCGTCATAAAGAAAATACCGGAATTTCACGAGCTTTCAGACGTCTGCGAGAGCTATCCCGCGATGAACGATCGAAGAGTTGTAATAGTCCGTGATTTTGATGTTGTGTCGGCAAATGCGGATTTTTCGGAAAAAGCTGAAAAGCTCTTTGTAGATATGCCGGAGCACACCGTTCTGATATTCGTTTATTCTGATCCCGAAGCAAAGCCCGACAAGAGAAAAAAACTTTATAAAACGATAGAAAAATACGGGAATATAGTAAACTTTGAATGTGCAACAAAAACTGACCTTATGTCGTGGGTGGCAAGGCGTTTTGCGGCGCACGAAAAGAGCATCACAGCACCGGTTGCTGACTTTTTGCTCTTCTATTGCGGGGAGAGAATGGAGCTCCTTATCCCCGAAATTGAAAAGATAGCGGCATATTCGAGAAAAAAGGAAATAACTCAAAGTGATATTGAGGCGGTTGCAACGCGGAACATAAATGCAGTTGTCTTTGATGCATCAAATGCGATTGCTGAGAAGAAGTATTCAGACGCGCTTTCTGTAATATACGACCTTGAAGCACAGAAGGAGGCTCCTATTCCGACACTTGCGCTAATCTCAAATCAGTTTCGCCGTATGTATGCAACGAAGCTCATTTTAGAGCGCGGCGGAGGAAAAAGTGAAGTTATGGAGCAGTTTGGCATGAAAAGCGACTATCCTGCAAAGCTTTTGATAAATTCAGCAAAAGCCATGGATAAGGGTGCGCTTATGCGTGCAATTGAGCTTTCAAAAAAGGTTGATTCCGAGCTTAAGTTTGGCGGAGGATGGGAGAAAATATCTGAGCTCATCGCCTTGATTTCGGTGGAGGATAAAAAATGAAGCACATTTCCGAAACTATAATCGTAGAAGGCAGATATGACGTAAATACCATAAAACAATGCGTTGATGCGCATATAATCGAAACGTCGGGATTCGGTATTTTTAATGACCACGAGAAAAGAAAGCTTATAGAAACCATAGCGCAGAAAAACGGAATTATCGTTCTCACAGATAGCGACGGCGCAGGCCTTGTTATCAGAAACTTTTTGAAAGGTTCGGTTCGCGGTGTTGTAAAGCACGCGTATATTCCTGAGATTGCGGGCAAGGAGAAGAGGAAAAACGAAGCCTCAAAGGCAGGCCTTTTGGGCGTTGAAGGGATGCGGCCCGAGATAATCATAGAGGCACTCAAAAGAGCAGGCGCAACGTTTGACGACTCGCCTCAAAAAAGCTTTGGCGGCATAACAAAACAGGATATGTATGCACTCGGTCTATCCGGCGGTGCGGAGAGTGCAATAAGACGTGAACGGCTTGCAAAAAAGCTTGGTCTCCCGACAAAGCTTTCGGCAAATGCACTTCTTGATGCAATAAACCTGATTTTTACCCGTGAAGAATTCGAAGCAGCAACAGAAGAAATATAGCTTGTATAAAAAACAACACCTCTTGTGTAATTGGTTATTACGCAAGGGGTGTTTTCATATAATATCATGAGGTGATGCCCATATGAAAAAGAAAGAAGAGAAGGGGATGCGGAATTTCTTTACATATTTCAGGCTTTTTTTGTGTGTGCTTGTTATAGGGAGTGCTTTTGTGCTTAAGTATACAAATGCACCGACACTTCAGAAGGTTTCGGAGGCGATAAGTCGCGAATTTGAAGTTGATAAGGCGATAGAAGTTATAAGTTCAACGGTTGATACCGAAAGAATTGTTGAGGTGTTCAAAGAAAAAGAAACGGAGACGGAAGAGATAAAGATGGAGTCGGAAGAAAAATCCGAGCAGGAGGATTTTGAGGAGTTCTACCTTGGAGAGACAAAGGAAATGATAATTGAAGAAAAGGAAAAGGCGAAAGAGGTCGCAAAAGAGCTTAGTATCGAAACTATGAGCTTTGATATGAGCGCAGAAGAACTTTCAGATGACACGGCGGCGGAACCGTTCAGGATTCCGCCGCCTTCATATTGCAGTTATAAAAACGAAGAGATAAAGTTTAAATATGCCTCGCCGCTGAAAGGGGTTATTACATCGCGGTTCGGATATCGTGACCATCCGATAATTGAGGATGCAAGCTTTCACACGGGGCTTGACATAGCGGCAAAAAGCGGAACGGCAATAAAGGCGTTTGCAGACGGAAAGGTTATAGAAGCGGGGAAGAATGCGACATATGGAAATTACCTTCTCATTGAGCATAAGGACGGCATAAGAAGCTTTTACGGGCACAATTCACGGCTTAACGTCAAAAAAGGGCAGAGTGTGTCACTCGGACAAAAAGTTGCAGAAGTAGGAACAACAGGAATGTCGACGGGACCGCATCTTCACTTTGAAATACGAAAGGGAAATGTACGGCTTGATCCGTCATATTATATTTCTTCGGAGCGTGTCTGATTATGAGGAAAATGCCGAAAATACGCATAAGCATTCCGTTTTGCATACTTATCGCAATTCTGTACGCGCTCGATTTCGGAAATGTTTTTCTGCCTACGTTTATAGCAATAACAATCCACGAAGCATCACATATAGCGGCGATACGTCTTACGGGTGCAAGTTTTGACCGGATAGACATAAGAGTATTTGGTGTTTCGGTAAACGTGCCTGAGCTTATATATATGCCATATTCAAAGGAAATAATAATAGCTGCCGCAGGACCGCTTGCCGGATTCTTAACCGCGGCAACAGCACTTTTGGCAGCTAATGTATTTGGTTTTATGACACCGCGATATTTTATAGGCATAAATGTTCTTATATCGCTTATAAATCTTATTCCCGTATATCCGCTTGACGGTGGTCGAATCGCGCTTTCGCTTTCGCTAAAGTTATTTTCGATGCGCGCGGCATATGTAATATCCTCTGTTTTGTCAATACTTTCAACGGGAGTTTTGTTCGGGATCTGTGCCGCTTGTGCAGCAAGGGGGAATTTGAATCCGTCGCTTGTGATATTTTCTCTGTATGTTGCCGCTTGCCAGATTAAGCTTCGTCACCTTTAAGTTTTTTGACAAAAAGCTTTTCTTTTTCGGTGAGTGGTGCAGTTTCGAGCATATCCGGACGTTTTTTCAAAGTGCGGATTATAGACTGCTCGCGTCGCCATTTTTTGATGTTTGCGTGATGCCCTGAAAGGAGAATTTCGGGAACTTCCTTATCGTGCCATACCGCAGGGCGCGTATACTGCGGATACTCCAGAAGTCCGTCAAAATGGCTTTCTTCGGAAAAACATTCCTCGTCGGACAAAACACCGGGAAGCATTCGTGCAACAGCATCGGTAACCGCCATTGCAGGTATCTCACCGCCTGTGAGAACAAAGTCGCCGATTGAGAGCTCTTCGTCAACACATTCTTCGATGAAACGCTCGTCGATACCCTCATAATGTCCGCAAACGAGGATGAGGTGTGAGTGATCAGCCACAAGTGATTTTGCCTTCTCCTGATTAAATACAGAGCCTTGCGGAGACATATATATCGTGTGTGCATCCGGACTCTTGCTCTTGATTTCTGCCCAGCAGTTATAGAGCGCGTCAGCATACATAACCATACCCATACCGCCACCGTAGGGGTAGTCGTCAACCTGCTTCTGCTTGTTTTTTGTATAGTCGCGGATCTGGTAATATCCGATGGAGAGCTTGCCGTCGCGGCGCGCGCGTCCGATAATGCTTTCGCTCATCATAGCATCACAGGCTTCTGGGAAGAGTGTCATTATATCAATATGCATCTTTGCTACCGCCTTTTTCGGTTTTCATACCGGGGATTGTCTTAACGCGCATAATTCCGGCATCAAGGTCTATCTCCTTGATGAACTCCTCAACTGCAGGAATCATATATTCGTCATTTCCGAAAACAACATAAACGTCGTTTGACGGAAGGGAAATAACCTCACGGAGCTTGCCGAGCTCTGTGCCGTCATCATCAATAACGGAAAGCCCTTCAAGGTCCTGGATGAAGTATGTGTCCTCGTCGAGCTCGACTTCGTCGCGGTCGACGTACACTATCTTGTTTTTGTATTTTTCGGCATCATTTATGTTGTTGATGCCCTTGAGCTTTATAAGCACACACGTTTTATGAACGCGTGCTCTTTCTATCTCAAACGGTTTTTCGTCTATATATATAACATCAAAATCACAAAGGAAATCCTCGGTATCGCTCCATGGCTGAACCTTAAGCTCACCGTAGACGCTGTGCGTATTGACGATTTTTCCAGCTTCAATGTATTGCATAATTCACCTCATAATTGTTTGTGGTATAAATTCGGGGCTGTCTGATGACAGCCCCGATACTTAAAATCAGTCAACAATATCAACTGATACCTTGATGTTATCTTTAAGCGATGCAGCCTTAACAACGGCGCGGATTTCCTTCGCGATGCGGCCATGCTTTCCGATAACTTTTCCCATATCCTCCGGAGCAACACGGAGTTCGAGGACAAGGCCGTCCTCCTTCTGGATCTCAGTAACGCTCACGGCTTCAGGGTTACCAACAAGGCTTTTTGCAATGTAAGTTAAAAGGTCTTTCATTTGTTGTCCCTTTTCTCCGGTATCACCGGTGAAGAATTACTGAATAGCTCCTGTACGCTTCAAGAGAGCCTTTACGGTGTCTGTCGGCTGTGCACCCTTCTTGATCCACTCAAGAGCACGGTCTGTGTCGATCTTGATTTCAGCGGGTTCTGTGAGGGGGTTGTATGTTCCGAGTTCTTCGATGAATCTGCCGTCGCGCGGGAAGCGTGAATCAGCAACAACTACACGATAGAACGGAGCCTTCTTTGCACCGATTCTGCGAAGTCTGATTTTTACCATTATTTTCACCTCCATTACATTAACATAGCAAATATATTTAAAGTTGTTTGCTTACTGCTTAAAATGAGAAAGGGAAGCCGCCTTTACCGTGTCTTCTGGCTTTTCTTGACATCTGCTTTGTAAATGCAGAGCCTGTCATCTGTTTCATCATCTTTCTCGTTGCTTCAAACTGCTTTAAAAGCTTGTTTACGTCTTCGACGGAAACACCGCTGCCTGCGGCAATTCGCTTTTTGCGGCTGAAGTTTATCTGTGACGGGTTATCGCGCTCATATTCGGTCATCGACGAGATAATCGCATCGAGACGTGAAAGTGCCTTTTCGTCGATTTTTGCACCCGAGAGAGCTTTGCTGTCGATCCCGGGAATCATCTTTAAAAGGTCGGACATCGAACCCATACCCTGAATCTGCTGCATCTGCTCGCGGAAGTCTGTGAGGGTAAACGAGTTTTCACGGATTTTCTTTTCAAGTTCGACTGCCTTTTTTTCATCAAAAGCCTGTTCTGCCTTTTCGATAAGAGAGAGAACGTCACCCATACCGAGAATGCGCGATGCCATTCTGTCGGGGTGGAATTGCTCGATACCGTCAAGCTTTTCGCTGACGCCGACAAATTTGATGGGCTTTCCCGTAACTGCGCGAACCGAAAGTGCCGCACCGCCTCGGGCATCACCGTCAAGCTTTGTGAGAAATACGCTGTCAATGCCGAGCGCCTCGTTGAAGGAAGATGCGGTAGAGACGGCATCCTGACCGCTCATTGCGTCAATAACGAGCATAATCTCTGTCGGATTTACGGACGCCTTTATTGATTTGAGCTCATTCATAAGCTCTTCGTCAATATGGAGACGACCGGCTGTATCAAGAAAAACAATATCGTTTCCGTGAGCCTCGGCGTGTGATTTTGCAAGAGTTGCAATTTCAACAGGGTTTTTGCCCTCGGCTTTGAAAACGGGGATATCAAGCTGTGAGCCTAAAATTTCAAGCTGTTTGACAGCGGCAGGGCGGTACGTGTCGCAGGCAACAAGCAATGGCCTCTTTGATGCGGTTTTCTTAAGATGCGCCGCAAGCTTTGAGATGTTTGTCGTTTTACCTGCGCCCTGCAGACCGACGAACATAACAACTGTGGGCGGTTTTGAAGATATGGCAAGCTTTTCGCCTTCACCACCCATAAGAAGAGTGATTTCCTCGTTTACGATTTTAACAATCTGCTGTGCGGGGTTTAAGCCTTCTAAAACTTCGGTTCCGACTGCACGTTCTGAAACCTTTGCAACGAAATCGCGGACAACCTTGAAGTTGACGTCAGCTTCCAAAAGGGCAAGCTTGATTTCGCGCATCGCCTCTTTGACGTCGCGTTCGGTAAGTCGGCCTTTTGAACGAAGTTTCTTAAAGGCATTTGAGAGTTTATCGGTAAGACTTTCAAAAGCCATTTTGTTCCTCCGGTTTTATAATCAGATATCAAGTGCCCGCGCAAGCTCAATAACATTATCAATGCATGTATCAAGCTCTAAATTGCGGTAGTTTGTGTCGTTTATGAGCTTTACTCGTTCTGCAGAAGAGATGATGCTCTTCACGTTTTCAGAAAACTTTCCGAACTTCGCGGCAAGACCGAGCTTGTCTTCAAACTTGCGGAGAATTTCTTCTGAACGGACGATGCCGTCGCGAACACCCTGACGGGTAATTCCGAGATGCTCTGCAATTTCCGCAAGGGAAAGGTCTTCGTTATAGTAAAGGTCAAAAAGCTCGCGCTGTTTTTCTGTAAGAATTTCGCCGTAGAAATCGAAAAGTAATGTGAGTTCAAGAGAGACGTTTCTCATGTGAAAACCTCCTTTGTAAAGTATCTTTGCTTTACAATAAAGCATTGTATCATAATTTATAGTATTTGTCAAGCAAATTAAAATAAATTTAAAAATCAATATATGGTATATTTTTCAAAGTTGATATTGTAATATGCGAAGATTTTGTGTATAATAAGAAAAAGCATATTGTCTTTTTTCGGGGGGAAACTTCACAAATGGAAATGACATATAAAAATATTTTGCCGGGGATAAATCTCCGCTTTATAGAAAGTGACCGCTTTGAAACAAACTGCATATCGCTTAACTTTCTTTCAAATTCGGATGAGGCGACCGTATCACATATGACGCTTGTTCCGCGAGTGCTTCGCAGGGGAACTGTCCGCCATCCTGATATGGAGTCGCTTGCCGCCGCTCTTGACGATATGTACGGCGCGCGCATTGAACCGGTTTCGAGAAAATACGGCGATATTATGACAAGCGGGTTTATTTGTGATTTCGTGGATGCGGAGGAGAAAAATCTCTCTTCCGTTATGAAGCTTGTCTATGAGATTCTTTTTGAATATAAGCAGGAAAACGGAACCTTCTCCGAAGAATATGTATCGGGTGAGAGGGCGAACCTTATCGATGAGATAAAGTCTGAAATCAACAACAAGCTTTCATATGCACACAGAAGAGCTACGGAGAAAATGTTTTCAGACAGCGCGTATGCAATATCGGAGCTCGGTACGGAAGAAGCGGCAGAGAGTATCGATGCAAATTCGCTTCTTAAGTATTATAAGAGGATGATCTCCGAAAGTCCCTGCGAAATATTCTTCTGCGGAAACTATTCTCAGGAAGAGGTTGAGGTTGAGATATCAAAACTCTTCCGTCACTGCACGAGAAAAAACGTAAAAGCTATAAAGTCAGAGTCACCGAAGTATGCGGATAATCTGAGAGTGAGTGAGAAGTTTGATGTTTTGCAGGCAAACCTTCTTATCGGTATGTATGCAGAGGACGTTGACAATTATGTTATGAAGCTTCTCGGCGTAGTTATCGGAGGTGGAACAACCTCAAAACTTTTCAGAAACGTTCGTGAGAAGAACTCACTTTGTTATTTTGCAGGCGCGATGTACGATTCTTTCAAAAAGAATATCTTTATGTATTGCGGAATTGATCCGAAAAACGCAAAAATTGCAGAAGATGCAGTCCTTGCAGAATTTCGCGATTGCGTCTCGGGCAATATTTCAGACGAAGAGCTTTATGATGCGAAGAAATCGATGGTTGACGATTTTATCACCGTTGAGGATTCACTCGGAGCGATGGAATCATTCTGGCTTCGTGCATCTCTTATCGGCGATGAGCGCACACCGGCTGAAGTAGTATCCGAAATCAAAAAGACAGACAAGGAAAGTGTAATATCCGCAGCATGTTCGCTGAAGCTTTCCGTAACGTATCTTTTAACAGGATTGGAGAGTGTGGCAGATGAAAGAAAACTCTTATCCAACAATTAATCAGAAGATGATATCGCATACATGTTCAAACGGCCTTCGTGTATGCATTTTCCCGAAACCGGGTTTTAAACGTGCATATGCACAGTTTTCGGTCAACTACGGCTCTATTGATATTTCATTCGATGCAGACGGGGAGAGGTATACATCTCCTCTCGGTGTTGCACATTTTCTTGAACACAAGGTTTTTGAGCAGCCTGACGGAGGAAACGCACTTACGATTTTTGCAAAGACGGGTGCAAACCCGAATGCGTTTACAAGCAACACAATGACGGCATACCACTTCTCGGGTACGGATAAGTTCATGAGAAATCTTGAGGTGCTTCTCGGGTTTGTTATGACTCCGTATTTTACGGAAGAAAACGTTAAAAAGGAGCAGGGCATAATCGGTCAGGAAATCAGTATGGTGAACGACCGTCCGGGCTGGCGCGTTTTTGAAAACCTTATGAGCTCGCTCTATATTACTCATCCCGTAAAAGATTCAATCATAGGCTCGGTTGAAAGTATTGGAAATATAACGCGGGAAGTTCTTTTTAAGTGCTACAACACGTTCTATATTCCCTCAAATATGTCTCTTTGTGTAGCAGGAGATGTTTCGCCGGAGGAAATTATCGCGGCGGCAGAGTCGATTCTTCCGAAGGAGAAAAAAGCTCCGCCAAAGCGCGACTACGGCGTTGAAGAGAGCTTTGTCAAAAATGCAAGAGTGGAGGAAACTGCAGAGATTGCGATACCCCAGTTTGCGGTAGGTGCGAAAATAAATATCGAAACGTTCGGCGAGCGGGGAATGAGAAACCGCATTATTTCGGACCTTGCCGCGGATATTCTGGGAGGTCCGTCATCCGCGCTTTATTCAAAGCTCTATTCAGACGGAGACATAACATCGGATTTTGTGTCCGAAGCAACGTCTTTTCCGGATACAATAACGATGATGATTTCAGGCGAGAGCAGAGATCCCGAAAAAGTTTATGAAAAGATTATGGAACACGCACGCAAGCTCTCAAAGGATATTGATGTTCCGTATTTTGAGCGAATCAAAAAAGCGCATCTCGGTCTTCGCAGACGCTCACTTGACAGTGTTTCGTCGCTTTGCAGGGAGCAGAGTGAGGCTCTGTTTTCGGGGTATGACTATCTTGACACAATAGAGGTGATAAACGAGATAGAGCCGTATGAAATATGCGATTTTATCCGTCGTGCATTCAAGGATGAGAGTACAGCGCTTTCTGTTGTGCGTGGCAAGCAGGTGGAATAATGACGAATCTTATAAAGTTTCCGGGTTTTGGTATTGAACTCGAGATAAACAGAGTTGCATTTGAACTCTTCGGGCGACCGATATACTGGTATGCAATAATTATTGCGACGGGATTTCTGCTTGCGGTATACTACGGTATCGCACGAAGCAAGGAATTCGGTACGGACGAAGATAGAATTCTCGGCATGCTGATGTTTGCTTTTCCTCTTGCAATCATCTGTGCAAGGCTCTATTATGTTATATTTAATATAGAAGCATACAGAGATGACCCCATATCCATGCTTTATATATGGGAGGGCGGAATTGCAATTTACGGCGCAATTATAGGCTCGCTACTCGGCGCAATTTTATATTGCAGAATAAAGAAGGTTCCGCTTGTGTCATTTCTTGATATCGGTGCTCTGGGACTTATGATAGGGCAGTCAATAGGACGCTGGGGAAACTTTGTGAATGCCGAAGCTTACGGCGGCGAAACAACACTTCTGTGGCGCATGCAAATAAATGGCGGTGCGTGTGTTCACCCAACGTTTTTATACGAATCATTGTGGAACGCAATCGGATTTTTTGTATTACATTTTTACTCAAAAAAGCGAAAATTTAATGGCGAAATATTTGCGCTGTATGTCGTGTGGTACGGTATAGGCAGAGCGATGATAGAAGGGCTCAGGACCGACAGCCTTTACTTCTTCGGCACGGGAATCAGAACTTCTCAGGCTCTCGGAATCATAACGGCAGTTTCAGGTATTGTATATTTAATTTACAAATATAAGAAAATCAAAACGGAGGATAAAATATAATGAGCGCAGTAATTATTGACGGAAAGGCAACCTCAAAAAAACTCAGAGGCGAGGTCTATGAAAAAGTAAGCAAGCTTGAAGCTCTCGGCATCCGTGCAGGTCTTGCAGTTGTTATCGTCGGTGATAATCCGGCAAGCCGTACATACGTAAATAACAAGAAAAAGGCTTGTGCAGAGTGCGGAATCTACAGCGAGGAGTACGCTCTTCCGACAGAGACAACGGAAGATGAACTTCTCGCGCTTATAGACAAGCTCAATAACAAAAAGGACATAAACGGAATCCTTGTTCAGCTTCCGCTTCCGAAGCACATTTCCGAGGATAAGGTAATTGCGGCAATCAACCCCGATAAGGATGTAGACGCATTCCACGTTCAGAATGTCGGAAAGATTATGACAGGTGATTTTGATTTTCTTCCGTGCACACCGGCGGGAGTAATGGCACTCTTTGAGGAGTACGGCATTGATGTAGCGGGAAAGAGAGCTGCGGTCATCGGACGATCAAATATCGTAGGAAAGCCGATGTCAATGCTTCTTCTCCATAAGAATGCAACGGTTACCATCTGTCACTCAAAAACAAAGAATATTGAAGAAATTCTCCGCAATTCCGACATTATCGTTGCTGCGGTTGGAAGAGAAGCTTTTGTCAAGGGCGATATGGTATCGGAAGGTGCTGTCGTTATGGATGTCGGCATCAACAGAAATGCAGAAGGAAAGCTTTGCGGCGATGTTGACTTTGAATCGGTATCAGAAAAGGCGTCGTTTATAACACCCGTACCGGGCGGCGTTGGTCCTATGACAATAACAATGCTTATGAAGAATACTCTTCGTGCAACTTGCATACAAAATAACGTTGAAATATAGAATAATTTTAGAATTTTTTGGTTGACAAATCTAAATATTGCAAGTATAATATATTTTGTGGCGTTTAATGCCGCGGTTATGGAGTCGAATATGAATATTAACATCAAACAACTTCGAAACGGCAGCACGGATGTCGTGCCGTTTGATTTCACCGCCGACATTTCAGATGTGGAGCCTTCCATGTCTTCGGCGATTACGGTATCGGGTGAGGTGGTCAGCCGTGCCGGTGTCCTTCTTCTTGATATGAAGATAGAGGGCGAGAGAAACCTCGTTTGCGACAGATGTGCAAAAGAGTTTTCAAAGTTAGTGAGCGTTCCGTTTGAAGCTTGTGTTGTTGATCATCTTGACAACGAAGATGAGGAAGACGATTTTATCGTCTGCGAAGGTGATGAGCTTGATATTTCAGAGCTTGCCACTTCAATTTTCATACTTGGCTTTGAAAGTAAGGTTCTCTGTTCTCCGGATTGTAAAGGTCTTTGTCACATCTGCGGAACAAACCTTAACGAACAAGCGTGCTCCTGCAAGAGTGAGTCGATTGACCCAAGGCTTGAGATTCTTGCAAAGCTGCTTGATGAATAAGTAAAATATACGCTTTATATATCTAAGGAGGTGTCACCATGGCGGTACCAAAGAGAAAACATTCTAAATCGAGGAGAGACATGAACCGCAATGCACACTGGAAGCTTTC
Source organism: Eubacteriales bacterium (assembly GCA_045636865.1). Classification (GTDB taxonomy): domain Bacteria; phylum Bacillota; class Clostridia; order Oscillospirales; family JAAYXM01; genus SIG480. The sequence continues at coordinate 32,619 of JAZTYJ010000023.1, forward strand.
GCTTCCGGGAATCGGAGCATGCCCGAAGTGCGGAGCAATGAAGCTTTCACACAGAGCTTGCAAGAAGTGCGGAACATATAACGGTCGCGAGGTTATTGCTGCAGAAGACGCAAAATAATTTAGCGAAACTCAATTCGGTAAAAGGGTAGAGGTGGATGGATAATCCCCCTCTATTTTTATTGTAAAAAAGGCAGGGTAAAGTTATGGGTGCATACATAACCGAAGTAGAAAGCGGAAGTCTCGCCGAGCGCGCAGGCATCGTTTCCGGTGATGAGCTTATCTCAATAAACGGAAGGATAATCCGCGATGTGCTTGACTATAAGTTTTATTCCTACGACAGACGGCTTAAGATTCAGCTTTCTGACAGAGTGGTGAAGATTAAAAAGGATGAAGGTGAGGACATAGGGCTCACCTTTGAAACATATTTAATGGACAAGGCAAAACGCTGTGCAAACAACTGCGTTTTCTGTTTTGTTGACCAGATGCCGAAGGGTATGCGCGAAACTCTTTATTTTAAGGATGATGACGCGCGTATGTCATTCCTGCTCGGAAACTACATATCACTCACAAATCTCTCGGAAGACGATATTGAGAGAATGATTCGTATGCACATAAGTCCTGTTAATGTTTCGGTACATGTTACTGACCCTGAACTTCGGAGAAAGATGATAAGAAATCCGCGTGCCGGAGAGTGCTTTGAGACAATGAAGCGTCTGACACGGGCGGGCATTCGCATAAATGCACAGATTGTCGTGTGCCCCGGTCTTAATGACGGTGATGTTTTAAAAAACTCAATATCAGACCTTCTTTCTCTCGGTGAAGAAGTTTCAAGCATTGCGGTTGTCCCCGTCGGAATAACAAAGCACAGAGACGGTCTCTATCCGCTTTCGGCATTAAGTCGTGAGGATGCGCAAAAAACGATAGATATCGTGGATTCTTTTGCTGATGAGAACATAAAAAAACGCGGAGAGCGAGTCGTATATTGCTCTGATGAGCTCTATATCAAGGCGGAGCTTTCACTTCCTGACGACGAGTATTATGATGACTATCCTCAGCTTGATAACGGTGTCGGGCTTATGTCCCTTTTGCGCCGTGAGTTTATGCTTGCGCTAGAGTATTCGGACATCCCCGACAAAATTTCCGGATTTTCCGTTGCAACCGGAGTTTCGGCGGCACCTTTTATCCGAAAACTCATTGACGAATTGGCAAAAAAATGTAATAATATAGAGAGTAGCGAAGTGTTCGAAATAAGAAACGAGTTTTTTGGAGAAACTGTAGATGTTGCAGGTCTTGTAACAGGCAAAGACCTCATAAAGACACTTTCGGAAAAGAAGCTTGCAAAAAGGCTTCTCATCCCTTCGGTTATGCTTCGCCACGGTGAAAATGTTTTTCTTGATGATGTCAGCGTTGCTGATGTTGAAAAGGCGCTTGGAGTTACGGTTGTTTCTGTTGAAAATGATGGTGATGCGCTTTTGTCTGCAATGCTCGGCATATAGGAGGTTTTAAGTATGGCAAAACCTGTTGTTGCAATAGTCGGACGTCCGAATGTCGGAAAGTCCATGCTTTTTAATAAACTCGTCGGCAAGCGCTTGTCTATCGTAGAAGATACCCCGGGTGTTACGAGAGACAGGCTTTATGCAGATTGTGAATGGCGCGGTAAGGTTTTTTCGCTCGTTGATACGGGTGGTATCGAGCCGCGGACAGACAGCGAAATTTTGAAATTTATGCGCGATCAGGCAGAAATCGCCGTTACAAATGCTGATGTCATAGTTTTCATAACAGACATCAGAACTGGTGTTACGGCATCTGACAGCGAAGTTGCGGCAATGCTTCTTCGTTCAAACAAGCCAATCATTCTTGCAGTAAATAAAGTTGACTCCGTAGGCGAGCCGCCTGCAGAGTTTTATGAATTTTATAATCTCGGTCTCGGTGAGCCGATTGCGGTTTCAGCAGTTCACGGTCACGGTACGGGTGACCTTCTTGACGAGTGCTTTAAGTATTTTCCGGAAGATGAGGAGGACGAGGAAGAGGACGACAGAATTCACGTTGCTCTTATCGGAAAACCGAATGTCGGAAAGTCCTCTCTCACAAACAAGATTCTCGGTCAGGAGCGCGTTATCGTAAGTAACGTCGCAGGAACAACTCGAGATGCTGTTGACTCTGAATTTGAAAACGAGCACGGCAAGTTTGTGTTCATCGATACTGCGGGAATCAGAAAAAAATCAAAGGTTAATGACGATATCGAAAAGTTCTCTGTTTTAAGAGCGTCTCTTGCAGTTGAGAGAAGTGATGTCTGCCTTATCATGATTGATGCCGAAGAGGGCGTAACAGAGCAGGATACAAAGGTTGCAGGGATTGCGCACGATGCGGGAAAGGCTTGCATAATTGTCGTAAATAAGTGGGACCTCGTCGAGAAGGATGATAAGACAATGAAGGCGGAAGAAGAAAAAATCCGCCGCGATCTTTCGTATATGACGTATGCGCCGATTCTGTTTATTTCGGCAAAAACAGGTCAGCGTGTCGGAAAGCTCTTTGAGCTTATCACATCTGTCTATGAGGAGAGCAGAAAACGCATAACAACGGGAATGCTCAACAACGTTCTTGCTGATGCTGTATCACGCGTTCAGCCGCCGACAGACAGAGGTAAAAGACTCAAGGTCTACTACATTACGCAGACTGGTATTCAGCCGCCTAATTTTGTTATGTTCTGTAATGATGCAAAGCTTTTCCATTTCTCATATCAGAGATATCTTGAGAACAAGCTTCGCGAGGTGTTCGGATTTAACGGAACGCCAATAAGAGTTGTCATAAGACAAAAGGGAGAGAACGGTTAATATGAATATCGTCTTTAAGTTTATTATTGCAGCTCTCTGCGCATATCTTCTCGGAAGTCTTAATTTTTCGATAATCGTTTCAAAGCTCACGCTCGGAAAAGATGTCCGCGACTACGGTAGCGGAAACGCGGGCACAACAAACTCGCTTCGTCTTATGGGAATGAAGAAGACTCTCTTTGTAATTTTCGGAGATATTTTAAAGGGTGTTGTTGCGGTTTTTCTCGCAACGAAGATTGTTGGGGATATGGCACTCGTAAAGGCTGTTGCAGGTCTTTTCTGTGTGCTTGGACACACATACCCCTTGTTTTTTCAGTTCCGTGGAGGAAAGGGTGTTTTAACGACAGCGGCTGTTATCGGATGTATAAACATTTACGTCTGCTTAATTGCGGTTTCAACATTCATAATAATAGTTGCAATTACACGTTTTGTATCGCTCGGTTCACTTATAGCGGTGTGGACAGTTCCGTTCCTTTTTGCAATTTTTGAGGGGACATCTCCTGTCGGAATAATCTGTATTTCACTCGGAGTTGTTCTCGCTGCATTTGTTACGATACTCCACAGATCAAACATAAAAAGGCTTATTGAAGGAAACGAGAATAAACTTAAGTTCAAGAAATAGTATAAAGCATTTGAGGTGTAGAATATGAAAGTTGCAGTAATCGGCAGCGGTGGTTGGGGAACCGCTCTTGCAGTTATGCTTGCAAATAACGGACACGATATTGACCTTTGGTCTTTTGAAGATGCAGAGTATGAAAGACTCTCCCGTGACCGTGAAAACAAGATGTTTCTGCCGGGAGTCTACTTTCCGGATAATATCGATTGCACAACAGATATAAGTGTTGCAAAGGACGCAGAAGTAGTTGTTATGGCTGTTCCGTCATTCGCGGTAAGAGCTACGGCAAGAAAGCTTTCTGCCTATATAACCGACAATCACATAGTCGTGAATGTTGCAAAGGGAATTGAGAAAGATACATCTCTCCGCCTTTCTGAAATAATTGAAGAAGAATTGGCGGGCAAGGGAAAGATAGTTGTCTTGTCAGGCCCTTCTCATGCGGAAGAGGTTGGCAGAGGAGTTCCTACTGCAATAATAGCAACGTCAAAACACAAGGATGCGGCAGAGACCGTTCAGGATGTCTTTATGAACGACCGCTTCAGAGTTTATGTAACTGACGATGTCGTCGGTGTTGAGCTTGGTGCCGCGCTTAAGAATGTTATGGCGCTTGCTGCAGGTGTTTGCGATGGTCTCGGCCTAGGTGATAACGCAAAGGCGGCTCTTATGACGCGTGGCCTTGCAGAAATGATAAGGCTCGGACTTGCTCTCGGCGGAAAAGAGGAAACCTTCTCCGGTCTTGCCGGACTTGGCGACCTTATAGTTACTTGTATGTCGATGCATTCAAGAAATAGAAGAGCAGGAATCCTTATCGGTAAGGGACACTCGATCGACGAGGCAATCAAGGAAGTAGGAGCCGTTGTAGAGGGTTATTATGCAACCCAGTCTGCAATGGAGCTTGCAAAGAAGGTTTCTGTAGAAATGCCGATTACCGAAGAGGTATATAAGATTCTCTTTGAGAATGCAAATGCAGAAGAATCGCTTCTTCGCCTCATGCAGCGCGAAAAGAAGAGTGAAAGCGAAACTGCCTGGAAATAAAATCAAGTTCGGAGAAAAAATATGGAAGAACGTCTTCAAAAGATAATAGCGGCAAGCGGTATCTGCTCGCGACGCCGTGCAGAGGAATTAATCAGCGCAGGTAAAGTGCGCGTTAACGGCGAAATCGTTGCGCTCGGTGATAAGGCAGATCCTGAAAATGATCTGATAGAGGTATCGGGGCGTGCCATTTCTTCGCCGCAGAAGTATTATATTATGCTCAACAAGCCACGCGGATATATCACGTCACTTGACGATGAAAAAGACAGAAAAACAGTCGACGAGCTTGTGGATGTAGGAACGCGTGTTCACCCCGTAGGGCGTCTTGACTATAATTCCGAAGGGCTCCTTATTATGACGAATGACGGCTCTCTTACATACAGACTGACTCATCCGTCTCACGAGATTCCAAAGGGGTATATTGTTACCGTTCGCGGGCATCTTGAGGAGGCAATAACAACGCTCAAAGCATCTATCGAGATTGACGGGAGAATGACCAAACCTGCTGATGTGTCAGTTCTTCGCGAAAATGCAGACGGCGGTCTTCTTCATATAACCATAAGAGAGGGCAGAAACCGCCAGATCCGACGAATGTGCGAAGCGGCAAATCTCCGCGTGCTTCGTCTTAAACGCGTAAGCATCGGCGATCTTGTACTTGACAAGCTCCCTGCAGGAAGATGGCGTCATCTTACTGAGAAGGAAATCAAATACTTAAAAAGTATATAAACAAACACCCGACCTAAGGTCGGGTGTTTGTTTTATCTGTAGTAACTTTTGGTTTCTGTCGGCAAATTCTTTTTCCTGAGGTTCTTTTCAAGCGCACTTTTTATGAGGACATAGATAACGGAGAATGTCGGAACTGCAAGCGCAACACCCGCAATGCCGAAGAATCCGCCTCCGAGGAGGATGGAGAAGATTACCCAGAATGAAGAAATTCCCGTTGTCTTGCCGACGATTTTTGGGCCAAGAAGATTTCCGTCTATCTGCTGAAGAACAAATATCATAACAATAAACCAGATAACCTTTGTCGGCTGAACCATAAGAAGAATGAATGCGCTCGGTATTGCGCCGATGAACGGACCGATAAAGGGAATAAAGTTTGTTACCATAACAACGATGCTGATGAGGAGTGCATACTCCATACCGAGGATATTCATGAAAATAAAGCAGATGATACCGACGATGATACAGTCAAGAATCTTACCTGTAATATAATTTCCGAAAGTTTCGTGCATGTTTCGTGCAAGTGCTGAAATCTTCGAAACTGTTTTTTGGGGGAGGATTGCATTGATTACCTTCTTGGTCTGGGCAAGGAAAAGCTCTTTGCTGCTTAACATATATATAGAAATAATGAATCCGATTATAAAGTTTGAGATGCCTGAACCGACGGAAACAGAAAAGTCGAGAAGCTTTGGTAGTGCTGCAGAAAAGTATTCGGTAAGTTTTTTGAAAAATTCCTGTGAAGAACCGAGGATTCCTTTGAAAATGTCGGGATCAAGGTTGAAACGATTCGCAAAGCCTGTGAGAAATTCGTTGATGGATTTTACATACAAATCTGTATTTCTTGCGAGCTTTGTTACGCTGTCAACAAGTTGAGGAATGATTGAATATATAACGAGTGACAGGAGGAAGAATGTTATTATGAAGACCAAGGCGATAGAAATACCACGATTTATGCCGCTTTGCTTTTTAGCTTTCTTGAAGAGAAATCTGTTGAGAAATTTTTCGAAGGACACTACCGGTCCGGAAAGGAGGTAAGCGATTATGAAACCGATTATAAAAGGGGAGAGGATGGATGCTATGTTTGCAAAAAACGAGAAAAACTCTCCTAAATGTTTGAGCAGAAAATAGAATGTAATTGCAATAACCAAAACTATTGAGTTTGAAAAAATTCGGGAAGTCGTTTCTTCTGTGAATTTAAATTTCATGGTCTCCTCCAAAATCCTTTGTTGAAATATATTGAATTATAACACAGTAAAGAAATTTTTACAAGTAAAATTCGATTAACGGAAAGGCTTGATGCTGCATAGGATATAGCGGACAAATGCTTGTCTCAAATTTTAAAAAGGAGCATTTTTATGTGCATTTTTTCAAATCTTTTCTGCTGTAACAGAAGAGGCAACTTAAGATCACATTGTCACCTTCGCACACGGATTGTCGATGCCGGTGGAAGAGATTCATGTGCCTGCCGGAGAAATTGCTGCGGATGTTGCTGCGACAGTGACTTTTAGGTAGAGCTTTTGTGTAAAAAAATGTTGACTTTATGAGAAAATAGTGTTAACATTATAGTAATTAAAAATCACTTGAACACGATGATGAAATCAAGTACGTTCAGATGAACTCTCCCAGAGAGTCGCCGGTTGCTGTGAGGCGATGTGAGTCTTTGTGCGGAATACCTTTCGGAGTGGCTTTGCTGAAAGTTTTTCGATTAGGCAAAGACGGGAAAGCCCGATACAGCTTGAGGATCTGATTGGATTCGTTGAGGCTGCCGTGTGGCAGTAAATTGAGGTGGTACCACGGAATTTTTTTCGTCCTCTGCTTGAATAGGCAGAGGGCGTTTTTTGTTTTCTGCCGGAAAACGAAAAGGAGAGTTTTTATGGTTATTATTGATTTGCTTGAAAAAAATGCAAGGCTTTACGGCTCGGAGGTTGCTCTTGTTGAGCTAAACCCATCGGAAGAGCGCGACAGCGTGACAACCTGGTGGGACTTTAATCTTATTGAAAGTGCGGGAAAAGACGCGCCCTACCGCCGTGAGCTTACCTGGAAGGATTTTGACAGACGTGCCAACCGTTTTGCTAACCTTCTTCTCAGCCGCGGTTTGAAAAAAGGCACAAAAGTCGGCATACTTCTTATGAACTGTATCGAATGGCTTCCGATATATTTCGGTATTCTCAAAGCCGGTTGCATAGCTGTTCCGATGAATTTCAGATTTTCGGGTGATGAGATAGAATATTGTCTTAATCTCGCTGATGTTGAGGTTCTGGTTTTCGGTCCCGAATTTATAAGCAGAATGGACGGAGTTTACGATAAAGTCGAGAAAACCCACACCTTCTTTTATCTCGGAAAGGGTGGTCCGGACTATACGGAAGATTGTCTTGAACTTATGGGCTATTGTTCATCAAGTCAGCCGCCGATTGCACTTTCTGAAGAAGACCACGCAGCGATATACTTCTCATCCGGTACAACAGGATTCCCGAAAGCGATTTTACATAATCACAAATCACTCATCTCATCCTGCAAAACAGAACAGAATCACCACTCGCAGTCAAGAGATGACGTTTTCCTGTGCATTCCGCCGCTTTATCACACGGGTGCAAAGATGCATTGGTTTGGCTCGCTTCTTTCAGGAAGCCGCGCTGTGCTTCTTCGCGGAGTAAAGCCCGAGTGGATTTTGAGAGCAGTCACGGAGGAAAAGTGCACAATCGTCTGGCTTCTCGTTCCGTGGGCACAGGATTTGCTCGATGCAATTGAGTCTGGGCGTCTTGACATAAATCAGTACAGGCTTTCACAGTGGCGTCTTATGCACATCGGTGCACAGCCTGTTCCGCCGAGTCTCATTCACCGTTGGCTCAAGGTTTTTCCGCATCATAAGTATGACACAAACTACGGTCTTTCAGAATCAATCGGACCCGGTTGCGTGCATCTCGGTGTTGAGAACGTTCACAAGGTCGGTGCGATTGGTAAGGCAGGCTTCGGCTGGGAAACAAAGATTGTTGACGAAAAAGGAAATGAAGTTGAGCGCGGAGACGTCGGTGAGCTCATAGTAAAGGGCGACGGTGTTATGCTTTGCTACTATAAAAACCCCGATGCTACGAATGAAGTTTTAAAGGGTGAGTGGCTCTACACCGGTGATATGGCGCGCGAGGATGAAGACGGTTTTATCTATCTTGTAGACAGAAAGAAAGATGTCGTCATTTCTGGTGGAGAGAACCTCTATCCGGTTCAGATTGAAGATTTCTTAAGAGCATATGACAAAATCAAAGACGTAGCAGTAATCGGACTTCCGGATGCTCGTCTTGGTGAAATTTGTGCGGCGATAATCGAAATCAAAGAAGGCCTTTCGTGTACACAGGAAGAAATTGATGCTTTCTGCGAGAGCCTTCCGCGATACAAACGTCCGAAAAAGATTTTCTTCGATAAAGTTCCGAGAAACGCAACGGGTAAAATTGAAAAACCGGCGCTTCGTGAAAAATATTGCCACGGACGCCTCGTAGAAGCGCAGATAACAGGTTAAAAGGAGTGTATCAACATGTTTGATCTCGGTATAAAGTTAGCAATGGTCATAGTATTCTTCGGGATTATGATCGGTGTAGGTTTATACTGCCGCAAAAACTCAACAGATGTTGATGGTTTCGTTCTCGGAGGAAGAAGTGTAGGTCCGTGGCTCACGGCATTTGCATACGGAACATCTTACTTCTCTGCGGTTGTTTTCGTAGGTTATGCAGGACAGTTTGGATGGAAGTACGGTATTGCAGCCACCTGGGCAGGTATCGGAAATGCACTTTTAGGTTCGCTCCTTGCTTGGGCGGTACTCGGAAGAAGAACTCGCATTATGACACAGCACCTAAAGAGTGCAACAATGCCGCAGTTTTTCGAGGCACGTTTTGCAAGCCGTTCTCTAAAGCTTGCATCATCAGCGATTATCTTTATTTTCCTCATTCCGTATACGGCATCACTTTTTAACGGTCTCAGCCGTCTTTTCGGAATGGCGTTTGACATCGACTATTCGGTTTGCGTAATTATTATGGCAATTCTTACTGCAATTTACGTTATTGCCGGCGGATATATGGCAACTGCCATCAACGATTTTATTCAGGGTCTTATAATGCTTGTCGGAATCGTTGCAGTTATCTGGGCTGTTCTTGCAGGGCAGGGCGGTTTTATGGAGTCACTTGCAAAGCTTGGCGAGGTGAGTGATCCGACTGTTTCGGATGTTCCGGGCGTTTTTGCATCGTTCTTCGGACCTGATCCCATAAACCTTCTCGGTGTCGTTCTTCTCACATCTCTCGGCACGTGGGGACTTCCGCAGATGGTTCAGAAGTTCTATGCCATAAAGAGCGAAAAAGCTATAAACAAAGGAATGATTATTTCTACTCTGTTTGCCTTGGTTGTAGCGGGAGGCTGTTACTTCCTCGGCGGTTTCGGTCGTCTCTTCTCGGATAAGATTGATATTGCGGCAGGCGGATACGATTCAATAATACCGACGATGCTCTCAAGTCTTTCACCATTCCTTATTGCGGTTGTAATAGTGCTTGTTCTATCGGCGTCAATGTCAACTCTTTCATCGCTTGTTATGACATCAAGCTCAACGCTTACGCTTGACTTCCTCAAGGATATCGTTAAGAAGGATATGAGCGAAAAGACACAGCTTTTCATAATCAGAGTTCTTATTGCCGTATTTATTGTAATTTCGGTAATTATTGCGATTGTTCAGCACAAATCAAACGTAAGCTTTATTGCACAGCTTATGGGCGTTTCCTGGGGTGCACTTGCAGGTGCGTTTCTTGCTCCGTTCCTTTATGGACTTTATTGGAAACGCGTTTCAAAGGCATCGGTCTGGGTCAGCTTTATTTTCTCAACGGTGGTTATGCTCGGAAATATGCTCGCAAAGGACATTTTTCCGCAGATCCTCAAGTCTCCGATCAACGCAGGTGCATTTTGCATGATAGCAGGTCTCGTTATAGTTCCTGTCGTATCACTCTTTACAAGAGCACCCGATAAGTCGGTTACGGACAATGTGTTTTTATGTTATGATAAAAAAGTTCTTGTTTCGCAGAAGGATGCTATCGGCGAAACAATAAGTGATTAGGAGGCAGAGATATGAAAAAACTTATGCTCGGAAACGAAGCGGTTGCAAGAGGTCTCTATGAGGCAGGCTGCAGCTTTGTTTCAAGCTATCCGGGAACACCGAGTACGGAAATCACGGAAGCAGTTGCAAAATACGATGAAATTTACGCGGAGTGGGCACCTAATGAAAAGGTAGCGATGGAAGCTGCTTTCGGTGCATGCCTTGCAGGAAAAAGAAGTTTCTGCGGAATGAAGCACGTTGGTCTTAACGTAGCGGCAGACCCACTCTTTACCATTGCATACACAGGTGTAAACGGCGGTATGGTTATCGGTGTTGCAGACGATCCGGGTATGCACAGCTCGCAGAATGAGCAGGATTCACGCCACTATGCAAAGGCATCAAAAATCCCCATGCTTGAGCCGGCAGACTCTGCCGAGGCAGTAGCGTTTACAAAGCTTGCATTCGAGCTTTCGGAAAAGTTTGACACACCTGTTCTTCTTAAGATGTGCACGCGCGTCGCTCACTCGCAGAGCATCGTTGAGCCGGCAGACCGCGTAGAAGTAAAGAAAGACTATACAAAGAACGCACAGAAATACATTATGATGCCGGGTAATGCAAAGCTTCGTCATCCGATAGTAGAGGAGAGAACACTTGCACTTTCAGAGTATGCAGAGACTGCTCCGTGCAACGTCTTTGAGGACGGCAGTGATAAGAGCATCGGTATCATCACATCTTCGACATCTTATCAGTATGTAAAAGAGGTTCTTGGTGATAAGCATCCTGTGCTCAAGCTTGGTATGGTATGGCCGCTTCCGACAGAGAGCATCAAGAATCTTGCAAAGTCAGTTGATAAGCTCATTGTTGTTGAAGAGCTTGACGGCTTTATCGAGGAGCATTGCAAAAATCTCGGAATTGATGCAGCAGGAAAGGATATTTTCTCATGCATCGGCGAGCTCAGCCAGAATATTGTTTCGGAAAAGCTCGGAAATGGAGCAAAGGAAGGTGTTAAGCTTTCTGACAACATCCCGCCGAGACCTCCTGTTATGTGTGCAGGATGTCCCCACAGAGGCCTTTTCTATACTCTTGCAAAAAACAAAATTACGGTTATGGGTGATATCGGCTGCTACACACTTGGTGCAGTACCTCCGCTTTCTGCACTTGATGCAACGATCTGTATGGGTGCATCAATTTCAGGTCTTCACGGCTTTAATAAGGCAAATGAAGGCGCAAGTGATGGAAAGAGCGTTGCAGTGATCGGCGATTCAACCTTTATGCATTCAGGCATGACAGGTCTTGTTAATATCGCATATAACGGATCAAATTCAACGGTTATCATTCTTGATAACTCGATAACAGGTATGACGGGACATCAGCAGAATCCGACAACAGGTTACAACCTAAAGGGCGATCCTGCATCAAAGATTGACCTTGAAGCACTTTGCCGTGCGATGGGAATTAACAGAGTTTCGGTTGTTGACCCGTACAATCTCTCGGAGTGTGAAACTGTTTTAAAAGAAGAGCTTGCGGCAGAAGAGCCGTCAGTTATCATCTCACGCCGTCCGTGTGCACTTCTTAAATACGTTAAGCACAACAAACCGCTTGTTGTTGATGCCGATAAGTGCAAAAACTGTAAGATGTGCATGAAGATAGGTTGCCCTGCAATCAGCATTGAAAACGGCAAGGCAAAGATAGATAACACTCTCTGCACCGGTTGCGGAGTATGTGAGCAGCTCTGTAAGTTTGATGCGCTTCATGCGCCGGAGGAGGTATAATAATGGAAACAAAAAACATTATGATAGTCGGCGTCGGAGGACAGGGAAGTCTTCTCGCTTCAAAGCTTCTTGGACGTCTTCTCCTCACAAAGGGTTACGATATAAAGGTATCTGAAGTTCACGGTATGAGTCAGCGCGGCGGAAGCGTTGTTACATATGTCCGCTATGGTGACAAGGTTTATTCACCGATTATTGACAAGGGTGAAGCTGATTTTATCATTTCGTTTGAGCTTTTGGAGGCAGCGCGCTGGACGGAGTATCTCAAGAAAGACGGAAAAGTTATTGCAAACATACAGCAGATAAATCCGATGCCGGTCATCACAGGTGTTGCAGAGTATCCGAGTGAGCTTTCGGAGAAGATGAAAGCGGCAGGAATCGACATCGACGCTTTTGATGCCCTCAAGCTTGCTGTTGAGGCAGGAAGTGCAAAGGCTGTAAACATCGTTCTTATGGGAAGACTTTCTAACTACTTTGACGCATCTGTTGAAGAATGGATGAAGGCTATTGAAGAAAGCGTTCCTGAAAAGTTCCTTGAGATGAACAAAAAAGCATTTATTCTCGGCAGAGATGCAAAATAAGGAGATGCAAAAATGAAGAATTACTACCAGCCGGAGATAGAAACCGCATCACGCGAGCAGATTCGCGCATGGCAGGATGAACGTCTTGTAAAACAGGTGCAGCACGTATGGGACAATGTTCCGTATTATCGCAAGAAGATGGAAGATGCGGGAGTGTCACCGAGTGATATAAAGGGTGTAGCTGACCTTCATAAGCTTCCGTTTATAACAAAGGCAGATTTGCGCGATGCGTATCCGTACGGTCTTGTCGGAAAACCCATTTCCGAGTGTGTCCGCATTCACTCAACATCAGGAACAACCGGAAAAAGAGTTATGGCATTTTACACACAGCACGACGTTGACCTCTGGGAAGACTGCTGTGCAAGAGCAATTGTTGCAGCAGGCGGAACAAAGGAAGATGTTGTTCACGTCGCTTACGGCTACGGTCTCTTTACGGGTGGTGCAGGTCTCCACGGCGGATCGCACAAGGTAGGAAGTCTTACGCTTCCGATGTCATCGGGAAACACGGACCGCCAGCTTCAGTTTATGACAGACCTCGGTTCAACCATTCTCTGCTGTACACCATCTTATGCTGCATATCTTGCAGAGTCAATTAAAGAAAAGGGTCTTAGTGATAAGATTAAACTCAAAGCAGGTATTTTCGGAGCTGAAGCATGGAGTGAAGAGATGCGCCGCGATATCGAGAAACAGCTCGGAATCCGCGCATACGACATTTACGGTCTTACTGAAATTTCAGGTCCGGGTGTCAGCTTTGAATGTGAAGAGCAGATAGGTATGCACATCAACGAAGACCACTTCATCGCGGAAATTATCGACCCGGATACAGGTGAGGTTCTTCCTGAGGGTAGCAAGGGTGAGCTCGTATTTACCTGCATAACAAAAGAGGCATTTCCGCTTCTTCGCTATCGCACACGCGATATCTGCGTTCTCTCAACAAAACCGTGCTCATGCGGCAGAACTCATATGAAGATGTCAAAGCCGATGGGAAGAAGTGATGATATGCTCATCATCCGTGGCGTAAACGTATTCCCGTCACAGATTGAAACTGTTCTTATCGAGCAGGGATATCCGGCAAACTATCAGATTGTTGTTGACCGCGTAAATAATTCTGATACGCTTGAGGTTATGGTAGAGATGAATCAGGAAAACTTCTCGGATTCACTCCGCCAGATTACCGATATGGAAAAGAGCCTTGTTTCTGCGCTTAAGGCGATGCTCGGAATTGCGGCAAAGGTAAAGCTTGTCGCTCCGAAGACAATCGCACGAAGCGAAGGTAAAGCAGTAAGAATTATTGATAATCGAAAGATTTAAGGGAGGATATTTGTTATGATCAATCAGATTTCCGTATTTCTTGAAAATAAGGCAGGGGAGCTTGCCGAGATCACGAAAATTCTTGCTGAAAACAACGTAAACCTCCGCGCAATTTCAATTGCAGAAACATCAGACTACGGTGTTTTGCGCATGATTGCGGATGATGCGGAACATGCATCGCGTGTACTTATGAAAAACGGCAACGTTATTTCAATGACACCGGTTTCCGTTATCGAAGTTCCTGACCGCCCGGCAGGTCTTTCGGATGTTCTTGGTATTCTCGCAAAAGCAGATATTGACATTGAATATATGTACTCACTCTTTACACAGGAACAGGGAAAGGCATATATGGTATTTCGTGTAAGTGATAAGCAGAAGCTTATGAATGAAATCAAAAATAACAAGTTAAAGACTGTCAGCGAAGAAGAACTCGGTCTTAAGTAAAATAAAAAACGGTTCCACAAGGAACCGTTTTTTATTTTACTCATTCATAAGTTTCTCTGAAAACTCCACAATTTTTTCTGCAGGGTCCGGCTTTGAAACCTTTGATAGATGAAGACGTATGCTGTCAAGTCTTCCCGGTTCGTTAAACAGGAAATGCATAGCTTCTTCCATTGTAAAAGTTTTGCTGACTGCAATGGCGAGACCTCGGTTTAAGAAGAATTCCTGATTTCTGTCTTCCTGACCGGGGATGGGGTTTACGAAAATCATGGGTAGATTCTTTGCAACCGATTCGGAAATGGTGAGACCTCCCGGTTTTGTAACTATGCAGTCGGAGGCATCCATAAGAAGGTCTACATAATCTATAAAGCCAAACACCTTTACGTTATCTTTTTTTGAAGCTGTAAGCTTATTGTACAATCTCTTGTTGTTTCCGCAGACGGCAAGAACGGTGCATGAAGAATCAAAATTCATGATGCCGTTGATTGTTTCGGGCATATTGGCGTACCCCATGCTTCCTGCCATAAGCAGAATAACTTTTGAATCTTCGGGAATTTCGAGGCGTTTTCTTGCTTCTGATTTTTCTGTTTTCTCAAAGAATTTCTTTTGAATCGGGATGCCGAAGGGGAGAAGTCTCTTTTCGCTTATGGACTTCATTTTAGCACGCGGAGTGAGAAGCTCGCTGGGTATTTCTATAAATTCGATATTTGTAACATCCTCCCAGAACGGGTGGATTGTATAATCCGTTACAACGCCTATTGTGGGTATATCGGAAAGCTTATTTCGTCTTTTAAGTTCATTAATAACGTGAGCTGCAAAAACGTGCGTGCAGATAATAACGTCGGGGTTGAATTCTTCAATGAATTTCTCAAATCTTATTGAGAGAAGAAAGTTTGCGATGTTGCGAGGGGCATATTTTGTTGCCGGCTCAGTTTTTGAATCAACGAGCTCATAAAGTGCACGGTAAGCATTTGGAGCATGTTTCATCGAAAGGAGATAGCCTTTGTTGATTGCATCCGAAAAATTCTTATCAAGCTGTTTGTAGACATCAATTATTTTAACGGTTGCACCGCGCTTTTTGAAGGTTTCTGCGATGCTGTTTGCGGCGGCGTGATGTCCGTGACCTGTTGTTATACTGAGTATCATAGCTTTCATAAGTTTGTCCGTCCTTAAAATGTAGGATGATACTATAATAATACTTTTTTAAAAAGAATTCAATCTCTAACTTTCAAAGTCGCCCTGCACATACCGTTCATACTCCGAGAGCACGGCATCTTCGATTTTCTTACGCAGTGTATGTTTTGTGGGGTGTACTATGTCGCTGAATCCGCCGTTTGGAAGACGTCTTGACGGCATCGCAAGAAAAATCTTGTCATAACCCGATATAACTTTTATATCGTGAATAACAAGCTCGTCATCGAGTGTAACAGAAACAATTGCGCGCATTTTTGATTCGTCTGTAAGTCTTCTGATTTTGATGTCGGTTATTTCCATTTTGAATTCTCCTTACACATTGTTGTTTTTTACTGGACTTTTTTTGAAAAAAATAATATAATATAGTTTAACCGAAGTATAATTAAAATACACATATTTTTTAACTTTCTTTTGATTGGAGATTTGATTTATGCAGGATGAGAGAAAGGCTCTTTTGTCCGGTAACGGAAAGATTGTTCATTTTGTAGGTATCGGCGGAGTTTCTATGAGTGCGCTTGCGAAAACACTTGCATCGCGAGGTGTCTTGGTTCAGGGCTCTGATATGAATGCCGGAGTATATGCAGAACGTTTGCGCTCGCTCGGAATTAAGGTCTTCAAGGGGCATAAAGAAGAGAATATCGACGGTGCGGATGTTATTATCCGCACGTCCGCCGTGCACGATGACAACCCCGAAATTATAAGAGCACGAAATCTTGGTCTTCCGATTCTCGAAAGAGCAGAAGCGTGGGGAATTCTCATGGAAGAATTTCCTGAAGTGGTCTGCGTCTCCGGAACACACGGAAAAACATCAACAACAGCGATGATCACCTGTGTTGCGCTTGCGGCAGACCGTGATCCGGAAGTTATGATAGGCGCTGATATGCGTGAAATCGGCGGCGTTGTCAGAATTGCTGACGGTGATCTTTTTATTGGTGAATCGTGTGAATACTGCAATTCATTTCACAATTTCTATCCGACGGTTGCTGTTGTCTTAAATATTGAGGAGGACCACCTTGATTTTTTCAAAGACCTCGATGATATAAAAAATTCGTTTGCGAAGTTTATGTGCAACACAAAAGACGGTGGTGTCATTATCGCAAACGGTGATGATAAAAACGTTCTTGATGCGTTATCCCGTGCAGGAAAGAGTGCCATGACATTCGGTTTTTCGGACGGATGTAATGTCAGAGCAGAAAACGTAGTTTATAACGACGGTTTTCCGACTTTTGATATTCTTTACAATGGTGAAGCGTTCTGCACCGTAAGGCTCTCTGTTATTGGTGAGCATAACATAAAAAATGCACTTGCGGCTACGTGCGCGGGAATCCGTCTCGGTATAGATCCGGCGCTGATTTCGCGGGCTCTCTCTGAATTTACGGGTGTTGGAAGGCGCATGGAGTACAAAGGCGAGTTTCGTGGTGCGAAGGTGTATGACGACTATGCTCATCATCCGAGTGAAATTGAAACAACTCTCCGTGCGGTCAAACGCGCAAATTCGGGGGAGATAGTCTGTGTTTTCCAGCCGCACACATACACTCGCACAGAGGCGCTGAAAGATGATTTTGCAAAAGCGCTTTCTCTTGCAGACAGAGTCATCCTCGCGGATATCTTTGCGGCAAGAGAGAAGAATGTAAACGGTATAGATTCGTCTTTGATTTCGGATAAAATTCCCAATGCAAAGTATATAAAGTCGTTTGATGAAATAGTTTCTTATCTTAAAAACTCGGTTTCAGAAAATGATTTTGTGCTGACTATGGGTGCAGGAGATATTTACAGAGTCGGAGAAAGACTTTGTGAGATAAAGTAAGTGGGTGAAAATACTTGAAGGAAAGGGCAATAAGATTTCTTTATGCGATAGATTGCTATCTGCTTTATGTTTTGTCGTCTGTTGCGGCATCACTAGGTGTTGTGGCGTATTACAGTATATCCGCAGCGCGCGACATAGGAAATACGGGAACAGAGCTTGATGTTACGGCGTTTTCTGAGTATATCTCGGAAGTGCTTTCGGGTAAGTCGTCGCTTGTTCTTCTTGTGTCATACATAATAGTTATTATGTCGCTTCTGATTGTCTTTGCGATTCGCAGAAAGAGCTTATCCTCATACACAGGAGTGTCATACTGCAGGTTTGTAAGCCTGTTTGCATCGGTCTGTCTTGGCATCGCACTGAATTTTCTTGCATCGTTCTTTTCTTCCGCACAATCGGCAGAGGAAAGTGTCGTTTCAACAGTCCTTATTCTTTGCATAATTATCGGTCCGTTTGTTGAGGAAATTATGTTCCGCGGCGTATTGCTCAAGATGTTTGCATCAAGTGTCGGGGTGGTATTTTCGGTCATTATAACATCTCTTTTGTTCGCGTTTTCACACGGAGATATAGTGCAAATCGCCTATACGTTTGTTCTCGGCCTTATTCTCGGAATAGTCAGATATAAGAGCACAAGTCTCTGGAGTCCGCTTGCTCTGCATATGTCATTTAACGTTACAGGGGCGATAGCGGCTTTCTGTAATCTCAGATTTGATGGCGTAGATGCCATAATAATTTCGTTTGCGGCACTTCTGTTTTTCTTCATCGCCTGCACAGGCGGAAGAAAGGCTCGTAAGAGTGCATAGAAAAAACATTTTTAAGGTTCGTTATTTTGTTAAAAATTTAGTGTCAAAACTTCCCGAAAACCGCCGTTTTACCTTGACATAGAATTGGTCGCGTGATATAATTTATTATGTGATTATTTGTGTGTTTTCTGTAACTGACGGATTTTGTGGAGCACCACGTGAAGCAGAAAACATTAAGAGGGGAAATACCCCGTTTTGCCGACCGTCTGGGCACATTTAACTCCTCGCTTGAGTTAAGTGCGCCCTTTTTTTATTGCATTGAAAACAAGGAGGTATGATACCATGAAAAAAGTAGGAATCGTTATGGGCAGCGACAGCGATTTGCCCATAATAAAGAAAGCGACGGATATGCTCGCTTCTCTCGAAATTCCGTTTGAAGTCCATATTTATTCGGCACATCGCACGCCCGAAGAAGCCAGAGCCTTTGCACTCTCTGCAAGAGAAAACGGTTTTGGTGCAATCATTGCCGCGGCGGGTATGGCGGCACACCTTGCGGGTGCAATTGCCGCAAACACAACTCTTCCCGTTATCGGCATTCCGTGCAAGTCGTCAAATCTCGACGGTATGGATGCGCTTCTTTCAACCGTTCAGATGCCGACAGGTATCCCGGTTGCAACGGTTGCGATAAACGGCGGCGGAAACGCAGCTCTTTTGGCTGCGCAGATTATAGCAGTTGAAGATAAAGACCTTGCCGGGCGCCTTGATGCAAAAAGAAAAAAAGATGCGGCGGCAGTTCTTGAAAAAGACAAAAAAGTAGCAGAAGAATTAAACAAATAATTTAGGAGGATATAAAAATGGAAAAGAAAGAAATGCTTTACGAAGGAAAGGCAAAAAGAGTTTACGCAACAGAAAACCCCGAGGTTTTGCTCGTTGACTACAAAGACGATGCAACAGCTTTCAACGGCCTTAAGAAGGGTACTATATCAGGTAAAGGCGCAATCAATAACAGAGTTACAAACTTCATGATGCAGCTTCTTGAAAAAGAGGGCGTGCCGACTCATTTTGTAGAAGAACTTTCAGAGCGTGAAACACTTGTAAAGAAGGTTTCTATCGTTCCTCTTGAAGTTATCATCAGAAACATTTCTGCAGGCTCATTTGCAAAGCGTTACGGTGTTGACGAAGGTATCGTTTTTGCTGAACCGACAATCGAATTCTCATACAAGAACGACGACCTCGGCGATCCGCTTATCAACGAGTATCACGCGCTCGCTCTCGGAGTTGCAACAAAAGAAGAAATAGAGACTATCAAGTCTATGGCTTTCAAGGTTAACGAAGTTATGAAGGCATTCTTCAAGAAGCTCAATGTTGACCTTGTTGACTTCAAACTTGAGTTTGGTAAGGTGGCAGACGGTTCAATCGTCCTTGCTGACGAAATTTCACCTGACACTTGCCGTTTCTGGGACAGCACAACTCACGAAAAGCTTGATAAGGACCGTTTCCGCCGTGATCTCGGAAACGTTGAAGATGCATACCAGGAAATGATGAAGAGAATTCTCGGCTAAGTAACAGGGAGGAACAAAAATGGGAGGCTTTTTCGGGGCAGTTTGCCGACACGATGCTCTCAGTGATGTTTTCTTCGGAACAGATTACCACTCACACCTTGGAACAAGACGTGCGGGTATCGCGGCATATGATGAGGAGATAGGACTTCAGCGAGAAATCCACAACATCCAGAATTCGCCGTTCCGAACAAAATTCGAGCATGTTTTTGATGAGATGCGCGGCACTTCCGCAATCGGTTGTATAAGTGACTATGATCCGCAGCCGCTTCTCATCAGATCGAATCTTGGTACCTATGCAATATGTGTTATAGGTATAATCAACAATGCAAAAGAGCTTATTGACCATTATCTCTCTTTCAGCGGAGGTCACTTTGATGCAATGACAGGCGGAGGAGTCAACGGCACAGAGCTTGTTGCGGCACTTATCAATCAGAAGAGTGATTTTGCCGATGGAATAAAATTTGCTCAAAAACAAATAGAAGGAACTGCGTCTATTCTGATTCTGAAAGAAGACGGCGTGCTTATAGCGGCAAGAGACCGACTCGGCAGGATTCCTGTTGTACTTGGCAAGAATGAAGATGGCTTTTGTGTTTCGTTTGAAGAGTTTGCATTTACAAAGCTCGGATACGAAAAAGAGAGAGAACTCGGTCCGGGAGAGATTGTTGAGATTTCGCTTGACGGAATCGAGCAGCTTGCAAAACCGGGCAAGAAGATGAAGATGTGTTCATTCCTCTGGAGCTACTACGGTTATCCGACTTCTACATATGAAGGAGTAAACGTTGAGGTTATGCGCTACCGCAACGGAAAAATCATGGCGCGCAACGATGAAAAGCTCGGAAAGCTAAACGACATTGACTATGTCGGCGGTGTTCCGGATTCAGGAACTCCTCACGCAATCGGTTATGCAAACGAAACAGGGCTTCCTTTTGCAAGAGCGTTTATAAAATACACTCCGACCTGGGCAAGAAGCTTTACCCCGGCAGCTTCAAAAGAGCGCAAGAAGATTGCGAAAATGAAGCAGATACCGGTTCATGAACTCATTCAGGGCAAGAAGCTTTTGTTTGTCGACGATTCAATCGTCCGAGGAACACAGCTTCGCGAAACGGTTGAATTTCTCTACGACAACGGCGCAAAAGAGGTTCATATGCGATCAGCTTGTCCGCCCATTATGTACGGATGCAAGTACCTTAATTTCAGCCGCGCGACCAACGATATGGAACTCATTGCCCGCAGAGTCATTATGGAGCTTGAGGGAGAAGAGGGTTTTAACCATATCGAAGAATACACAGATGCTTCAACCGAAAGAGGAAAGAATCTTCGTGAAAAAATCTGCGAAGAGTTGCACCTTGCGTCACTTGAATTCCAGTCACTTGAAGGTGTAATCGAATCTATCGGACTTGAACCGTGCAAACTTTGCACTTACTGTTGGAACGGAAAGGAATAGAAATTATGAATATATCAAAATCAGACAGCTATGCAGCAGCAGGCGTTGATATTACAGCAGGATACAAAGCGGTTGAGCTTATGAAGCAGCACATCGCAAAGACAATGACAAGCGGTGTTTGCTCAGATGTAGGCGGATTTGGCGGTCTTTTCGAGCTTGACGTAACAGGTATGACGCGTCCCGTTCTCGTAAGCGGTACAGACGGTGTCGGAACAAAGCTCAAGCTTGCTTTTCTTATGGACAAGCACGACACAGTTGGTATCGACTGCGTTGCGATGTGTGTAAACGACATTATCTGCAGCGGTGCAAAGCCGCTTTTCTTCCTTGACTATATCGCCTGCGGTAAAAACGTTCCCGAAAAAATTGCAGATATCGTAAAGGGTGTTTGCGAGGGATGTGTTCAGTCGGGTGCTGCTCTCATCGGCGGCGAAACTGCAGAGATGCCGGGATTTTATCCGATAGATGAATATGACCTTGCAGGATACTGCACAGGCGTTGTTGATAAGTCAAAGATAATCGACAATAAGACAATGGCTCCGGGAGATGTAGTCATCGCGCTTGCTTCAAGCGGCGTTCACTCAAACGGATTTTCTCTTGTTCGCAAGGTTTTCGACGTTGAAAACAGCGACATTAAGTCACCCGTCGAAGCTCTTGGAGGAAAGTCTGTGGGAGAGACGCTTCTCACACCGACGAAGATATACGTAAAGTCTATCCTCGCTCTTCTTGAGAAGGTTACCGTAAAGGGTATTTCTCACATCACGGGCGGAGGCTTCTATGAAAATATTCCGAGAAGCATTCCCGAAGGTCTCGGTGCAAAGATCGATAAGTCAAAGGTAAAAATTCTTCCGATATTTGACCTCATCGCAAAAACAGGCAGCATCTCTGAACGCGATATGTTCAATACATTCAATATGGGTGTAGGTATGAGCGTTGTCGTAAAGGAAGAGGATGTTGAGACTGCTCTTGAAATTCTCAGGGCAAACGGCGAGGATGCTTATGTAATCGGCGAGATTATTGCATCTGACGAAAAGGTGATTTTATGAGAAGGGCAAGAATAGCTGTTCTTGTATCAGGCGGAGGAACAAATCTTCAGGCACTTATTGATGCCGAAAAGAAGGGTATCCTCAAAAGCGGAAAAATTGAGCTTGTAGTTTCAAATAAGGATGATGCATATGCTCTCACTCGTGCCGGGCGAGAGGGGATAAAAACTGCAGTAGTAAGAAAAAAAGATTATCCCGAAGTCGATGCGTTTGAGAAAAAGCTTATATCTCTTCTTGACGACGAGAAAATCGACATTATCGTCCTTGCGGGATTTATGGCTATTTTGGGTGAGGTGTTTACATCCCATTATCCGAGGAGGATAATAAATGTTCATCCGTCGCTCATTCCGTCTTTCTGCGGAAAAGGGTTCTACGGACTTCGCGTTCACGAGGCGGCACTTGAGTACGGTGTAAAGGTTACGGGTGCAACGGTGCATTTTGTGAACGAAATTCCCGACGGCGGAGAGATAATTATGCAGAAGGCTGTTGCAATCCTTGAGGATGACACGGCAGAAACCCTGCAGAAACGCGTTATGCGCCTTGCTGAGTGGAAGATACTTCCCGAAGCGGTTGAAAAGGTATCGGCACAGATTATATAGCTCTTTAGGGAGGAAAATTCAAGAATGAACATCTATGAGATTAACAATATTGAAAAGCAGGTAAAGGGAAATTCATACGTCGGTCGCGGTATCGTAATCGGCAAAACGGCAGACGGAAAAAAGGCTTGCTCTGCATACTTTATAATGGGCAGAAGTGCAAACAGCCGTAACCGTATCTTCACCGAGAAGAATGGTGATATTTTCACAGAGCCGTTTGATGCATCAAAGGTTGAGGATCCGAGCCTCATCATCTATGCGGCAATCCGTAGTTTTGAGAACAAACTCATCGTTACAAACGGCGACCAGACAGATACAATATATAACTTCGTAAAAGAGGGAAAGGGCTTTCGAGAATCGCTCAGAACCCGTGAGTTTGAACCGGATGCTCCGAACTTCACACCGAGAATCAGCGGTATGCTCACGTTTGAAAACGGAGATTTTACATACGAAATGAGCATCTTGAAGAGCATTGACGAAAAGGGCTCTGACTGTTGCCGTATGCACTTTGACTATCCGTCGGTAAACGGTCTCGGTCATTTTATCCACACATACATCTGCGATGGAAACCCGATCCCCACGTTCTGCGGTGAGCCGGAGAGAGTCGAGATTCAAAACGATATTGAAGAGTTTACAAACACTCTCTGGAATGCTCTTGATGAAGAAAATAAGATTTCACTTTACGTCCGTTATACAGACATTGAAACAGGCAAGTATGACGAGAAACTTATAAACAAAAATAAGTAAGGAGAATATACCGATGAAGGAATTTGAACTTAAGTACGGATGTAATCCGAATCAGAAACCGTCTAAAATATTTATGGAAAACGGCGCTGACCTCCCGATTGAAATTTT
This sequence comes from Eubacteriales bacterium, assembly GCA_045636865.1. GTDB lineage: Bacteria > Bacillota > Clostridia > Oscillospirales > JAAYXM01 > SIG480. Next base: position 56,226 of record JAZTYJ010000023.1, read on the forward strand.
ATCGGGCAGACCGGGATATATCAATTTTCTTGACGCATTCAATGCATGGCAGCTTGTTCGCGAACTCAAGATAGCACTCGGACTTCCTGCGGCAACATCTTTCAAGCACGTAAGCCCGACATCTGCAGCAGTTGGAATTCCTCTCTCGGATAAGCTTAAAAAGGCTTGCTTTGTAGACGACGTTGAAGGTCTTGATGAGTCTCCGCTTGCCTGTGCATATGCAAGAGCAAGAGGTACAGACAGAATGTGCTCATTCGGCGACTGGGTTGCGCTTTCAGACGTCTGCGACGTCACAACAGCAAAGATGATCAAGCGTGAGGTTTCAGACGGTATCATAGCTCCGGGATATGAGCCGGAAGCACTTGAAATCTTAAAAACAAAGAGAAAAGGCAACTACAACATTGTAAAGATTGACGAAAACTATGTCCCCGAACTTATCGAGCGCAAGCAGGTTTTCGGAATCACATTTGAGCAGGGAAGAAACAACTTCGAAATCAACCGCGCTCTTCTTGAGAATGTTGTGACAGCAAATAAGAATATGCCCGAAGAGGCTGTTCGCGACCTTATCGTCGCACTCATCACACTTAAATACACTCAGTCAAACTCCGTATGCTATGCAGTTGACGGACAGGCTATCGGCGTAGGTGCAGGTCAGCAGTCAAGAATCCATTGCACACGCCTTGCAGGAACAAAGGCTGACACGTGGTTTTTGCGTCAGCACGAAAAAGTCCTCAACCTTCCGTTTAAGGAGGATATCGGACGTCCTGACCGCGACAATGTAATCGACGGTTACATAAACAAGAACGAAGAGGACGTCTGCGCAGACGGAAACTGGGAACGCTTCTTCACAAAGAAGCCCGAGCCGTTTACACATGAAGAAATGCGTGCATACCTTGATACAATCAAGGGTGTAGCTCTCGGCTCTGATGCATTTTTCCCGTTTGCAGACAATATTGACCGTGCGGCAATGAGTGGTGTAAGCTACATCGCAGAGCCGGGCGGATCTATAAGAGATGACCTTGTAATCGAGTGCTGTGATAAGCACAACATCGCAATGGCATTCACAGGTATGCGCCTGTTCCACCATTAATATACGGAGGCTACCATTATGAAGATTATGGTTGTTGGTGGCGGCGGACGCGAGCATGCCATCATTAAGAAAATTAAACTCAATAAAAACGTAGAGCAGATTTTTGCAGTGCCCGGAAACGGCGGTATGGCAAAGGAAGCTACCTGCGTTGATATTTCGGCAAAGGATATTCCTGCAATAGTTGATTTTGCTCTTGAGAACAAAGTCGACTATGCAATCGTTGCACCGGATGACCCGCTTGTTCTCGGCGCAGTTGATGCTCTCGGAGAAAAGGGAATTCCGTGCTTCGGTCCGCGTGCAAATGCCGCGATAATCGAGGGAAGTAAGGTTTTTTCAAAGAACCTTATGAAGAAATACAATATCCCGACTGCGACGTACGAAGTTTTTGATGATGCAGAGAAGGCCCTTGCATATCTTGAAACTGCACCGATTCCGACAGTTGTAAAGGCAGATGGCCTTGCACTCGGAAAAGGCGTTATCATCGCGGAAACACGCGAAGACGCAAAGGATGCAGTCCGTTCAATGATGAACGACAAAGCATTCGGCAAAAGCGGTGAGACGGTTGTCATCGAGGAGTTTCTCACGGGTCCTGAGGTATCTGTTCTTGCATTTACCGACGGCAAAACAGTAGTCCCGATGGTTTCATCGATGGACCACAAGCGAATCGGCGATAACGACACAGGTCTCAACACCGGTGGTATGGGAACTGTTGCTCCGAACCCGTATTACACAAAGGAAATCGCAGAGTTGTGCATGAAGACAATCTTCCTTCCTACAATTGATGCGATGAATAAAGAGGGCAGAACCTTCAAGGGATGTCTCTATTTCGGACTTATGCTCACTCCGAACGGTCCGAAGGTTATCGAATACAACTGCCGTTTCGGAGATCCCGAAACACAGGTAGTTCTTCCGCTTCTTGAGAGCGATCTTCTCACGGTTATGCAGGCGGTTACGAACGAAACACTTGATGACTGTGAAGTTAAGTTTTCAGATAAGAGTGCGTGTTGCGTAATTATGGCATCAAAGGGCTATCCGACGGCTTATGAAAAGGGATTTGAAATTGATATTCCCGAAGAAATTTTTGACAACGTCTACGTTGCAGGTGCAAGCATAAAGGACGGTAGACTTTGTACAAACGGAGGACGAGTTCTCGGTGCAACTGCTGTGGCTGAAAATCTTGAAAATGCAGTTGCAGATGCTTACAAGCTTGTTTCAAAAATTAAGTTTGAAAACGCATATTACAGAAGTGATATAGGCAGAAAGGCGCTTTCTGCGAAGGGGGAATAAGAGTATGGTATATCGAGTTTATGTTGAAAAGAAAAAAGAGCTTGCGAACGAAGCACGTGCTCTTCTCTCCGATGCACAGGCGCTTCTCGGCATCAAGAGCCTTACAAATGTTCGCATCATAAACAGATATGATGCAGAAAATATAACCGAAGAGCTTTTTGAATATGCGAAGAAGACGGTTTTTTCAGAACCGCAGCTCGATATTGTTACAGACGATATCAGCCTCTGCTGTGATGCAAAGGCATTTGCGGTAGAATATCTTCCGGGTCAGTTTGACCAGCGCGCAGACTCTGCTGCACAGTGTATCCAGATTATCTCGCAGACAGACCGTCCGACAATCCGCACAGCAAAGGTTTACCTCCTTTACGGTGAGCTTACTGATGCTGATGTTGCGGAAATCAAAAAGTATGTTATTAACCCGGTTGAGGCAAGAGAAGCAGCGCTTTCAAAGCCGGAAACCTTAAAGGCTGATTATGACATTCCGACAGAAGTTGAAACGCTTGACGGATTTATTTCACTTGACCGCAAGGGACTTGAAGGCTTCGTTTCAAAATATGGTCTTGCTATGGATGCAGACGATATTGAATTCTGTCAGAAATACTTTATAGAAGAGGGAAGAAATCCGACCATCACGGAAATCAGAATGATAGATACATACTGGTCAGATCATTGCCGTCATACGACCTTCCTTACAACTATCGATGATGTCAAATTTGAGGATGCACTTTTGCAGAAGACATATGAGGAATACGTTGATGTCCGCCGTCAGCTCGGCAGAACAAAACCCATCTGCCTTATGGATCTTGCGACAGTTGCAGTAAAGTATCTTCGTGCAAACGGAGAGCTTGACCGCCTCGACGAATCAGAGGAAATCAACGCATGTACCGTTAAAATCGATGTGGATGTTGACGGTGTCAGCGAGCCGTGGCTTCTTCTCTTCAAGAACGAAACCCACAACCACCCGACAGAAATCGAGCCGTTCGGTGGTGCTGCAACATGTATCGGCGGTGCTATCCGCGACCCGCTTTCAGGTCGTTCGTATGTTTACGGTGCAATGCGCGTAACAGGTGCGGCAAACCCGTTAAAGCCTGTCAGTGAAACTATGAAGGGTAAGCTCCCGCAGAGAAAGATTGTTACTACTGCGGCGGCAGGCTATTCATCATACGGCAACCAGATCGGTCTTGCAACAGGTATTGTTGACGAGATTTATCACGAAGGCTATGCGGCAAAGCGTATGGAAATCGGTGCGGTTATTGCAGCAGCTCCGCAGGAGAACGTCAGAAGAGAAAGACCGAATCCGGGAGACATAGTCATCCTTCTCGGCGGTGCTACAGGTCGCGACGGTTGCGGCGCTGCTACAGGTTCATCAAAATCACATACTGCAGACTCGCTTGAAACCTGCGGTGCAGAGGTTCAGAAGGGTAATGCACCTGAGGAGAGAAAGCTTCAGCGTCTCTTCAGAAATCCCGAGGCAAGCAAGCTTATAAAGCGTTGCAACGACTTCGGTGCAGGCGGCGTTTCTGTTGCTATCGGTGAGCTTGCAGACGGTCTTGAAATCAACCTCGATGCAGTACCGAAGAAGTACGACGGCCTCGACGGTACAGAGCTTGCCATAAGCGAATCGCAGGAGCGAATGGCTTGCGTTGTTGAGGCAAAGGATAAAGAACGTTTCCTTACTCTTGCTGCAGAAGAAAACCTCTCTGCCTGCCCGGTTGCGGTGGTTACGGAAAGCCCGAGACTCGTCATGAACTGGAACGGCAAGAAGATTGTTGACATCAGCCGTGACTTCTTAAATTCCAACGGTGCAGAAAAGCACATCACGGTTGAGACAACAAAACCAAACCTTGAAAATAAGAAAATCGGAAGCTCATTTGCCGAGAACTACAAGAAGATGGCAGATGACCTCAACATATGCTCAAAGCGCGGTCTTTCAGAGCGCTTTGACTCTACAATCGGCGCAGGAACAGTTCTTATGCCGTTTGGCGGCAAGAATCAGCTCACGCCGATTCAGGCAATGGTTCAGAAGATTTCTGTTGAAAAGAAGCATACGGATACCTGCTCATTTATGTCATGGGGCTACAACCCGTTCCTCACAGAGCAGAGCCCGTATCACGGTGCATATATGGCGGTTGTTGAGTCTGTATGCAAGCTCATCGCAACAGGTGCTGACTTTAGCGAAGTTTATCTCACATTCCAGGAATACTTTGAGCGTCTCGGTCGCGATCCGAAGAGATGGGGAAAACCCATGGCGGCTCTTCTCGGTGCGTTCAAGGCACAGATGGAGCTCAAAATCGGCTCTATCGGCGGTAAGGACTCTATGAGCGGCTCTTTTGAGGATCTTGATGTTCCGCCGACGCTCGTATCCTTTGCAGTTACCTGCGGTAAGGTTTCGGATGTAATCTCTCCAGAGTTTAAAAAGGCAGGAAATAAGGTTTATTGTCTTGGCGCGGAGTTTGATGAGAATAACTTGCCGAAGACAGAATCACTCCTTGCGTTGTTTGACAAGGTAACAAAGCTTATGCGCGACGGCAAGATCGTTGCATGCTATACACCGGGTCTTGGCGGTATCGCAGAAGCTGTTATGAAGATGGCATTCGGCAACGGATTTGGGTTTGACTTTAGCGATAAGCTCAATGCTGAAAAGCTTTTCGGCTACAGCTATGCTTCGTTCGTATTTGAAGCAACAGAAGAAATTCCCGATGCTGAGTTTATCGGAACAATAACAGATAAAGACGCATTCGTTCTCGGTTCGGAAAGTGTTCCGGTATCAAAGCTTCTCGGAGTATATGAAGACAAACTTGAGAGTGTATTCCCGTGCAATATTAAGCAGGAGGGCACAACGGTCGAAAACTTCTGTTTTGAGGGTAAGGAAGTTCTTGCTCCGGCTATAAGGGTTGCAAAACCAAAGGTTTTGATTCCGGCGTTCCCGGGAACAAACTGCGAGTTCGATTCAGCGAAGGCTGTAAGAGATGCAGGGGCAGAGCCTGAAATATTTGTTATCAAGAACCTCTCTTCAGATGCCATAAAGAGAAGCACGGAAGAGTTTGCAAAGAAACTCCGTGACTCACAGATAGTATTTGTTCCGGGTGGTTTCTCGGGTGGTGACGAGCCGGACGGAAGCGGAAAGTTTATTACAGCATTCTTCAGAAACAATGCTATCAAAGAAGGTGTAACAGAGCTTCTTGAAAAGAGAGACGGTCTTATGTGTGGTATCTGTAACGGATTCCAGGCACTTATAAAGCTCGGTCTTGTTCCGTATGGTAAGATTATCGACACCGACGAAAATTGTCCGACTCTCACATTCAACACAATCGCACGTCACCAGTCAAGAATTGTAAGAACACGCATCGCTTCAAACAAGTCTCCGTGGCTTTCACTCACAAATGTGGGCGACGTTTATGCAGTTCCTATTTCTCACGGTGAAGGTCGTTTCCTTGCCGACGAAGCTCTTATCAAAAAGCTTGCAGAAAACGGTCAGATTGCAACGCAGTACGTTGACCTTGAAGGTAATGCTACGAGCGACGTTGCATTTAACCCGAACAACTCAATGTATGCAATAGAGGGTATAACATCACCCGACGGCAGAGTATTCGGTAAAATGGGACACAGTGAGCGCGTGGGTAGCGGTCTTTATAAGAACGTTTGCGGAAATTATGATATCCGTATGTTTGAAGCGGCGGTAAAATACTTCAAATAGAGATTTGGAGGTGTTTTGGATGACTTACAAAACTGATATTGAAATTGCGCAGAGTTGCGAAATGAAGCACATAACCGAAATTGCGGCGAAGGCTTCAATTGATGACAAGTATATTGAGCAATACGGCAGATACAAGGCGAAAATAGATCCTGCACTTCTTTATGAAAGCACGAAAGAAGACGGAAAGCTTGTTCTTGTAACAGCTATAACGCCTACTCCGGCAGGAGAAGGAAAGACCACAACGACAATCGGTCTTGCAGACGGTCTCTCAAGGATCGGCAAAAAGGTTACAGTTGCTCTTCGCGAGCCGTCTCTCGGACCTGTTTTCGGAGTCAAGGGCGGTGCGGCAGGCGGCGGCTATGCACAGATTGTTCCTATGGAGGATATCAACCTTCATTTTACGGGCGATTTCCACGCTATCGGTGCGGCAAACAACCTTCTTGCGGCAATGCTCGATAACCACATCCATCAGGGCAATGCTCTCGGAATTGATGTCAATAAGATAACGTGGCGCCGTTGCGTTGATATGAATGACCGAGTTCTGCGAAACACCGTATGCGGACTTGGCGGAAGCAAAAACGGTGTTACACGTGAGGATGGGTACGACATCACGGTTGCAAGCGAAATTATGGCAGTTTTGTGCCTTTCAAGCTCAATTTCAGATTTGAAAGCACGCCTTTCAAGAATCATTGTAGGTTATACTTACGACGGAAACCCCGTTACCTGCGGCGAGCTCAATGCCGCAGGCGCGATGACAGCACTCCTTAAGGATGCACTCAAGCCGAATCTTGTTCAGACGCTTGAGGGAACTCCGGCATTTGTCCACGGTGGTCCGTTTGCAAACATTGCTCACGGATGCAACTCTGTTATGGCTACGCGTATGGCGCTTAAAATGGGCGATTATACGGTAACTGAAGCAGGTTTTGGTGCCGACCTTGGCGCAGAAAAATTCCTCGATATTAAGTGCCGTGTAGCAGGTCTCGTGCCGTCAGCAGTTGTGGTTGTTGGTACCGTCAGAGCGCTTAAGATGCACGGCGGCAGAGCGAAGGATGAGCTTGCAAACGAAGATATAAAGGCTCTTGAGGCAGGTATTCCGAATCTTCTTCGCCACGTAAAGAACATCAAAGAGGTTTATAAGCTTCCGTGTGTGGTAGCAATAAACCGCTTCCCGACAGATACCGATAACGAAATCAAATTCATTATCGATAAATGCCGTGAGCTTGGAGTAAATACGGTTCTTTCAACTGTCTGGGCAGATGGTGGACGCGGTGGCGAAGAGCTTGCCCGCGAGGTTATCCGTCTCTGCGAAGAGGAAAAGGGCGACTTTACCTTCAGCTACGAGCTTGACACTACGATAGAAGAAAAAATCGAGGCAGTTGTCACGAAGGTTTATGGCGGTGAGGGAATTGTAGTTTTGCCTGAAGCTAAAAAGCAGATAGAAAAGCTTACTTCTCTCGGACTTTCAAAGCTTCCGATATGCGTTGCCAAAACGCAGTACAGCTTCTCGGATGATCCGAAAAAGCTCGGCGCACCTGAAAACTTCAAGGTTACAATAAAGAACGTTAAAGTATCTGCAGGTGCAGGGTTTATAGTTGTTCTCACCGGTGATATAATGACGATGCCGGGGTTACCGAAAGTTCCGGCAGCAGAGAAGATAGATGTTACAGACGACGGAAAAATAACAGGTCTTTTCTAAAATTAAACCAAAAAGGAGCAGATGTAAGTCTGCTCCTTTTATAGCAAAAAGAGGTAAAGTCAAATTGACTTTACCTCTTTTTAAGCTCTATGGTTAGTTCTTTTTAGCTGTAGCAAGCTTGATGACAAAGAGAGTTGCAAGCATCAATACGATACCTATCGGGAGAACGATCCAAGCGCTTGTTACAAAACCTGCAATGATGTAGGTTATAAGTGAAACTCCAGCAACCAATATAGCATACGGAAGCTGTGTTGAAACGTGGTTTATGTGGTTGCACTGTGCACCTGCCGATGACATAATCGTTGTATCCGAAATCGGTGAGCAGTGGTCGCCGCAAACAGCACCTGCCATACATGCAGAGATAGCAATGATGCAGATTTCGTTACTGATAGAACCACCGAAGATTGCAAGAACAATCGGAATGAGAATACCGAATGTACCCCATGATGTACCTGTTGCAAATGAGAGACCGACAGCAATGAGGAATACGATAGCCGGAAGAAGCGGAAGAACTGCTGATGCACTTGTGCGGACAAACTCAGCAATGAATATCTTTGCGCCGAGGCTGTCTGTCATAGCCTTAAGAGTCCATGCACAGCAGAGAATCATAATAGCCGGAACCATTGCTTTGAAGCCTTCGGGGATAGATTCCATGCAAGACTTGAATGTGAGAACGCGTCTGCACATAAAGTAGATGATTGAGAAGATAAGGCCTGCAAACGAACCGAATACAAGACCCTGTGAAGCATCTGCGTTTGAGAAGGATTCAACAAAGCTTGCGCCTGAGAAGAATCCGCCTGAGTAGATAAGACCGAGAACGCAAGCTGCAACCAAAACTACAACGGGAGCAATAAGGTCCCAGACACTGCCGTTTTTGTTAACATCTTTTTCTTCAAGCTGCTCAAGAATTTCTTTTTCTTCACAAGAGAAGATATCGCCGTTTGCAGCGTTGAGTTCATGTCTCTTCATCGGACCAAAGTCAAACTTCAAAAGAACGATAGCAACCATCATAACGATAGTGAGGATAGCATAGAAGTTGTAGGGGATAGCTCTGATGAAGAGATCAAGACCGCCGATCTGGTCTTCTGAAACAAAGCCTGCAACCGCAGCAGCCCATGAAGAAATCGGAGCTATGATGCAGATAGGAGCAGCCGTTGCGTCGATAATGTAGGCAAGTTTTGAACGTGAAATCTTAAACTTATCTGAAACGGGACGCATAACAGAACCGACTGTGAGGCAGTTGAAGTAGTCATCGATAAAGATAAGAACGCCGAGAGCGATTGTAGCAAGCTGAGCGCCTACGCGGGATTTGATGTGGGTTGAAGCCCAACGACCGAATGCGGCAGAACCGCCTGACTTGTTCATAAGAGAAACAATTGCGCCGAGGATAACAAGGAAGATAAGAATTCCTATGTTGTACGGGTCAGCAATTGAAGTAATGAAACCGTCAACAAAGAGGTGGTCAATTGTTCCTGCGAAGTTGAAGTTTGCATACATCAGCGCGCCTGCGGCAATACCGATGAAGAGAGAAGAATAAACTTCTTTTGTGATAAGTGCAAGAACGATAGCAATAATCGGCGGAATCAATGCAAAACCTGTAGCAAACGGCTTAACGTCGTTTCTTTTTGCATCAAGTGCTTTTTCAAGGTTTTCGCCGAAAACTTCACCGTCTGTTGAACCGACATTGTCTGAATAGTTGTCGATGAAGGTTGAAGCTGCGGTGGAATAGTCTGCGATTTCGTCATCCGACATTGTGCTTGCATCAAAAGCAGGTGCGTCAGTGATGTAAGCAACTGCGTTGTCGTTGTCCGAAAGGTCAACGTCTGATGCTACTGCTGTAGGAACGAATGTGCAAATCAGCATAACAATAAGAGCTGAAATTGCGAGAATGCGCGATTTTCTTGAGTGAGTCATATCTCATCCTCCTAAAAAATTAGAGGCTATGATACATGGTGAGCAGTATCATAACCTCAGGTGACTAAGTTAATTTTCGATAGCGCTCCACGTATCTGTGACAGTCCGGAGCATATTTTGCTCCGACCCAACAAAACACCTTCTCAGGAAAAGATGTTTTGTTTCGGCATCGGTTCCTTTCACAGATCCACAATTCCTGAAAAAAGACCGGCTAATCTTAACCAATGCGCCTCTATCTGTTTAATTAACTACATATTAACATATTATGACAAAATTTTCAAGTATTAGTTTTCAAAGCTTGTTTTTTAAGTTTAAAAGTGCGCTTCGTTCTATCCGCGAGACCTGAACCTGTGAGATTTTCATGATCTTTGCTGTTTGGTTCTGGGTGAGAGAACGAAAGAAACGAAGGCGTATTACGGTTGCTTCCCGCTCGGATAGAGAGTTTATTGCATCGGAAATTGAAATTTGCTCAAGTGTTTTGTCTTCAATTCCGGAATTCCCGAGAATTTCGCCAAGAGTCTGACCGTCGTCGTTGATTTCTCTATTAAGTGAGTCTGTATATGACGTTGCGGATTCGGCTTCTGCAATTTCCTCAACGGTGTACCCGCTTGCCGAGGCGATTTCCGAAATTGTCGCATCGCGACCGAGGCTCATCTGAAGTTCATCGGCAATAAACCTTATTTTTGTGGCTTTTTCCTTCAATGTGCGGCTTACCTTTATCATACCGTCATCACGGAGAAAACGTCTGATTTCCCCCATAATTTTCGGAACAGCATAAGTTGAAAATTGGTTTCCGAGTGATGTGTCAAATCCGCGAATCGCTTTTAAAAGTCCAAGGCAACCGAGTTGATAAAGATCGTCAGAATCATATCCTCTGCCGAGAAAGCGTTTTACAATGCTCCATATAAGAGGGGTGTTGTCGGTTATAAGCTTTTCAAATGCGAGCTCGTCACCGTTCTTTGCGGATTCAATGAGAAGCTCTGTTTCACTCACGAAGTCCGTCCTCCGCTGCGCATGGAAATGCGCTTTTTCATTGAAACGGTAGTTCCTTTTCCGGGAGTTGAGCGAACCTTAAGGTTGTCGGTAAAGGTTTCCATGATAGTGAAACCCATTCCTGATCTGTCGGAGCCGCCGGTGGTGAACATGGGAGTTTTTGCAGCTTCGATATCGGGGATGCCGAGACCGCGGTCACGGATGGTCATCTCAAAAATATTGCCCTCATAGATTCGGAGCTTTATGTAAATTTTGCCGACGGAATCGGGGTACGCGTGTACGATACAGTTTGTAACAGCCTCGCTTACCGCGGTTTTGATATCACCGATTTCTTCGAGAGTCGGGTCAAGCTGTGCGGCAAAGGCAGAAACTGCGGCTCTTGCATAACTTTCGTTTGTCGATTTGCTTGGGAAAGTGAGTGTAATTTCGTTTAAAATGTTCATAATAACCTCCTAAATTGATGCTTTTGCAGGATTTTTTGCAGAAATATTTATAAGTTTACATATGCCTGCGGTTGAGAAAACCTTATAAGCTTGTCCCGGAACGTTTATGAGAGAAAAAGTGCCGCCAAATGCAGTAGCCTTTTTGTATGAGCCGATAACAAGTGCGATTCCTGAACTGTCCATAAAGCTCACACCGTCAAAATCAAGAGTCAGATGAAGCGGAAGCTCAATATCAATAAGCTTTGAGATTTCGGGGATCGCGACTCTTGCGGCGTGGTGGTCGAGATCTCCGTGCACGGTGATATGAAGTGTGCCGCCGTCGCGATTTGAAGTAATTTCCATAATAACTTGTCCTTTCTTTTGTTTTTAAGTTAATGATACACTTATTTTTGTGCGATAAATGTAAAAAAATGTACGAAAAATATATTATACTTGAAAAAATGGGCAAAACATTATAAAATAACATAGTAGCTATTTTTATTCGGAGGTTTTAAATGAACGGTTTTCAGACTTTTTTGAGCAATCAGTTTTTGGTTATAAGCTTGTCATCGTGGATTTTTGCACAGGTGCTGAAACTTATAATTCATACAATTATATACAAGAACTTTGATGTTATGCGTCTTTTTGGAGACGGTGGAATGCCGAGTGGTCATTCTGCAACAGTTGCATCTCTTGCAACCGTCTCGGGATTAACGTATGGCATAGGCAGTTTTCAGTTTGCAGTTACGTTGGTTCTTGCAATAATCGTTTGCCACGATGCTATGGGAGTTCGTCTTGAAACGGGCAAGCAGGCAGTTGTTTTAAATGATATTGTGGAGGCGTTCAATGTTTTGTCGACGGAGAAACTCCCCGAAGTCAAGCTCAAGGAGTTTGTAGGACACACTCCGATACAGGTGATTTCGGGCGTTTTGCTCGGCGTTGCAAACTCATTTATAATGTTCTACTGTTTCTATATATAGGAGGAAAGCTTTATGTCTCATGCAGAAATAATTGCAAAGGAATTCGATGTCCGTGAGGACTATGTTTTAAATATAATCGCACTTTTAGATGAGGGAAACACCATTACGTTTATTGCACGCTATCGAAAAGAGCAACATGGCACGATGGACGATCAGCTCATCCGTCAGATTGCAGATAAGCTTGAATACTTGAGAAATCTCGATGCAAGACGTGAAGAGGTAAGGGGGCTTATCGAGGCGCAGGGAAATCTCACCGAAGAAATTTCGGAAGCTCTCAACAAGGCAGAAACTCTTGCGGAAATCGATGATATTTACAGACCTTTCCGTCCGAAGAGAAAAACGCGTGCATCAGTCGCAAAAGAAAAAGGTCTTGAGCCGCTTGCAAATCTCATTCTTGAAAGTCAGAAAACAAACGATGATCCGAGGACGCTTGCGGAAGACTTTGTCGATGTCGAAAAGGGAGTTGACGATGTTGACGCGGCACTTGCGGGAGCATCTGATATTATTGCTGAAAACGTGTCGGATAATGCAGAAGTCCGGAAAAGAGTCAGAAATCTTATGCGAATACACGGTCTTGTTGTTTCAGAGTCTGCAAAGGAAGACGAAACAAAGCTTTATGAGATGTATTATGAGTTTTCCCAGCCGGTTGATAAAATAGCAGGTCATCGCGTGCTCGCTCTCAACCGCGGTGAAAAAGACGGCTTTTTAAAGGTCAAAATCTCTCTCGATGAAGAAAGACCGCTCAGATCCATCCGTTCACTTTTTGTTGACGGAACGTCGGCGTGTGCAACGCTCGTTGGTGCGGCTTGTGAGGATGCATATTCTCGTCTTATTTTCCCGTCGGTTGAAAGGGAAGTCAGATCAGAGCTTACAGATGCGGCATCCGAGGATGCGATAAAGCTCTTTGGAGTAAATCTTCGTCAGCTTCTTTTGGCACCGCCCGTAAAGGGAAAAATAACACTCGGTCTCGACCCAGGTTATAGAACAGGTTGCAAGCTTGCTGTTGTTGATGAAACGGGAAAGATTCTTGATACATCGGTCATTTACCCGACTCACGGCGGTACGCAGGAAGAAAAATCAAAAGAGATTTTAAAACAGAAGATTAAGAAATGGAAAGTTGAAATAATAGCAATCGGAAACGGAACAGCTTCAAAGGAAACCGAGATTTTCTGTGCGAAAACGCTCAGGGAGATAGAAGAAAAGGTTTCATATATGGTTGTTTCCGAAGCGGGTGCGTCGGTATATTCAGCATCAAAGCTCGCGGCAGAGGAAATGCCTGATTTTGACCTTACTTTAAGATCGGCAGTTTCAATTGCAAGAAGACTTCAGGACCCGCTTGCAGAGCTTGTCAAGATTGATCCGAAAGCGATCGGTGTAGGGCAGTATCAGCACGATATGCCGCAGAAAAGGCTCGCTGAGGCTCTGGACGGAGTGGTTGAAGATTGTGTTAATGCAGTAGGCGCAGATCTCAACACTGCATCTGCGGCGCTTCTCGGTCATATTTCAGGTTTAAGCTCTGCGGTGTGCAAGAATATTGTTACCTACCGAGAAGAAAACGGAAGCTTTAAAAACCGTGCCGAGCTTAAAAAGGTTCCGAAGCTCGGTGCGAAGGCGTTTGAGCAGTGTGCCGGATTTTTGCGTGTTCCGGGAAGTGATAACCCGCTTGATAATACGAGCGTTCACCCGGAGTCATACAAAGCGGCAAAGGATCTTTTAACGTCTCTTGGAGTCGATATCAAGAAGATTACGGGCGAATGTGATGAAATTCTCGATAAGGCGAAGAGTATCGGTATTTCCGAGCTTTCACAAAAGATTGGAATCGGTGTTCCGACACTTCAGGATATCTTGAAAGAGCTTGCAAAACCCGGGCGCGATCCGAGAGGAGAGCTTCCTGCGGCAATGCTTCGAGAAGATGTTATGGACATGAAGGATTTAAAAGAGGGTATGATTCTTCAGGGAACAGTCAGAAATGTTATCGACTTCGGCGCTTTTGTGGATATCGGCGTGCACCAGGACGGTCTCGTTCACATTTCGCAGATATGCTCGAGATTTATAAAGCATCCGTCAGAGGTGCTGAAGGTCGGAGATATCGTGCAAGTAAAAGTGCTCGGTGTCGACCTTAACAAGAAGAGAATCAGCCTTACAATGAAAGATATATAAAGGAGAGATGAAAAATGCCGTATGTAGCAATTAAAGCATTCCCAAAGGAAGAAGAATCCACGAAAGAAGTTGTAAGAAGAATCAATGAGGTTCTTATCGATGTCTGGAAATGCAATCCGGAAGCTATCGCAATTTCAATGGAGGAAGTTGAGCCTGAAAACTGGGTGAAGGTAGAAAAAGAAGAAATTGAGCCCAAGATGGATAAGATGATGATTTACGCAGGAAAAGAGAACTTTTAACTAAAGTAAAAAAACAGCCTTACTCGATTTGAGTAAGGCTGTTTTTGTTCTGTTTTTGGAATCCGGATTAATACATACCCATTCCGCCGTCGCCCATACCTGCGGGCATTGCGGGAGCTGCAGGCTCCTTCTTATCAGCAACAAGGCTTTCTGTTGTGAGAACCATTGATGCGATAGAAGCTGCATTTTCAAGTGCTGTTCGTGTAACCTTGGCCGGATCAACGATACCTGCCTTGATCATATCGCAGTACTTGTTTGAGTAAGCATCAAAGCCATAACCTGTTCTGCGGCTGTTCTTGATCTTGTCAAGAACGATAGAACCGTCGATGCCCGCATTAGCAGCAATCTGACGAACCGGCTCCTCAAGAGCTTTTGCGATGATGCGGACACCTGTGCGCTCGTCACCCTCTGTCTTTGAAATGAGCTTTTCAACAGCAGAGATAGCATTTACGAATACTGTACCGCCACCTGCAACGATGCCTTCTTCAACAGCTGCGCGTGTAGCGTTGAGAGCATCCTCGATGCGGAGCTTCTTTTCCTTCATTTCGATTTCGGTAGCAGCACCAACCTTGATAACTGCAACACCGCCTGCGAGCTTTGCGAGGCGTTCCTGAAGTTTTTCGCGGTCAAACTCTGAATTTGTTGTTTCGATCTGTGAACGGATCTGACCTACGCGAGCCTTGATTTCAGCTGCATCGCCTGCACCGTCAACGATGATCGTGTTTTCCTTCTGAACCTTGATCTGGCGTGCATGACCAAGCATATCAACAGTAGTTTCCTTAAGGTCCATACCGAGCTCTTCAGAAACAACCTGACCGCCTGTGAGGATAGCGATATCCTTGAGCATTTCCTTACGTCTGTCGCCAAAGCCCGGAGCCTTAACGCCGACACATGTGAATGTACCGCGGAGCTTGTTAACGAGGAGAGTTGCAAGAGCTTCGCCCTCGATATCTTCAGCGATGATAACGAGCTTCTTGCCTGCCTGAACGATTTTTTCAAGAAGCGGAAGGATTTCCTGAATGTTTGAGATCTTCTTGTCTGTGATGAGGATAGAAGCATCGTCGATAACAGCTTCCATCTTTTCTGTATCAGTTACCATATACGGTGAGATGTAACCGCGGTCAAACTGCATACCTTCAACGATTTCGCTGTAAGTTTCAGCAGTCTTTGACTCTTCAACTGTGATAACGCCATCAGCAGAAACCTTTTCCATAGCTTCAGCGATGAGCTTACCGATAGTTTCGTTAGCAGAAGAGACAGCAGCAACGCGAGCGATGTCCTCTGTGCCGTTTACCTTCTGTGAAGCAGCCTTAACAGCTTCAACAGCAGCTTCAACAGCCTTGCTGATACCTGCGCGCATAATCATCGGATTTGCACCTGCAGTAACGTTCTTCATACCTTCGCGGATGATAGCCTGAGCGAGAAGGGTAGCAGTGGTAGTACCGTCACCTGCAACGTCGTGAGTCTTTGTTGAAACTTCCTTAACGAGCTGTGCACCCATATTTTCAAACGGGTCATCAAGTTCGATTTCCTTTGCAATTGTGACACCGTCGTTTGTGATGAGGGGAGCACCGAACTTCTTATCAAGAACAACGTTGCGACCCTTCGGACCGAGAGTTACCTTAACTGTGTCAGCGAGCTTATTGATACCGCGCTCAAGAGCGTGGCGAGCGTCTTCTGAAAAGAGAATTTCCTTTGCCATATGAAATTACCTACCTTTATAAGATTTGAAAATTATTCAACAACAGCAAGAATGTCGTTCTGACGAACGATGATGTACTCAACAGAGTCAATCTTAACTTCTGTGCCTGAATATTTGCTTGTTATAACCTTGTCGCCGACTTTAACGTGCATAACGATTTCCTTGCCGTCAACGTTACCTCCGGGACCAACTGCGATAACCTCAGCCACCTGGGGTTTCTCCTGTGAAGCAGCAGTAAGAATAATTCCGCTTTTTGTGGTTTCTTCAGCTTCAACCATTTTGATAACCACGCGGTCTGCAAGTGGTTTAAGTGTCATTGTGAATTACCTCCTGAATTGATCTGTTTTAGCACTCGTTAGTGTAGAGTGCTAATTCCTTATATATAATAAAATATGTTGATGTTTTTTGCAAACAGGAAATTTTCGGAAAAACAGACAAAAAAAGAACAAAACAGAGGTTTAACCAAAGTACCTCTGTTTTGCTCCGAAAATCTCTTGTTTTCTCTGAAAATCTCAAAAATCAAACTTTTTCATAAATATTTAATATTTAAAAGTACATATAAAGCTCGCATTTAATCATTCCATTATACATTTTTCTGCGTTTTTTCGCCTTTTTGCCGTAAAAAAATTCAAATTCCGGATGAGAAGTAATAATGTATGATGAAAAATTCGGCAAACGCGACATTGCTTTGCCAAAATCCTTATAAAGACGTTCTGCATCACGGATTTCCATAAGTCGCTGACCGTAGGGAGGGTTTGCAACACAGATTCCCGCATCGTGTCGAGGTGCAAATCTTGTCGCATCGGCATTTTCAAATGTTATGTACTTGTCAACACCGGCCTTTTTTGCATTCGACTTTGCAAGTGCTATCGCTTCAGTGTCAACGTCGCCGCCCCAAAGCTCAAAATCTCTTGTAAACATCTTTGTTTTCGCCGTCTCCCTGACGGAAGTCCAGATTCCTTTATCCGACATTTCCCAGCTCTCTGCGGCAAAGCGGCGCGAAAGACCGGGAGCACGGTTTTCTGCAATCATCGCAGCTTCAATAAGAAGCGTGCCCGAACCGCAGAACGGATCACAGAAAAACTCGCGTCCTCTGTATTTTGAAAGTGTTACAATAGCGGCGGCAAGTGTCTCGCGGAGAGGAGCCGCACCCGACGTCGCGCGATATCCGCGTTTGTGAAGTCCGGGACCTGTCGTGTCGAGATAAACCTGGCAGATGTCGTGCATAATTGAAAACTGAATCTGATACTTGCTGCCGGTTTCTTCAAAATAAGAAATGAAATACTTTGTTTTAAGCCGCTCAACAACCGCTTTCTTTATGATACTCTGGCAGTCGGGGATGGAGAAGAGCTTTGAATTTAAGCTGTGCCCCTTGACAGGGAAAGCACCGTCTTTCGGAATAAGATCCTCCCACGGAAGAGCCTTTATACCGTCAAAAAGCTCGGTAAAGGTGGTAGCCTTGAAAGTTCCGACGACGAGAAGAACTCTCTCGCCCGTGCGGAGCCAGATATTAGCGCGCGCCATATCCTCGAAGGTGCCGTCGAAAAAGACTCTGCCGTTTTCGGCTTTCACATTCTCAAGACCGAGATGCGAAAGCTCTTTAGAGGCAATTCCCTCAAGACCGAAGAGGGTAGGGACACAAAATCTGAATTTAGTCATATAAGTATCACTCCGTGGGGGTTTCGTTTGTTGTGGTATCGTCTTGCGTCTCATCCGAAGTATCCGTTATGTCATCTTCGTTATTTTCCGTTTCGTCATCAGCAGCTTCATCTTTCGTAGTATCGGATAATTCAAAAGAATGGGAGGTGCAGACTGCGTTCATCGGTTTTTCCGCGCCGGAGGAGAAGAAGAACTGTCCGTCGGGCGGATTTGAATTGTGAAGAACATACTGTTCGTCAGAAACGATAACTCCATCGAGTGTGAAGAACCTTTGGATGTTCATAAACGCGACGGTTTTTCTGATATCCGTCGGGCAGAACTGTGAAGCAAGCATACTTGACACGCTGTCGATTTCAACGTCTACGTGTACGTCGCAGGTATGTCTCGGAACATCGTCTTTATGGAAATATCCAGCAACAACAGCGTTGCCTCGCGGGTCATTCTTGCAGCTTTCGGACGGGAGAAGTCCGCTATACTGACAAACGTTGACGTATTTGAAATCTCCGCTTTTTTCAAAGTTTTTAACCTCAAGATTCTTATGCGCGGCATTCATAACGCGCTTCCAGACGGTGAGCGCAGGGGAGAGCGACTTTGCAATATACTTCGGGTTGTCATAGCCAAACCACGCCGCACCGACGTAATACGGAGTATATCCGACAAACCAGCGGTCCTCGTCGTTGTTTGACGTACCTGTCTTCGCCGCCGCCGGCATACCGCGATCAAGCTTTGCATAAGTTCCCGTACCGCCCGTTACGACATTTCCGAGCATATAGGTCATATACTCTGCGGTTTTTCTGCTCATCGCCTTTGTCGGAGTTGATTCCTTTTCGATGAGGACATTACCGTCGCTGTCAAGTACCTTCGTATAAGTTCTCGGTTCAAAGTACGAACCGCCGTTAGCAAAAGGAACATATGCCGCGGCCATTTCGAGAGCAGTGATGCCGTTTGTGAGCTGACCGAGAGCAAGCGGTGCGAGATTTTTGTCGCCTTTTTTGGAAAGCGACTTAACGCCGAGGTTTGCTGTGAGGAAGTTGAACGAACGCTCAATCGAGAGCTTGTCGAGGGTTTTCATGGAAACTGTATTGATAGATTGCTTTACAGCCTCGTTAATGTTTGTTCTGCCTGAATACGTTCTCGTTTCGTTTTTCGGATAAGCAGTACCGTTGAGCACAGTCATCGGGGCGTCATCCTCGACGGAGAACGGGGTAATGAGTCCGTACTCAATAGACGGAGCATAGACGGAAATCGGCTTAATCGACGATCCGGGCGGACGTTTTGTCTGTGTAGCGCGGTTTAAGATTCTCGAGCCCTGTTTTTTGCCTCTGCCGCCGCGCATAGCAACGATATCGCCGTTTTGCGGATCCATCATAATCATAGCGCATTCGGGCTGAACGTTGCCTGAATATTTGGGGAAGACACTGTCGCTTTCAAAAACCTCATCCATAGCGGCCTGAATTTCGGGATTAACAGTAGCGTATATTTTAAGACCGCCGGAATATATTGTTCTTACGGCAACATTCTCGGAATAACCGCGCAACTCGACGAGATCGTCGATGAGGTCTTCGATAATCTGGTCAACGAAATACGACTGAATCTTTGAAGCCTGATTATTGCGTTTTTCCGTATTGAAAGCTATTTCCTCGACATTTGCGGCATCGCGCTCCTCTTCGGAAATCATATCAAGCTCATACATACGGTTTACGATGGTAGTTCTGCGTTCTTTGTTGTTTTCGGGGTGGATATAGGGATTATAGTAAGACGGCAGATTGGTTATACCGACAAGTGCGGCAGATTCAGCAACGGTAAGCTCTGAAACATCTTTACCGTAGTATGCCTGAGCGGCAGTACCGACACCGTAACAACCTTCACCGAGATAGATGGTGTTGAGATACATTTCGATAATGGTATCCTTATCGTAGTGACGTTCAAGATACAGCGCGCGCATAATCTCCTGAAGCTTTCGCTTAACTGAATCCTGATTATCACCCGTGAGGTTTTTTACGAGCTGTTGAGTAATGGTTGATGCACCGTAGTCGCTCTTGAACTTAAAGAAGAGGTTTGCGCTTGCGGAGAGGGTGCGCTTCCAGTCGACGCCGTGGTGCTTCATAAAGCGGTGGTCCTCGATAGCGATGGCGGCATCCTTAAGATGTACGGGCATATCCTCGAGGTCTACCCAGGTTCTGTTCTGCGAATCGTAGAGCCGTTCAAACTCGTGTTCCTCGCCGTTTTCATCGATGTAATAAACGATAGAGGAGTAATTGAGCTTCATCGCCTCAAGCTCGATATCGACTTTAGCATCGAGAGAGAGCATGTAAGAGACGAAAACGAGCGTGCAAATACCGATAGTGCAGGCAAGTATCAAAAGCCCTGTACGGATGAAAAACCATGACAGGGAAGAAAAGAACGGATGGGATTTAAGTTTTTTAAAAGGGTTGTTTTTCTTGTCAGACACAACGACACCTCCGTAAAGTCAAATTCTAACATATTATATTATAATATATTTTTCCAAAAAAAGCTATATAAATTTAAAAACAACAAATTACCCATCCACTAAAGCATCAAACCCACATCGTAGGGGCGGATGCCCACATCGTCCGCAAAGCCCTCCTTGCCTAAAGGAGGGGGGACCGCTTCAGCGGTGGGAGGATTCAGGAGTGGGACTACCGAAGGTGTTGGAGAAATTGTGAATCTACAACAATATTTCAAAGGAGATGATTAAATGCGAGCACGTATAACAGAGCTTGGATGCAAGGAAGTCATAAACGTCTGCGACGGCACGCGCTACGGCTTCGTAAACGACGTGGAGGTAGACTGCACGTGCGGCAAAATCGTGTCACTTATAATACATGCGCCGTGTAAACTGAATATCTTTACAGGCAAAAAAGAGGATATTATCATTCCGTGGGAGAAAATAAAGCATATCGGCGAAGACATAATCCTCGTAGAATAAAACCAACCAACACCACATCGTCCGCAAAGCCCTCCTTGCCTAAAGGAGGGGGGACCGCTTCAGCGGTGGGAGGATTCGGGAGGGGGCACCACCGAAGATGGTGGAGGGATTGTAATCCCACAACCCCTCAGTCTCACTTCGTTTGACAGCTCCCCTTGCACAGGGGAGCCTTTTATGTAAAAACCCCACCAAAAACTGTAAAGCCGAATACATATACACCGTATAACCAACTTGAATTTTATGCAGAAACCGAATATTTTTTTGCATCTCAAAGCTTAATATATATAATTCCTACATATTAAAATATATATCACCCAAATAAAAATTTTAAAACCGCCAAACCCTTGATATTCCAAGGCTTGGAAACTTTTTTGAAATATGTCTGTAATATTTCTGTAAAAAAGGCTTGATTTTGATAAAACAATTTATTATAATATTAGTGTGTCAATTAGTCTTATTAAGACACAAAAAATATTTAGGAGGAAGAAAAAATGAAAAGACTCATCTCAAGCCTTCTCGTTATCGCAATGTGCATTTCATTCTTGCCGGCAGCATTCGCCGCAGAAGATGTACAGGATACCGCAGTTGGCAAGGTATTCTCTCTCAAGTTATCATCAGAGTCCTTCAATATCGCTCGCGATATGGACGGCGACGGTGTATTCACTGCAGCAGACGAATACAACAACACATCAAGCGCAGCAGCGGACAAGTGGATCCCTGCTAACGCTACATCACAAGCGACCAATGGTGTTAACCCCGGCGCTTACAGACGTGCCGACGCAAACAACCTTTGGTATCTCTATCCGGCAGCTCTTGGTACAACATCTGTAAACCATGACTATTTGTTTACATATGATTATACCAACACAGAAGGCGGAAACCATCCGTGGCACTTCACATACTCAAACGCATACGGTTCAAACATCCGTTGCGGTGGTGACCTTAACAACGGCGACCAGAAGCCGACTTGGTTCACACCGGACGTTTACGACTTTGGTATCATGGCTGAGCACGAACTTTATGCAACAGCTCGTATCAAGAGTGGTTCATATCCGTACTTCGCAATCCAGACAAACATCCCGACACCGGGTGTTTACTCAGTAAGCCTCACAACACAGGCTCCGCAGAACCTTTTGGATTCAACATACGTTAAGGTTTATGCAGTTCCGGCTCCGGCAGATGTAACAAACGTTCTCAATCGTGCAGACTTCTCAGACGTTGCTGAATACACGATCGGTACAAAGGCTACAAACATCGGCGCAGCTGATATCGGTACTTTCAACTTCAAGGAAGCTGGCGAGTACTACATCGTCTTCGAGCTCCGCGATTCAGCAATCGAAAGCGGCGCAGACGTATCTTTGGGTGCAGGCAAGAGTTGGACACAGCTCTACTTCAACGACATCACATTCACAGGTGTTGCTGATTACGTAAAGACAATCGAAGATGAGTACCTCAACCTCGACATCTCATCAAATGCATTCAACATGGCTTATGACTCAGATAGCGACGGTGCATATGACACATACGGCGCAGGCACAAACCAGAATGCAGCTAAGTTCATCCCGACATCAGCATACACAGGTTCTGAAACAGTAGTTGGTGCACAGTACCGTGCTCTCGAAGGTGGCGCTGACTGGTACATCTACCTTTCACAGGAATCTTACTCATCAGTATCTATCCAGAACGCATACATCTACACATATGATTATGCTTCACGTACAGAAGGCAGACATCCGTGGAGAATCACAAACTCAACACGTTATGTAACGACAGGTAACAACCCGTCAACTGCATACAAGACTGCATACCTCTCAAGAGGAGGTCTCTACATCCCGGCATCTGACTACCACAACACACGTATTCAGAGACAGAACGAAGCACCGTTCCTTGCAATCGCAACAACAATTGCAACTCCGGGTGTTTACGATCTTGCAATCAAGGCAACAAAAATCACTGACGTTCCTGACACAACATACCTCTCAGCTTACGTTATAAAGGCTCCGGCAAACGGCAGAGATCTTATAACTCCGGAACATGCGGCAGTAGACAAGGTCGGCGATCAGTTCATTAAGGACCTTGCAAAAGGCGCAACATTCGGCGAAGTCGAAATCGGGGCTCCGGGCGAATACTACATCCTCATCGAAGTTAACGATGACGCAGCTGTAGCAGGAACAGTTACAGTTCCGAACACCATGAGATGGTGGCTCAATAGCATCACTCTCGATGGTAAGGCTGAAATTGCTGAAGAGCTCAAGGGCATCGTCCTCGACAAGGCTTCAGCTACAATCCCGGTAGGTGGAACATATGACCTTAAGGTTAAAGAAAACTACAAGATCGCAGGTTTGGTAGATTCAGACCTCGAAGGCGTAGAGTTCTCATCAGATAACGCTGACATCACAGTTTCAGCTACAGGTACAATTACTGCTAACGCAGCAGGCACAGCAACAATCACAGTTACTAAGGGTGATGTCTCAGCTACATTTGCAGTTACTGCAGAAGAAGACACACTCACAGGTCTTAACCTCAACACAGCTTCACTTGCTCTTAAGGAAGGCGACACATACACTCTCAAGGTTTCAGAGACATACAAGTACGCAGGTACTGTTGCATCAAACCTCGAAGGTGTTGAATTTACATCAGACAACGCTGCAGTTTCAGTTTCAGCAGCAGGCGTTATCACAGCAAACGCAGCAGGTTATGCAACTATCACAGCTACAAAGGGCGGCCTCAAGGCAGCGTGCCTCGTAACTGTTGAATCAGCAGACGCTCTCACACCGGTCAGCTACGTATTCTCACACGCAGCATTCGGCGGCACACAGGGCACAGTTGATATGCAGCTCTATGACATCGCATTTGACGATATCGACACATCAGTATCATCAGGCAGATGGGGTCTTGCAGAGAAGGGTATCGTTATCGAAGAAGGCGAAATGCCTGAAGACGATGAGATCAAGGCTATGCAGTACCAGTCATTTGCTCCTGAGGCAGGTTCAGCTTGCATCCACAGAACAGGTAACTTCTTCTACACAACAATGCCGTTTATCAACGGTGCTCCGGCAAACTTCGCTCCGGACGACGCAAGCTATCCGGCACGTTTGATGATGATCGAAGTTCCGACATCAGGCGAGTACATCCCGTCAATCACACTCGGCGCAACATACAACGGCCAGAAGATGAAGCTCTTCCTCGTTCCGGTTACAGAAGACAACGAAACATGGAACGCAAGAGAAGTTGCAAAGGCTGTAACATATGAAGACTTCGTTGGTTCATATGATCCGGCAAACGGTATGAGGCACACATTCGCTCCGAAGGAAATCGAAGAAGGCGTTTACTATCTCCTCTTCGCAGCTGACGGCAGAAGCACAACTACAGTAGAATCAGTAGTTTCATCTCTCTACGTTGCATCATTCGACCTCGGCGTTCCGCAGCCGTCAATCTCAGCTGAAGGAAAGACTATTAAGCTCAACATCGGCTCAAAGTCATTCAACTCAGCTCTTGATACAAACGGCAACGGCGTCTACGGCGACGAAGGCGACACAATCTTCGGTGATTCAACAGCATCAAAGTTCATCCCGGCAAGCGCATACACAGGTTCTGAAACATCAGCAGGTGCACAGTACCGCGAAGTTAACACTAACTGGTACATCTACCTCAACCAGACATCACTTGCAGATTCACAGAACCTCCCGTATGTCTTCACATACGATTATGCAAACACAGTAGACGGTAACCATCCGTGGCACTTCACAAAGGATGCAGCTTACATGGGTTACTGCATCCAGGGCAGCGACAAGAGCTCAACAAAAACAATCAGGGGCTTCTTGATGAACGGCGCATACCAGACTGAAACATCAGTTTACCACAGCGCACGTACAACAAGCCCGGCAACACGTCCGTACTTTGCAATCCAGACAAACATCCCGTATGTTGGTACATACGACTTCGCAGCTGAAGTTACAGCTGTAAACCTTGTTCCGGACGGCATGTACCTCAACTTCTACGTTGTTCCGGCAGCATCAGGCGTCAGCCGTGGTGAGTTCCAGAAGACAGAGAACTTCGCAGGTACAACAAACATCAAGGCTCCGACAGCAGGTAAGCTCGGTGAAGTTACAATCACAGCTCCGGGCGAATACTACATCATCGTCGAGACAGCTGAAGATGGCACAAGCGGTGCACAGGCAAAAACACAGTGGTACCTCAAGAACATCACTCTTACAGGTACAGCAGGTTACGAGGCAGAAGACATTCTCGAAGGCGTAGAATTCTTCAAGCATCCGTACGTTGAAAACACAAAGACTGTTGACCTCATGCTCATCGAAAAGTGGTCAGAATCAGGCTACGTCCTCGCTGACAACGAAATGTACATGTACGAGTCTTCAGACGAAGGCATCGCATCAGTTGACGAGTACGGTGTTGTTACAGGTGCTGCAGACGAAGGTGTTGCAGAAATCACTGCTATCAACTTCGACGACGAGTCAATCATGGCAACAGCATACGTAACAGCTATTCCGGAGTTCATTGCTCTCGAAGGCATCGCATTCGCAGACGATAGCATCACAGTTGACGCTTTGACAGCAGGCGCTGTTAAGGTTGAGTTTACTCCGGCTAACGCAACAAATAAGGATGTCATCTACTCAACACAGGATGAAGGTATTATCGAGCTCAACGCAGCAACAGGTGCATTCAACGCACTCGCTGCAGGTACAGCTACAGTTACAGCAACTTCTAAGGAAGGCGGCTTCACAGATACAATCACTGTAACAGTCGTTCCGGAAGTTACTTACGAAGGCATTAAGGACTTCACATACATCACAACAGTTGACGCATTCAACTATGACAAGATGGTTGGTGAAGCAGGCGTTACAGACAACGTATTGAACGGTTACTACTACCGTGACCTTATTGCTGAAGGTATTATCCCGTCTGGCAAGGGAGCAGTTATGTTCATGAACGGCGCAATCGCTGATCCTGAACTCATCATCCCGGCAGACTACTACGGCAACGCTAACGAAGCATTCTCAGCTATGAACCTCGATGCAACAGATGCATGGAAGTTCGTTGGCGCAAAGGCAGTTTCAGCTGCAGCAGCAACACCGTTCCAGATCCGCGGTGCTGAAGAAGACGACGGTCTCCACCCGTACTTCGACACAGCAGAATATGCTGATGACGCAACAGCTCCGTTTATCGCTCTCAGCGTAAACGTTCCTGAAGCAGGTACTTATGCACTCAGCACAAACTTCAAGCGCCATGGTAAATCACCGGCTCCGGCAGTTTACTTCTTCAAGGATGAAGCTGGCGTATACGAAGATGCATCATTCATCGCTTCAGCTACAAAGCTCGGTTATGTAGATGCACAGAACACATTGAAGGAAGGCTATAAGTTCGTTGGTAACGAATTCGAAGTAGCAGAAGCAGGCAACTACGTTGTAGCATTTGTTATGGACGAAACAAGCTTGGCAATGAACGATTCAGCTCTTAACGCTCACGGCTTGTTGGCAACTCAGTACATGTCACTCATGGGCATTAAGCTCACACAGACAGCAGCTGCTGAAGTTGAACCGGAAGAACCGGAAGAACCGGCATTCGCACCGACATTCACAAGATCAGGTAGAAACTTTGTACTTGAATCAGAAATCAAGTTCAACGTAAACCTCCAGCTCGGCGATCTCGGCGAGTACACACTCGACGATATCAAGGAGAACGTAGGTGTTCTTGTCTGGTCAGTAAATCTCCCGGCAAGCGAAGCAGAAGCAACAGCAGAAACAGCAGAAAAGATC
>JAZTYJ010000024.1:0-31703 GCA_045636865.1 Eubacteriales bacterium
AATGTCTTGCCGATTTCGACATATTTCATTTTCTATCCTCCGTTTTTATTGAGTTATAATGTATTTTTAACCTTTATGCTCAAATAATCCGTGGTTATTGCAGAAATAATAAAGTTTTCCTCCGCGCATCTGCGGAAATCTGACTTCGCCGTCTTGCTCGGGATAGAGTTTTATGGTGAGAACCCTGTCAAATCGGACATATGAGAAGAAAGATATAAAATGATCCTTTTCCATAGGGTGCGAAAAAGTTATATAATAATCATCCTCAATGAGCTCAATATTCAGTTTGTGTTTCTCGTCTGCTTCTTTTGATTTGAGGGGAGAAAGCTGCCTTCCGCAACAAGTGATTTCCGGGTTTCCGAGACTCGTTATGATATTTCCGCATTTTTCGCAGACGTAGAATTTTGTTCGTTTCACGTTGCCAACCTCCGGTTTCGTTTTGGGAAGCTCTCCGTCGAGAAGCTTTGATATATCAACCCGAAATATATGTGAAAGCGCAGAAATGAGGCTTACGTCGGGAAAACCGCGCCCCGTTTCCCATTTTGAAACGGTCTTTGGTGAAATGCCGAGCTTTTCTGCTATATCCTTTTGTGTAAATCCCTTTTCGCGTCTTAAGTCGGCAATAAGCTTGCCTGTTTTCGATAAATCCATTCCTGCCACCTCCAAATGATATTCTATAATATAAGGATAACAAAATCAATCCACGAAGAGTATACTTGATAAAACAACGGTTGCCGAGGCAACCGCTGTTTTATGTTTATTGATTATTCTTTTTCAAGTGCGAGAGTTCTTGTTGTGAGGTCGCAGACCGATGCAGGACCGTAGTACTGGATAGCGCCGGGGAAGACGTATGCAGTTTCAACAGCCCACTTGTCGCGGTTTGCCTCGAAGAACTTAAACGGCTTGCCGTCAAGCTCGACGAGAGCTTTCTTGATAACGGGCTTATCTTCGCCGTGGCGTCTTTCGATGTTCATCATCTTTGTGATCGGCATACCGCCTGCAACCCACTCTGTAGCCGGCTTTGAGAGATTTGAAATCTTTGAGAGATAACCGTTGTAGCCGTACTGGATGAGCATAAATGCGTTGTATCCGAGAGAGTAGCAGTAGTCAGCATCGAAGTTTGACGGGAATGCGCATCTGCCCTCATAACCGAAGAAATGGTGAATCGGTGAGAACTTGCCGTTATATTTGCCGTCAGCCTTGCGAGCGGCAAGCTTGTCTGCAACGAGAGCGGAGAAGAGCTTTTCTGACTCGATGAGAGAAACCTGAACGTTTCCGTGCGGGTCGCGCTCAAGGAAGAGCTGCTGCTGAATGCCCTGCGGAAGAATTGCAAAAACTTCAAATGAAGCGGGTGAGAGACCTTTTTCGATGAATGTATACTTGTCAGCCCATGTCGGGAGCGCATTGAAGTCGTCTGCGCGGCTTCCTGCGAGGAGCTCGTTGATTTCTGAAATAAGAACAGAAAATTCCGGAACAAATTCAACAACACCCTCGGGGATGATTGCAACACCGAAATTCATGCCGTTTGCGGCACGGTTTGCAACTGAATCTGCAATGTAGTCTGCAATTTCTGAGAGAGACATCTTCTTTGCTGCAACTTCTTCTGAAATAAGGCAGATGTTCGGCTGCGTCTCAAGTGCACACTCAAGAGCAACGTGAGATGCAGAGCGTCCCATAACCTTGACAAAGTGCCAGTATTTCTTTGCGGAGTTTGCATCGCGTCCGATGTTGCCGATAAGCTCGCTGTAAGTCTTTGTAGCTGTGTCAAAGCCGAATGAGCATTCAATGTCTTCGTTTTTAAGGTCGCCGTCGATTGTCTTCGGGCAACCGATAACCTGGACACCTGTGTTGTTTGCGGCAAAATATTCGGCCAAAACTGCGGCATTTGTGTTTGAGTCGTCGCCGCCGATGATAACGACAGCAGTAATGCCGTGCTTCTTGCAGACCTCTGAAACGATCGCAAACTGTTCGTTTGTCTCAAGCTTTGTTCTGCCGGAGCCGATGATGTCAAAACCGCCTGTGTTTCTGTATTTGTTGATGTATTCGTCATCAAAGATTATATAATCGTCGTTGATGAGACCGATAGGACCGTTTTTGAAGCCGTAAAGAACGTTTTCGGGGTTGGTAGACTTAAGAGCATCATACAAACCGCAGATGACGTTGTGTCCGCCCGGAGCCTGTCCGCCCGAGAGAATAACGCCGACAACCTGTTTCTTCGAGGCGGATGTGTTCTCACCCTTTTTGAAAACGATTTCGCGCTTGCCGTATGTGTTGGGGAAGAGTGCCTGAATCTTTTCGCAATCTGCAACACTCTTTGTTTCTGCGCCTTCTGATACGCTGATTTCCGAAATACCGCCGCGAAGCATCTGCGGAAGCTTCGGAGAGTATTCATATCTTGCTTTTTGTAATGCTGAAATTCCCATAATTTATCTCCTTTTAGTTAATATACACATCAAAACTCATTATATCATATTTTATACAAATCGTAAAGTGTAGTTTGCAATATAAAATGAACTTATTTTTTTGACATTGCTTTGAAATCGAGATAGTTCTGCAAAATAAGTGATGCGGCAACCGAGTCGACCTTTTCGCGCCTTTTCTTGCCGTGATATCCCGTTTCGGAGAGAATGCGATGTGCATCAACCGTTGTGCAACGCTCGTCCCATAATATTACGGGGAGGGATGTCCTCTCGCGCAGAATTTCTGCAAAAGCCTCGCTCTTTTTTGCACGGTCTCCGATGTCTGAATTCATATGCTTCGGATACCCGAGAACAATCTCTGATGTGTTTCTCGAGAGGATAGCTTCGCAAAGCTCGTCTATCGCCTTTTGGGGTGATGTAACAAATATGGTAAAGCTCTCTCCTGCAAGCATTCCGCCTATATCGGAGAATGAAACTCCTATTCTTTTGTCGCCGTAATCTATTCCAACCGTTCTCATTGACAAAACCTCCCGGCTTCGGTATTATAATACTAATAATAGCACAAAAATATAAAGGAAAACAATACCAAAAAAATTTAAAACTTTTCAAGTGTTTAATTTATCTGTATATACAGATGGGTGAGAGGTCGTTTTGATGGACAGAAAAGATGTTTACAACACGGTCATCGGTTACATAACCGATAATCAGGATAAGTTTTACAGGCTTGCATACAGCCATATAAGAGACAGGGAAGCCTCTCTTGATATAGTTCAGAATGCAATCTGCAAGGCTCTTGAAAAATACGGGGACATTCGCAACATTGACAGTATAAACTCGTGGTTTTACAGAGTTCTGGTAAACGAAGTTTACACCTATGCAAATAAGCACAAAAGGGAGATTTCGGTTGCTGATGAGGATATTCCGGTTGGGGTGTATCACGAAAAGGCGTTTGAAAAGGATGACAGTATAAATGACGCGATAAATTGTCTTCCCGAAAAACTTAAAACGATTATCATTCTCCGTTTTTTTGAAGATATGACGCTTGAGGAGATTTCAAAAGTTACAAGAACAAATTTAAACACCGTGAAAACAAGGCTTTACAGTGCACTTTCAAAGCTTAAAATTTATTATAAGGAGGCGGAATAATGGAAAGACTAAGCCGTGCAAAAAAAGAATATATGAACATTGAAATTCCGTCGGAGCTTTCGTCTGTTGTTAAAGAGGCTATAAAGAAAAGTGAGCAAAAAAATACTTATAAGATAAATGTGTTTAAGAAAATTTTGCCTGCAGTTTCGATTTGTGCGATGCTGTGTCTCGTTATAGGAATTGGCGGTTTGTGGACATGGGATGGGGACGAAGTCATTACGGAAGGCGATTCCGAGCCGATGATCGTGTCTGAAAATTCGAGAATGATGCCGGCGTCGGGCGCAAGGACAGAAGCTGTATACGATATGTCGCAGCCGGCGATAAATGAGGCTGTATCAGAACGCATCGTCAAGGAGTCGGAGAAAGGAAATGCGCTTGATCCTGTCTTTATCGGAGAGAAATATGCGTCTTTTATGTGTGTGGATGAAAATGGATATGTAAAGTATTTTAACTTTAACGCAAAAGATGGATCTGACGTGTCAGCGGAGGATTTGGGAATACGAAGAAATGAGAAGTTTGATTTTTACATCAGCTCCGAAAACAGCGCGGTGCTGGTTTTTGACGGGTACGCAGAAGAGGTAGTGTTCGGGTGAGTGGTATGAAAACAAATTATCAGCTTTTATGTGATGAACAGATAAAAAAGCTTACTGCAGACGGACATATTCCAAAGCTCCTTCTTCAGAGCTGCTGCGGTCCGTGCAGTACATATGTGCTTGAGTATCTGTCGAAATATTTTGAAGTAACCGTTCTTTTTTACAACCCCAATATCTATCCGCCGGAAGAGTATGAAAAGCGTCTTTGTGCACAGAGAGAAGTTGTTTCAAAGCTCAGGGTAGATCACCCCGTAAATCTTATATATGAGGATTATGACCACTCGGAATTTTTAAGTGTTGCAAGCGGTTTAGAAAGCGAACCCGAAGGCGGCGCGAGATGTATCGAATGCTTCAGGCTCCGTCTTAAAAAGACGGCGGAAATCGCGAAGGCATTAAAGGTGGATTGCTTTACAACAACTCTTACGGTAAGTCCGCATAAAAACGCCGAAATTTTAAATTCGCTTGGCAAAAAAATATCAGAAGAAGTCGGAATCCCGTTTCTTTTTGCTGATTTTAAAAAGCGGGAGGGATATAAGCGCTCAATAGAACTTTCGCGCGAACTTGAAATCTACCGCCAGGAATACTGCGGTTGCGAATTTTCAGCAAAATGAAAAAGAACCTCAATACGAACTATGTATTGAGGTTCTCGTTTTATTTTTTACTTGTGCGGTATTGAGTCGGGCATATTCCGGTTTCGCGCTTAAAAACATTTGAAAAATATCCCGGGCTTGAAAATGACATCTTATCGCTCACCTGTGAAATGCTGTATCCGCTTTTTAAAAGCTCGCCTGCGCGCATTATCCGCAGTCGGTTAAAATGTTGCATAACGCCGCAACCGGCAAATTTACGAAACGTTTTCTTTAGGTTGCTTGTGCTGAGATAGCAGAGGTTGGCTATTTCGTCAACGGATAAGTTTTCGTCTATGTGGCTCTTCATAATGTTCAGAATGTTTTTGTAATTATGTGCGCCGACGGTGTATTTCTGTTTTTTGTCGGGCGATATTTCGGAGGCAACCGAGAGAAGCAAAAGCTCAAATTTCAAGAGGCATATGCTTTCGTCAAGTGCGGTGCTTCCGGATGAGGTGATGGGAATTGGCGCACAGTCGAAGGTTGAGGTTATGTTTTCAAAGGCCTCCGCAAGCATATGTCGAAGATAGAGGTTTAAACTGAAAACACCGTTTCCGAGTTCGTCGATGAGGTTTCCGTCGTAGGAGAAGGATATGATTATGAGTTTTCCTTTTTGACCTTTTTTGCACAGCAGGCGATGGAATTCCGACGGCTTGTGAAAAACAGCTTGTCCTTCTGAAATTTCATAAACACGCTCGTCCTCCGATACGGTAACGCTGCCGTCAACAGCGTAAACCATTTCCCAGAAATCGTGCATTTCACCTTCGAAATAGAAGTCCTCATGTGCATCACGCAGAAATGCGCTGTTGATTGAAATGAGGCTTGAATTGTGTTTTTGTGAGCCTGAAATCATAAAAATCACCTTTGGGTATCCAAAATCGCAAATTTCGTATACAAATACATATTGACTTATTAATTTGAATAATTATAATGCTTAGTATAACCTAAATTATTCGGTTTGTCAAAGTAAAAAAATCACTTATGGGAGGTTTTTGTTTTGAAAGATATTACACTCGTAGTTATGGCGGCGGGTATGGGTAGCCGTTTTGGCGGACTCAAGCAGGCACAGAGCGTAACCGAAGACGGAAAGACGATAGTTGACTTTTCTGTATACGATGCAAAAAAGGCAGGCTTTACGAAGGTTGTCTTCATAATCCGCGAGGATATGAAAGACGATTTTGTCCGCCTTGTCGGAAGCCGTATAGAGAAGATGATAAAAACAGAATACGTTATGCAGGATATGTCCTGTCTTCCGGAGGGAAGAACAAAACCCTTCGGCACGGGACACGCAATCCTCTGCTGCAAGGACGCGGTTTCAGAACCGTTTGCAATAATCAATGCAGATGATTATTACGGAAGTAACGCGTTCTTTGAAATTGCGGAGCATCTCAAAAGTGCAAAACCGGGTGAATTTGCGATGACTGCATTCGAGCTTGAAAATACTTTAAGCCCGAACGGCACCGTATCACGCGGAGTCTGCACCGTTGAAAACGGACTTTTAAAAGACGTAAACGAGATTACAAAAATAGGTTCGGATATGACATATGAAGAAGACGGAAAGACGGTAAAGCTCGATCCGAAAACACCGGTTTCGATGAATTTGTGGGGACTCACTCCCGATGTTTTTTCACAGATTCAGAAGGAGTTTGATGTGTTTATGAAAGAAGCAGACCTCATGAAGGCAGAGCTGTTCATTCCGACAATCATCAGTGATATGTCAAAAGAAGGTCTTGCTACAATCAAGGTATACACAAATAGTGATAAGTGGTATGGAATCACCTATCGTGAGGATTTGCCGCAACTAAAAGAAGCGATAGGAGGATACATAAATGAAGGACTTTATGAAGGAATGTAATGCTGTAAAAGAGTTCCGGATTACAGGAGAGGTAAAGCGCGTTTCACCGTACGGCGAAGGTCACATCAACCAGACTTTTCTCGTAGAAACAACGGAGAAGAATTACATTCTTCAGAAAATCAATACAAATATATTCAAAGAACCCGAACGACTGATGAACAACATCCTTCTCGTAACGGAGTTTATCAGGAGTAAGGGCGCAGTAACGTTGAATGTCGTAAAAACTGTCGGCGGCGAGCTTATGCTCCGTACGGATGACGGATGCTACAGAGTCTATGATTTTATAGAAAATTCCCTGACGCTCCAGAAGGCAGAGTCGGCAGAGGTTTTCAAAAACGCCGGATATTCATTCGGTGAGTTTCAGAAACTGCTTTCGGATTTTGATGCAAGCGTTTTGTTTGAAACAATAGAGCGATTTCATGATACCCCGAATCGCTTTGAAAATTTCAGGAAAGCAGTTTCTGAAAATAAGTCGGGAAGACTTGATTTGTGTGAAGATGAAGTGAAGTTTGTTCTTGACCGCGGAGACACCTATGATAAAATCGTAAAGGCTACCGCGGACGGATCAATTCCGCTTCGCGTAACGCACAATGACACTAAACTCAATAACATTCTTATGGAGCCCGAAACACTCAAGGGCAGGGCGGTTATCGACCTTGATACAGTTATGCCGGGATCCATGCTTTATGATTTCGGAGATTCAATCCGCTTCGGTGCAAGCACAGCGGCTGAAGACGAAAAGGATATTTCAAAAGTCCATTTTGACATCGGTCTTTTCAAAGCTTATGCAGAAGGCTTTGTCGGTGCGCTCGGTGACAGTATAACCGAAAAGGAGAGAGAACTTCTTCCGTATAGTGCATATCTTATGACTATGGAATGCGGAATGAGATTTCTTGCTGATTATATTGACGGCGATGTTTATTTTGCGACAAAGTATCCCGAACACAATCTCGTTCGTGCCCGCACGCAGTTTGTTCTTGCATTTGAGATGCAGCAGAAGATGGATGAGATGGCGGAGATTATAGCAACAATCAGATAGGCTTTTTGTCAAAAGCGGCGCGCATTTTTTCAAGTGCGCGCTTTTCTATTCTGCTGACGTAGGAGCGGGAGATGTTGCATTTTTCGGCAATCTCGTGTTGCGTTTTCGGGACAGCGTCATATAGTCCGTAACGAAGAATTATGATTTCGCGCTCACGTGCATCCAGACATTCATTCAGCAGTTTATACAACTTTTCTTCGGTGTCGAGGTTTTCGATTTTTTCGAGCCGAAGATCTTCGCAACTCACGACGTCTATGAGTGAAAGGGAATTGCCGTCGGTATCGGTGTCGAGTGCATCTGAAAGGGAAACTTCTCCGGCGCATTTTTTAACGGCACGAAAATGCATAAGAATTTCGTTTTCTATGCATCGTGCGGCATACGTTGCAAGCCGCGTTCCTTTTCCGGGTTTGTATGTATTTATCGCCTTTATAAGACCTATTGAACCTATTGAAATGAGGTCATCCTGCTCCTGTTGCGTTGTGTAATATTTTTTGATTATGTGAGCAACAAGACGGAGGTTTCTCTCAATGAGAATGTTTCGGGCATCCTCGTCACCGTTTGCATACATTTCAAGGTATTTGCGCTCTTCTTTTGCGGAAAGCGGAGGTGGGAAAGAGCCACCCGAAATGCTGAGGATAAAAAACAGACAGTTTGCAAATAAAAGTGAGAGCGAAGATAAAATGAGCATATCTGACACCGCCTTTTTGAGATATACTCATTTTATTCAAGGTAAAAATAAAAGTTGCAAGTCCCGCAACTTAAAGGGACTTGCAACTTTTTTGTATCAATGCTACGGCGTGTGCGGAGATTCCGTCACCGCTGCCGGTAAAGCCAAGCTTTTCTTCGGTTGTCGCCTTGACGCTTACGCAGTCAATTGAAACCGAAAGTGCATTGGCTATATTTTTTCTCATTTCTTCGATGTAGGGAAGCAGCTTCGGCTTCTGGGCAATAACGGTTGAATCTACATTGGAAATAGAATACCCGTTGTCTTTTAAAAGAGAAACAACTTTTCGCAAAAGCTCAAGGCTGTCCGCATCAAGATATGCATCGTCAGTCGGCGGAAAGTGCTTTCCGATATCACCGAGTGCCGCAGCACCTAAAAGTGCATCAGATATCGCGTGGAGCAAAACGTCAGCATCGCTGTGGCCGAGAAGTCCCTTTTCGTAAGGAATGTCCACTCCGCCGAGTATAAGCTTGCGTCTTTCAACGAGTCTGTGAACGTCGTAACCGTGTCCTATTCTCATATTCTACCTCCGGTTAAGTTCAGAATAAATGGCATTTGCAAAAATAAGATCCTCGGGCGTTGTTATCTTGATATTGAAATAATCACCCTCGGTGAGGAAAACCTTTGTGCCTATCGCCTCGGCGGCAGAGCAGTCGTCGGTGATTGAAAGACCGTCGCGCTGAGCTTTCACAAGTGCGGCCGTTATGAGGTCGGAGTCGAAAATCTGCGGAGTCTGAACTCCGAAAAGAGACTCTCTCGGAACGGTTTTCCTGATAATTCCGCCTTCAGCTTCCTTGACGGTGTCCTTTATCGGAATGGCAGGTGC
This sequence comes from Eubacteriales bacterium, assembly GCA_045636865.1. GTDB lineage: Bacteria > Bacillota > Clostridia > Oscillospirales > JAAYXM01 > SIG480. The sequence goes on from JAZTYJ010000024.1 coordinate 9,230, forward strand.
CGCCGCACCGTAGTTAGCCGCGGCAGTAACGGTGTTTTCTATAATGCCTGCAGAAACAAACGGACGAGCCGCATCGTGTATTGCAATAAGGTCAAATCTGCCCTTTGAAGCGAGAACTCCGTTCAAAACGGATTCAGTTCTCGTGCTTCCGCCGCAGATGACTTTTTTAACCTTTGTTATGGAGTTGTCGGCGCAGAGCTTTTTTATCTCATCTATCATATCCTCGCGTGTCGGGATAATAATTTCATCGATGAACGGTGAGTTTTCAAGCGCACGGAGAGTGAGGAGTATGACGGGCGTATTTCCGACTTCCATAAAAAGCTTGTTGCCGTATTGCTTCATTCTTGAAGATGTGCCTGCAGCAGGCATAATCGCAACGCAGGTTTTCTTTTTTGTATTTCTGGACATATAAACAACATCCTTTAAAAAAGATAAGCTGCCTGGGTAAATTACCAAGGCAACTTTAATTGTATCATAAAAAGTGAGATAAATCAAATTTTGCAAAGTTTTATCTGTCTGTCTGCAGAAATAAAGGGTTTATAAGCTCTTCAATTTCGGAAAAAGACATTTCCTTTGCAAGAGAAAGCTCGGAAATAAGAATTTGGCGTGCTGTATGGAGCATCTTTCTTTCTCCGGTGGAGAGTCCGCTTTTCATATCGCGCGAGGAGAGTGACTTGATAACACAAACAACCTCGCGAAGGTCGCCGGTCTTTATGCGGGCGGTATTTTCACGATAGCGCTTGTTCCAGTTTGTCGTATCCTCAGCCTCGAGAGAGGGGATAAGGGAAATCAGCTCGTCCGCAAGCTCTCGCGTTATGACGTCGCGGATACCGATTTCTGCACTTGTGGCAACGGGAACCATGATAGTCATACTGCCCGTAGGGAGTTTGAGAATATAATAATCGATCGTTTTGCCGTCTATAACGCGGCTTGTTATGTCATCGATAGTTCCTGCTCCGTGAATCGGATGCACTATTCTGTCGCCGATGTTGTACAAAGGTATCCACCACCTTGTGTCGATTTATATATATTATACACTTTTTTTACACTTTTTTCAAGGAAAAAAGGCTCAAATAGTCATATAATTTATATATAACAAAACGAAATTTATAAAAAAATTCTATTTTTACTTGACAATTTGTGAGTAATATTGTATTCTATTGTAGAAAAGCGAAGAAGGAGATAAAACCGCTTTATAAAGTCTTGCAGAGAGTCGTGGGGGCTGGGATCACGGCAGACGGGAAGCGGAGTGTCACTCCGGAGCTGCAGAGGTGAAAAGGTTTGAGTAAGCTCTGTCGGAATGCACACCGTTATAAGTGTTTAGAGGGCGCAGGTTTCTGTGCTGAATTTGGGTGGTACCGTGAAGTGTGTCGCTTCGCCCCATGTCTTCTGACATGGGCTTTTTATATTTTAAGGAGGAAATTTTAATGGCAAAGCAACTTGAGAAGATTTATAATCCTCACGACGTTGAAGCGCGTTTGTACAAGGAGTGGGAAGAAAAGGGTTACTTCCACGCAGAGGTTGATGACAAGAAAAAGTCATATTCAATCGTTATGCCGCCCCCGAATGTTACGGGTCAGCTTCACCTCGGTCACGCGCTTGACTGTACGTTGCAGGATATTCTTATAAGAACAAAGCGTATGCAGGGATACTCTGCTCTCTGGCTTCCGGGTACGGACCATGCAGGTATCGCTACGCAGATCAAAGTTGAGGCGGCTCTTCGCGAGGAAGAGGGGCTTACACGCCACGATCTCGGCAGAGAAAAGTTTTTGGAGCGCGTGTGGGACTGGAAAAACAAGTTCGGCAACAGAATCGTTGAGCAGCAGAAGAAGATGGGTGCATCCTGTGACTGGGATCGCTCACGCTTCACTATGGATGATATCTGCGCAAGAGCTGTCCGTGAGGTTTTTGTAAGGCTTTATGAAAAAGGTCTTATTTATCAGGGTAACCGAATTATCAACTGGTGTCCTAACTGTGCAACGGCACTTTCTGACGCAGAGGTCGAATACAGCGAGATGGACGGCAAGTTCTGGCATATCAAATATCCTGTCAAGGATTCTGATGAATATGTCGTTATCGCAACAACACGTCCTGAAACAATGATGGGAGATACTGCTGTTGCAGTTCACCCTGAAGATGAAAGATATCAGCACCTCGTCGGAAAGACACTTATCCTTCCGATTATGAACCGCGAAATCCCGGTTATCGCTGACGAATATGTTGAACGCGAATTCGGTACCGGTTGTGTTAAGATCACACCGTGTCACGACCCGTACGACTTTGAGGTCGGCAAGCGCCACAACCTTGAAGAAATCCTCGTTATCGACGAGCACGGTTGCATCAACGAAAACGGCGGAAAGTACAACGGTCTTGACAGATACGAGGCAAGAAAGGCTCTCGTTGCAGACCTTGAGGCAGAGGGATATCTTCTTGAAATCCGCGACCATAAGCACAACGTCGGTCAGTGCTACCGTTGCAGCACAGTTGTTGAGCCGCTTACATCAAAGCAGTGGTTTGTCAAGATGGGACCGCTTGCGGAAGAAGCTCTCCGAGTTGTAAACGACGGTACGGTAAAATTCGTTCCGGACCGCTTCTCGAAGATTTACACAAACTGGATGGAAAACGTTCACGACTGGTGTATTTCACGTCAGCTCTGGTGGGGACACCGTATCCCAGCGTTCTACTGCGAAGAGTGCGGACACGTCAACGTTTCAATGGAGGATCCGACAGAGTGTGCAAAGTGTAAGAGCAAAAAGCTTCGTCAGGAGGACGATGTTCTTGATACATGGTTCTCGTCAGCTCTCTGGCCGTTCTCAACTCTCGGCTGGCCCGAAAAGACTCCCGAGCTTGATTATTTCTATCCGACATCAGTTCTCGTAACCGGTTATGATATCATCTTCTTCTGGGTTGCAAGAATGATCTTCTCCGGTATGGAGCACTTAAAGCTTGAACCGTTCAAGACGGTATTTATCCACGGTATCGTCCGCGATGCGCTCGGCAGAAAGCTGTCAAAATCTCTCAACAACGGCGTTGATCCGCTTGAGGTTATCGAGGAGTCTGGTGCAGATGCACTCAGATTCACTCTTGTAACAGGTAACTCACCCGGTAACGACACGAGATTTATTCCTGAACGCGTTGAGGCAAACCGCAACTTTGCAAATAAGATATGGAACGCTTCACGTTTCGTTATGATGAACCTTAACATTGATAAATGTGAGCTTCCTGCACTTTCTGATCTTGCAATGGAAGATAAGTGGATTCTTTCAAAATACAACACTCTTGCATCTGAAATTACAGATAACATCGATAAATACGAGCTTGGTATCGCGGCACAGAAGCTTCAGGAGTTTATCCGCGATAACTACTGCGACTGGTACATCGAGCTTGTAAAGCCGAGACTCTCGGACGATGCTGACGCAAAGAGCCGCGAGGTTGCAGAAAAGGTTCTCTGCTACGTTCTTTCAAATACCCTTAAGCTTCTCCATCCGTTTATGCCGTTTATCACGGAAGAAATCTGGCAGACACTTCCGCACGAAGGTGAGTCAATTATGATTTCTGACTGGCCGGTATATGCAGATGCTTTGAACTTCAAGGAAGAGGAGAGCAATATGGAGGCTCTTATGCAGGCTATCCGCAGCATAAGAAACCGCCGTGCAGAGATGAACGTTGCACCGTCAAAGAAGGCACAGCTCATCATCATTCCGGACGACGCCAAGTCAAAGAGCATCTTCTCACTCGGTGATGCATTCTTCAAAAAGCTTGCATCAGCATCCGAAGTCATTATCACAGATGGGGTAGAGGATGCATCAAAGATGGTATCTGTTGTTACGGAAGGTGCAAAGCTCTTCATCCCGATGAATGAGCTTATCGATACAGAAGCTGAAATTGCACGTCTTAAGAAAGAACGCGAGAAGTGCGAAAAGGACTTCAATATGATAAGCGGAAAGCTCAACAACCAGGGATTTGTTGCGAAAGCACCTGCGGCAGTTGTTGAAGCAGAGCGCGAAAAGCTTGCAAAGGTTACAGCCCTTATGGCGAATATCGACGAAAGTATCGCAAAACTCAAGGCATAATGCAATAAAATGATTAACCCGGACATATCATTTTTAAGGTGATGTGTCCGGGTTTTTTGTATCATTTGTGCAATTTGTTGAAAATGCCAAAAAGGGTGTGAGAAAAAATTTAGAAAAAATTGCAATTTGCACAAAGTTCCTCTTGTAATTTCTGTAAGTATGTTATATAATTTAATAAAAGTTAATATTTGCTTAATATTTTGGCAGATAGGTAACTACTCGTATTAAAGGAGAGGAAAAGCAAATGAAAGCATACCCCGTTGAAAAAATAAGAAATATATGTCTGTTGGGCCACGGTGGCGACGGAAAGACTTCACTCGTCGAGAGCTTGCTCTACATGACAAAAAATACAGACCGACTCGGTAAGGTTTCGGAAGGAAACACGGTTTCTGACTTTGATCCCGAAGAAATCAAAAGAAAGTTCAGTATATCGTCATCAGTTGTTCCTGTTGAGTTTTATGATCACAAATTCAACTTTATCGACACTCCGGGATACTTCGACTTTGTTGGCGAAGTTCATCAGGCAATGCGCGTTGCAGATGCCGCTATCATCGTCTGCACAGCAAAGACAGGTGTTCAGGTAGGTACCGAAATCGCATGGAAGAAGGTTAATGAAAAGAAGCTTCCGCGCATGATTTACATATCAAAGATTGATGAAGAAAATGCACGTTATTATACTGTATATGAGCAGCTTCGTGAGAAGTTCGGCGTATCTGTCTGTCCGATGGTCATTCCGGCTATCGTAGACGAAAAAATCATCGGTATCATCGACCTTATCCCGATGAAGGCATACGAGCTCAAAAACGGTGCCGCAGTTGAGATGCCGATTCCGCCGCAGTGCATGGAAAAGGCTCTTATGGTCAGAGCACAGATCGCAGAAAGTGTTGCTGAAACCTGCGAAGAATATATGGAAAAGTACTTTGCCGGTGAAGAGTTCACAATTGATGAATACATGGACGGCGTAAAGCGCGGCGTTATGGAAGGAACTTTAGCTCCTGTATTCACAGGTTCTGCATACACAGGTATCGGAAGCCTTGCACTTCTCCGCGGCCTTGTAGGATACTCTCCGTGTCCGATAGATGCTCCGAAGGACGTTGCGGTTACTGACGACCACGAGCTTGTTGAAATCACCGTCGGTGACACAAATGATACTCTTGCAATCGTCTTTAAAACCGTTTCTGACCAGTATGGCAAGTTCTCGTTCTTCAAGGTTCTTTCAGGTTCTGTCAAGAGTGATATGACGCTCCTTAACCCGAGAACGGGCGAAACAGAAAAAATCGGTCATCTTTATACTGTTATCGGTAAAAAGCGCGTTGACGTTGATGAAGTCACAACGGGTGATATCGGTGCAGTTGCAAAGCTTGCAGATGCAAGAACAGGTGACACGCTTTGTTCAACAAATAAACAGGTTCACCTTGTCGGTATCAACTTCCCGAACCCGACATACTCTCTTGCAGTAAACCCGAAGGCAAAGGGCGGCGAAGAAAAGATCGCATCAGGTCTTGCAAAGCTTGCTGAAGAGGATGTTACATTCAAGACAGTCAATAACTCTGAAACACGTCAGTTTGTTGTTACGGGCTACGGCGATATGCATATTGACATTCTTTGCTCAAAGCTCAAGAGTCGCTTCAATGTTGAGGTTGACCTCGCAGAGCCGAGAGTTCCGTACCGCGAAAAGATTCGCAAAAAGGTCAAGGTTCAGGGACGCCACAAGAAGCAGTCGGGCGGACACGGTCAGTTCGGTGATGTCTGGATTGAGTTCCAGCCGGGTGACGTTGAAGACCTCGTATTCGAAGAGAAGATTGTCGGCGGCGCAGTTCCGAAGAACTTCTTCCCGGCAGTTGAAAAGGGACTTCGCGACTCTATTTCAAAGGGCGTTCTCGCAGGATTCCCGGTTGTTTACTTAAAGGCTACACTCGTCGATGGTTCTTACCACGATGTTGACTCATCTGAAATGGCATTCAAGGTTGCGGCAAACCTCGCATACAAGGCAGGTCTTCCGCAGGCAGACCCGGTTCTCCTCGAACCGATCGGAACTCTTAAGGTTTACGTTCCGGATGATTACATGGGCGACGTCATCGGCGATCTCAACAAGCGTCGCGGTCGCGTTCTCGGTATGAATCCGCAGGGCGACGGTCAGTCCATCGTTGAGGCAGAAGTTCCGATGGCAGAGATGAACAGCTACACCATCGACCTTCGCTCAATGACTCAGGGCAGAGGTTCATTTGAATTTGCATTCGAGAGATATGAAGCAGCTCCTGCAAACGTTCAGCAGAAGATTATGGAAGAGCGCAAAGCATACCTCGACGAAGAATAAGAGTAACGCAGTTGCGGCACACTTTTTGAAAGTGTGCCGCAATTTTTTGTATAACGAAAATCACGCGATAGTCGCGTGGTTCAATAGAGGTTAACCGATGAACAGAATACAAATTAAATATAATATGCAAAGCAAAAGTTTTTTGGAATATGAGAGATTTTATTCCAATGCATATTGTGGGAAAGCCTTCCCTTGTGGGAGGGGAAGGTGGTTTTTGCGAAGCAAAACTCGGATGAGGTGGATTTGTAGGGCACAGCCTTTAGGATGTGCCGCAAATATACAATAACGGTTTGTCGGAAACCGCCAAACTCTACAACACCTCATCAGTCACTTCGTGACAGCTTCTCCTCAAGGAGAAGCCCTGCAGTCGAATAACCCATTTATGGGTAATAAGTAACAGTGCGTGGCCGGCAGGCCAATAAAAAAGCGCACGATGACGCGCAGCCGGTAGCGGGTAGGGCGGTAGCCCTCAAATGAAATACCACCCGCATAGCGGGTGGATATTTATTTAAAATCAATTACAAGTTGCATTTTTTCTTCATAACTGATATAATCTTTGAATGTGATTTGTTTAAGGAGCGTTATATATGAAGAAAACCGAAACTTTTGCAAAGCTTTCTCTTTTTCTCGCAACAGTCATCTGGGGAAGCTCGTTTGTTATAATAAAAGATGCGCTCAATCTCATTGCGCCAAACTACCTTATGGCAATCCGTTTTACGGGTGCGTGCATAATCCTCTCTGCGATTTTTCATAAGAAGCTTCGCGGTGTAACGCGAGATATGCTGTGGCGCGGCGCGATAATGGGAGTGTGCCTTTTCTTTGCATACTTTTTCCAGACTCTCGGTGCTATGGATACAACACCGGGAAAAAACGCATTTTTAACTGCGATTTACTGCGTTCTCGTTCCGTTTATGGCGTGGATTGCAGGTTCAAAGCGCCCTGACAGATGGAATATAATTGCGGCGTTTATATGCATCACGGGTATCGGGCTCATTTCCTTAAAACGCGACTTTTCGATGGGAATGGGGGATGCCTTGACGCTCATCGGCGGGTTTTTCTATTCATGTCATATGGTTGCGGTTGCAAAGTACGGTGAAGACAGAGATCCTGTAGTTATGACGATTTTGCAGTTTGCAACAGCCGCTGTTATATTCTGGGTTGCAACGTTTGTGTTCGATGGGGGAATAAGTCCTGTTTCTGTGGATGTTATCCCGTCTATCGTATATCTCTGCCTTTTCTGCACGGGGGCTGCGCTTCTTCTTCAGAATTTTGGTCAGAAGCACACGTCACCCTCCGCCGCGGCACTTATTCTCACGTTTGAATCTGTTTTCGGAACTCTTTTCTCTGTCGTAATGGGGAGAGAAAATCTCACATTCCGCATCGTTTCGGGCTTTGCGCTTATCTTCTTTGCGGTTGTCGTTTCTGAAACAAAGTTTTCGTTCTTGAAGAAGAAAACACCTGAAAAATTGGAGAAATAAATGGAAATTATCAGCTTTATTGACGGTATATTACCTGCGCTTTTTTCGAAAATAAGTTCACAGGTTGTTGACAGGATAATGGTGTTTATAACCTCGCTCGGAGATGGTGGATTTATTTGGTTTATACTTATTGCATCAATGCTTGTGTCAAAAAAGCACAGAAGGGCAGGAGTTGTTTCGCTTGTCGCACTCGGTGTTTGTTTCTTTTTCGGAAGCTTTGCTCTGAAACCGTTGTTTGCGCGTGTGCGACCGTGTAATATCCAACCGGGAATTGCGCTTCTGATAGATCACCCGTCTGATTTTTCTTTTCCGTCAATGCATACGGCAACATCGTTTTCGGTAGCTGTTATGCTGTACTGTTACGACAGGAAAATCGGAATCCCTGCAATAGTCCTTGCGTCTTTAATTGCGCTTTCGAGGGTGTATCTTAATGTGCACTACACAACGGATATAATCGCAGGCGCGATTCTGGGGACAGCCTTTGCGCTTTTGTTTTATTACCTTTTCTTTAAATTAGGAAGAAAAGATAATAATGCTTGAAAATGTGTGTTAAAAGGTGTATAATACACTATATATAGTCTTTCTTAAGGAGTGTTACATATGATTAAAGAAAACATTGATTTCTTGAAGCAGTATGATCCGTCAGTCGGCGCTGCAATTGAGTCTGAATATAACAGACAGCGCGGAAATATCGAGCTTATTGCGTCAGAAAACTTCGTTAGCCCTGCAGTTCTGGCTGCAGCAGGCACGGTTTTGACAAACAAGTATGCTGAAGGTCTTCCGGGTAAGCGTTATTACGGCGGTTGTGAGTGTGTCGACGTTGTTGAAAAAATTGCACAGGAGCGCGCTCTTGAGCTTTTTGGTGCAGACCACGTTAACGTTCAGCCGCACAGCGGTGCTTCTGCAAACCTTGCGGTTTACTTTGCACTCGTAAAGCCGGGCGATACTGTTATGGGTATGAACCTCAGCGAAGGCGGCCACCTTACTCACGGTAGCCCCGTAAATATGTCAGGTGCATATCACAACATAGTTCCTTACGGTGTTGACCCCGAAACTCACCGCATCGATTATGACAAGCTTGAAAAGACAGCAAAGGAATGCCAGCCGAAGATGATTATCGCAGGCGCATCTGCATACCCGAGAGTTATCGATTTTGAGCGATTTGCACACATCGCAAAGAGCGTCGGTGCATACTTTGTTGTTGATATGGCTCATATTGCAGGTCTTGTAGCTGCAGGTGTTCATCCGAGCCCGGTTCCGTATGCAGACGTTGTTACAACAACAACTCACAAAACTCTCCGCGGTCCGCGCGGTGGCATCATCCTCTGCAAAGAAGAGCTTGCAAAACAGATTGACAAGGCAGTATTTCCAGGCACAATGGGCGGTCCGCTTATGCACATCATCGCGGCAAAGGCTGTCTGCTTCGGCGAAGCACTCAAGCCCGAGTTCACAACATATCAGAAGCAGGTCGTTGGAAATGCATCTGCTCTTGCAAATGCACTTATGCAGTGCGGATTTGACCTCGTATCCGGCGGTACTGACAATCACCTTATGCTCGTTGACCTCCGCAAGTTCAACATCACAGGCAAGGAGCTTGAACACCGTCTTGACGAAGTCGGCATCACACTCAATAAGAATGCTATTCCGAACGATCCTGAGAAGCCGTTTGTTACAAGTGGTGTACGTATCGGTACTCCGGCTGTTACAAGCCGTGGTTTTGGTGAGACAGATATGGCAGAAATTGCTCGTCTCATCCACCTCACAGCAACAGCATTTGAAACAAAGAAGGATTACATCCACGATTGTGTAACTGCTCTTTGCAACAAATATCCGCTTTACTAAAATCCGGAGGCGCATATGTATAAACCTCTTGCAGACAGAATCAGACCAGACAATATAGAAGATGTTTTCGGTCAGAAGCATATTCTCGGCGAGAACGGCATATTGCGCCGTATAATACTCACGGGGCAGATTCCGAATATGATTTTTTTTGGCCCGAGCGGTGTCGGAAAAACAACTGTTGCGGAGATAATCGCAAAGCATACCTCGCGTGAGTTTAAAAAGCTCAACGCGACAACTGCATCAATATCCGATATAAAAGATATCGTTGCAGGTCTTGATACTTTGCTTTTTCCGAACGGCGTGCTTTTGTATATTGATGAGATTCAGTATTTCAACAAAAAACAGCAGCAGTCGCTCCTTGAGTTTATGGAAAACGGAAAGCTTACGATAATTGCATCAACTACCGAAAATCCGTACTTTTACGTTTACAGCGCGATTCTTTCGCGTGCAACGGTTTTTGAATTTAAACCGATTGAGCCGCAGGATGTTAAATGTGCGATACACCGAGCGTTTTCAAAGCTTGACTCAACAGTAAGGGTTGAAGATGGCGTAGTTGACCACATAGCAAGCGCGTGCGGAGGCGATATAAGAAAAGCTCTTAACGCGGTTGAGTTTCTGTTTGCAAGCGCGATAGAGAAGGCTGGCGTGCTTACCGTCACACTTGAGGATGCAAAGACCGTAACTCAAAGAAGTGCGATGCGTGCAGACCGCGACGGAGATGCGCACTACGATGTTTTGTCAGCTCTCCAGAAATCCATTCGCGGTTCTGATCCCGATGCGGCGGTGCATTATCTTGCGCGTCTCATTGAGGCGGGGGACATGCTCTCGGCTTGCAGAAGACTTCTTGTCATCGCAAGTGAAGATGTAGGTCTTGCGTATCCGCAGGCGGTTGCGATTACTAAATCATGTGTTGACTCGGCTCTTCAGCTTGGTCTTCCTGAGGCGAGAATTCCGCTTTCAGAGGCGGCGATTCTTCTTGCCACGGCTCCGAAGTCAAATTCTGCAATATGTGCAATAGACGCGGCACTTTCCGACATCCGAAACGGAAAGGGTGCGGAAATTCCGTCTCATCTTCGTGATGCGCATTATGCAGGTGCGGAGAAGCTCGGCAGAGGAAAAACATATAAGTATCCTCATTCTTATGAAAACCATTGGGTTTCACAGCAGTATTTGCCGGATGACATCAAGGACCGTGTTTATTATGAATACGGTGATAACAAGCTTGAATCTGCAACCGAAAAATACTGGAGAGAGATAAAAGAATAGTATATGAAAACAGCATCGCCGCTTTCGGTGATGCTGTTTTTGTGAAAAAATGTTTGAAACTAACAAATTTTTTGAAAAAAACTATTGAAAAATAGTTTAAAACGGTTTATAATGGTTTAGAAGAACAGGGAAGGTGTTAGTTTCAAACTGAAAACTTGTTAGAAATTAACAATTTGGTAATATCTGAAATGAATGATAGACAGAAACTGATAAACGACTTTATCCAGGGAAGAAACGAAGTTTCCATTTCCCAGCTTAAAGAACTTGTTCCCGATGTTTCGGAAATGACGATCCGCCGCGATCTTGAGGCACTTGAGGGTGCCGGTCGCATAGTCCGCATCCACGGCGGTGCAAGGTCGGTCAAGGCGATAAATATGCTCGTTGAAGATGTTTTCTCAAAACGCTCTGCAACGAATGTAGGCAAGAAAAGAAAAATTGCAGAAAAGGCTCTTTCATACATAGAAGAAAACAGCTCTGTTTATATCGACGCAGGAAGTACGATGATGACACTTGCGGAGCTTATCCAGGATAAACACATTCTTGTTTCAACCTGCGGTATAAACATTGCGGCAGAGCTTTTAAAACACAAGGAATGCAGAATTAACCTTATCGGCGGCGAGGTCAACAAATCAAGCATCTCGACCTACGGGCCGACGGCGCGCGCAGGCGTTGAGGGGCTCAATATCGATGTTGCATTTATTGCGGCAACGGCATTTTCTGAAAAATGCGGCTTCTCATGCGGTAACATCCACGACTGCGAAATAAAGAAGACGATTCTTTCTCGTGCCACACTTCGCGTGTTGCTCATGGACAGCTCAAAGGTGGGCAGCGTTATGCCGTACACCTTTGCACGTCCCGGCGATATAGACATCATTATTTCAGACGATGAACTGTCTGATGATGTCAGAACGTTCTTTGAAGAGAACGGAGCAAAAGTTTTGTAAATTTTGAAAGGAGAATATAATATGAAGACAAAAGCATTAAGACTCTATGGCAAGAGCGACCTTCGTCTTGAAGAGTTCGAATTGCCGAAAATCACAGACGATGAAATCCTTGCAGAGGTTATTACAGACAGTATCTGTATGTCAAGCTACAAGGCAGCACTTCAGGGCGGAGACCACAAGCGTGTTCCGGATAACGTAGAAGAAAACCCGATCATCATCGGTCATGAGTTCTGCGGTATCATCCGTGAAGTTGGTGCAAACTGGAAAAGCAAATTCAAAGAAGGCCAGAAGTTCTCAATTCAGCCGGCTATCAACTGGAAGGGAAGCCTCGGTGCTCCGGGTTACTCATATCCGCACATCGGCGGTTGCTCAACATTCGTAATCGTTCCGGCAGAGGTTATGCTTTCTGACGCGCTTCTCGATTATAACGGTGATGCATACTTCTACGGTTCACTTGCAGAGCCGATGTCATGCATCGTTGGCGGATACCACGCATTCTTCCACACAAAAGCAGGTTCATATGTTCACGAAATGGGCATCCGTGAGGGTGGCAACGTAATCATCATGGCAGGTGCAGGTCCGATGGGTCTCGGCGCTGTTGACTATGCTATCCACGCTGACCGCAAGCCGTCACTCGTTGTTGTTACAGATATCGACGATGCTCGTCTTTCAAGAGCAGAAGAGCTCCTCACAGTTGAAGAAGCAAAGAAGAACGGCGTTCGCCTCGTATACGTAAACACAAACAACTGCGAAGATGCAAAGCAGTACCTTATGGACCTCACAGACGGTCACGGTTATGACGACATCATGCTCATGGCTCCGGTCAAGCCCGTTTGCGAGCTTGCAGACTCAGTTTTGGCTTACGACGGTTGCGTAAACTTCTTTGCAGGTCCGACAAACCACGAGTTCTCAGCAATGGTCAACTTCTACAACATCCATTACAATGCAACTCACTACGTTGGTACATCAGGTGGTAACACAGACGATATGAGAGAGTCTCTTGCTCTTATGGAAACAGGCAGACTCAACCCGGCTGTTATGATTACTCATGTCGGTGGTATCGACAGCGCAAAGGAATCAACACTCAACCTCCCGAATATCAAGGGTGGCAAGAAGCTTATCTACACTCATGTTGATATGCCGCTTACAGCTATCGACGATTTTGCAGAGCTCGGAAAAACAGATCCGTTCTTTGCAGCTCTCGCTGAAATCACAGCACGCAACAACGGTCTCTGGTGTGCAGAGGCAGAAAATTATTTGCTCGAAAACAGATAAAACGAAAGGGGACATAAACTATGGCAACACCGGTAATTATGCCGCGCCAGGGACAGTCAGTCGAAAGCTGCATTATCTCAAAGTGGCATAAAAAGGTAGGAGACACAGTCGCAGAAGGCGATATGCTCTTCTCCTATGAGACAGACAAAGCAAGTTTTGATGAAGTTGCAAAAACATCAGGTAAGATGCTTGCAATCTTCTATGAAGAGGGCGACGATGTAGAATGTCTCCTCAACGTATGCGTAATCGGTAACGACGGTGAAAGCTTTGCAGAGTTTGCACCCGCAGGTGCAGCTCCGGCAGAAGCAGCACCCGCACCGGCGGCAGCACCTGTAGCAGAAGCAGCTCCGACTCCGGTTGCAGCAGCACCCGCAGCTCCCGTTGATGCAGGAAACTGCACACCGGTAATTATGCCGCGTCAGGGACAGTCAGTTGAAAGCTGCATCATCTCAAAGTGGCACAAGAGCGTAGGTGATATGGTTGCAGAAGGCGATATGCTATTCTCTTACGAAACAGATAAGGCAAGCTTTGATGAAGTTGCAAAGGTATCGGGTAAGATGCTCGCAATCTTCTTTGAAGAGGGCGATGATGTAGAATGTCTCCTCAACGTATGTGTAATCGGTGAAGACGGTTCACATCCTGAGGTATACAACCCGAATGCAGCAGCTGCACCGGTTGCAGAAGTCGCACCTGCAGCAGTAGCGGCGGCACCTGTCGCAGCGGCAGCTCCGGTTGCTACAACTGCAAAGGAAGGAGATCTCCTCAAGATTTCTCCGCGTGCAAAGATGCTTGCAGAAAAGACATTTGCAGATATCTCTCTCGCTGTTCCGACAGGACCGAATGGCAGAATCATTGAGCGCGACATTGAAAAGCTTATCTCTGAAGGCAAGGTTGTTACTCCGGCTGCAGCAGATGCTCTCGGTAAGGGTATCGTAGGAACAGGTCTCGGCGGCAGAGTTACAACTGCAGACATCGCGGCAGCAGCCGCAGCTCCGGCAGCAGCTCCGGTTGCAGAAGCTTCAGCTCCGGCAGCAGCACCTGCAGCAGACTACGAAGATGTTCCGATGACAAACATCCGCAAAGTTATTGCAAAGTCAATGTCAGCTTCTCTCACAGAGATGGCTCAGCTTACACTCAACACTTCATTCGATGCAACAGCTATCCTCAACTACCGCAAGCATTTAAAGGCAAAGGGCGAAGCTTTCGGTATGGAGAAGGTAACTCTCAACGATATGATTCTCTATGCTGTTTCACGCGTAATCTTAAAGCACAGAGACATCAATGCTCACCTTATTGATAACACAATGCGTCTCTTCAACAACGTACATCTCGGCGTTGCTTGTGATACACCGCGCGGACTTATGGTTCCGACAGTATTCAATGCAAACAAGATGACACTCAAGGATATTTCAGCAGAGTCAAAGCGCGTTACAGGTATGTGCCGCGATGGTGCTTGCTCACCTGACCTTCTCAAGGGCGCAAGCTTTACTATCACAAACCTCGGCAGCCTCGGTATTGAGAGCTTTACTCCGGTTATCAACCCGCCGCAGACTGCAATCCTCGGTGTTTGCGGAACTGAAACAAAGGTTCGCGTTGTTGACGGTGAGATCAAGACATACCAGGCAATGGGTCTCTCACTCACATTTGACCACAGAGCAGTCGACGGTGCTCCGGCAGCTAAGTTCTTAAAGGATCTCTGCGAAGCACTTGAGAACTTCGACGTGCTCCTCGGTGCATAATTAATATAGTAAAGGAGAATTTCACCAATGTTTGATTTGGTTGTATTAGGTGGCGGCCCTGCAGGTTATCTTGCTGCAGAGCGCGCATCTGCAGAGGGAATGAGCGTTTGCTTGATCGAAAAGCGTTTCCTCGGCGGTGTTTGCCTCAACGAGGGATGTATCCCGACAAAAACATTCTTAAATTCAGCAAAGATTTATGACCACACAGTTCACGGCGCAGCATTCGGCGTATCTGCAAGCGACGTAAAGATTGACCATAAGGCAGTTGTTGCACGCAAGAACGATGTCCGTTCAAAGCTTGTTGCAGGTATCGGCGCAGCGCTCCGTGCAGGCAAGGTCAAGGTTGTAGAAGCAGAGGGTAAAATCGTCGGCAAGTCTGAAGGCTTTGATGTTGAGGCAGGCGGCGAGATTTACTCAGGCAAGAAGCTTCTCATCACAACAGGTTCATCAGCAGTTGTTCCGCCGATTCCGGGGCTTCGCGAAGCGATTGATTCAGGCTTCGGTATGACAAACCGCGAAATCCTCGATATGGAAGAAGTTCCTGAAACTCTCGCAGTTATCGGCGGCGGTGTCATTGGTCTTGAAATGGCATCATACTTCAACTCTATCGGCTCAAAGGTTACGGTTATCGAAATGATGCCGAAGATTGCAGGACCGACAGATGCTGAAATCTCTTCAATCCTTCTCAAGAACTACACTTCAAAGGGAATTACTTTTGAGCTCGGCGCAAAGGTTACATCTTTTGGTAAGGACACAGTTGAATACGAGAAAGACGGTAAGGTTACAAAGCTTAAGGTCGACAAGGTTCTCGTTTCAATTGGTCGCCGTGCAGAAACTGCAAACATCGGCCTTGAAAAGCTCGGTGTTGAAACAAACCGCGGCGCAATAGTTACAGACGATTTCGGCAGAACAAATGTTCCGGGTGTATATGCAGCAGGCGACGTTAACGGTAAGTCAATGCTCGCACATACTGCATACCGTGAGGCTGAAGTCTGCATCAACCATATGACAGGTAAGCGCGACCGTATGCGCTACAACGCGATTCCGGCTGTTATCTACACCAACCCCGAGGTTGCAAGCGTAGGTGAAACAGAGGAAACTGCAAAGGCAAAGGGCATCGCTTACAAGAAGTCAACAGTAAGTATGATGTACAGCGGTCGTTATATGGCAGAGAATACCGAGTATGACGGTATCTGCAAGGTTCTTGCAGACGAAAAGACCGGCAAGATCATCGGTGTTCATATGCTCGGCACATATGCATCTGAGATTATCTTCTCAGCAGCTATGATGGTTGAGTGTGAGATGCGTATTTCTGATGTAAAGGAATTCGTATTCCCGCATCCGACAGTTTGTGAAATAGTACGTGAAGCAATATTCAAAATGAAATAAGAAAGAGGGAAGTTAAAATGCCAAAGTCACAATTTCTTGATCCGAATGAAGTCAGAAAGCCAAGTTTTCTTAGCTTTACAGACATTCCAGTAAACCAGTACAACAAGACAATCAAAGAAGAGAGCAAGATATACACAAAGGCTGATTTTATGCGTATCTACCGCGATATGGCAATCATCCGTGAGTTCGAGACAATGCTCTACGAAATCAAGACAACAAACCACTACAACGGTGTTGACTATTCAAACCCGGGTCCTGCCCACCTTTCAACAGGTCAGGAAGCATCAGCTGTAGGTCAGGCATACCTCCTCGGTGTTGATGACTACATCTTCGGTTCACACAGAAGCCACGGTGAAATCCTCGCAAAGGGTCTCTCTTGCATCGAAAAGCTTTCAGACGATGAGCTTTATAAGATTATGTCAGAGTTCTTCGGCGGTGACATCCTCCGTGTAGTTGAAGGCAGAAAGTACGACAAGAAGGACGTTAAGTCTCTTGCTATCGACTTCCTCATCTACGGTGCACTCGCTGAAATCTTTGCACGTACAACAGGTTTCAACCGCGGTCTCGGTGGCTCAATGCACGCATTCTTCACACCGTTCGGTATTTACCCGAACAATGCTATCGTTGGTGGTTCAGCAACAATCGCTCTCGGTGGTTCACTCTTCAAGAAGGTAAACGAGAAGAAGGGTATCGTTGTATGTAACATCGGTGACGCATCTCTCGGTTGCGGACCTGTTCTTGAAGCATTCAACATGGCAGGTATGGACCAGATCAGACAGCTTTGGGACGAAAGCCACAACAGCGGTCTCCCGGTTCTCTTCAACATCTTCGACAATATGTACGGTATGGGTGGCCAGACATTCGGCGAAACAATGGCATACGGTATGCCGGCTCGTCTCGGTGCAGGCTTTTCTCCGACACAGATGCACGCAGAGCGTGTTGTCGGTTACAACCCGCTTGCAGTTATTGATGCAATGCGCAGAAAGAAAGAAATCCTCGAAAACGGCGACGGTCCGGTTCTCCTCGATGTTCTTACATACCGCGTAACAGGTCACTCACCGTCTGACGCATCAAGCTACCGTACACAGGAAGAAATCGATGCATGGATCGAGCAGGATGTTCTCAAGAGCTACAGCGCAAAGCTCATCGACGCAAAGATTGCAACAAAAGAAGAGTTCGATGCTATCCTTGCTGACGTTAAGGATCTCATCACACGCGCTTGTGCTCTTGCTGTTGACGAATCAGTTTCACCGCGTATGGACCTCAAGAAAGAGCCGGATATGATTGAGAAGCTCATGTTCTCAAATCAGAAGGTTGCTAAGATGGACGACAGAGAACCCGATGTTCTCATGCCGAAGGAAGAGAATCCGCGCGTTAAGCAGATTGCAAAGAAAGAACGTTTTGCTTTCGATGCAAGCGGCAAGCCGGTTTCAAAGAACAAGGTTTATCAGCTTCGTGATGGTATCTTCGAAGCTATCATCGATAAATTCTATGAAGACCCGACACTCGTAGCTTACGGTGAAGACAACCGTGACTGGGGCGGCGCATTCGCTGTATACCGTGGTCTTACAGAAGCTATCCCGTATCATCGTTTCTTCAACTCACCGATTTCAGAAGCTGCTATCGTAGGTAGTGCTGTTGGTTACGCTATGACAGGCGGTCGTGCAATCGTTGAGCTTATGTACTGCGACTTCCTCGGTCGTGCAGGTGACGAAATCTTCAACCAGCTCGCAAAGTGGCAGTCAATGAGTGCCGGTATCATCAAGATGCCTGTTGTTCTCCGTATTTCAGTTGGTTCAAAGTACGGTGCACAGCACTCTCAGGACTGGTCATCAATGATCGCTCACGTTCCGGGCCTCAAGTGCGTATTCCCGACAACTCCGTACGATGCAAAGGGTCTTATGAACGCAGCTCTTAACGGAACTGACCCGGTTATCTTCTTCGAAAGCCAGAGAATCTACGATGTCGGCGAGCAGTTCCACGAAGGCGGAGTTCCGGAGGGTTACTACGAAATTCCGATCGGTGAGCCGGATGTCAAGGTTGCAGGTAGCGACGTTACAATCCTCACAATCGGTGCAACTCTCTACCGTGCACTTGATGCAGCTAAGATCCTCAAGGAGAAGTACAACATCTCAGCAGAAGTCATCGACGCTCGTTCAATCGTTCCGTTTAACTACGATAAGGTTATCGAGTCTGTCAAGAAGACAGGTAAGCTCGTAATCGCATCAGACGCTTGTGCTCGCGGCTCTATCATCAAGGATATGGCTCAGACAATCACAGAAACATGCTTCGACTATCTTGATGCACCTGTTGCAACAGTCGGCGCACGCAACTGGATCACACCGTGCTACGAGCTTGATGCAGACTTCTTCCCGCAGGCTGATTGGATCATCGATGCAATCAACGATCGCATCATGCCGATTCCGGGACACGTTTCATCACAGAACTTCTCAGAAAACGAAGAACTCCGTCGTTCTAGGTTTGGTGTATGATTTTACACATAAGTAAGAATACGGATCCTGCATTGAATCTTGCAATCGAAGAGAGATTCCTTCGTGATTATGAGGATGAGGTGTTTATGCTTTGGCAGAACGACAACACAATCGTTGTCGGCAAAAATCAGAACACTCTTGCAGAGATAAATCTTGATTATGTAAAAGAAAATGGTATCCGCGTTGTCCGCCGAATTACCGGCGGCGGCGCGGTCTACCACGATATGGGAAATCTCAATTTCACATACATAACAAAATGCAATGAGGAGTGGGAAAGCGATTTTTCTCGCTTTGCCACTCCTGTTATTTCTGCCCTTTCTAAGCTTGGTATAGAAGCCGAGGTTTCGGGGCGTAATGATATTCTCGCATCCGGCAGAAAATTCTCCGGAAACGCGCAGACTGTCGTAAACGGCAGACTTCTGCACCACGGAACCATTCTTTTCAATGCAGATGTATCGGTTTTGTCAAAAGCTCTTACACCCGATCCTGAAAAGGTGCAGAGCAAGGGTATAAAATCCGTATCTTCGAGAGTTGTAAATCTATCAGAGCTTCTTCCGGAAGCTGTTGATGCGAAAAAACTTTCAGACTTGCTTGCGGCTGAAGTCAAAGAGCTGTACGGTGCGTCTGAATACGAACTGTCAGAAGAAGAACTTTCAAAAGCTGAAAGATTGGCTGATGAAAAATACAGGACATGGGACTGGAACTTTGGCTATTCGCCGAAGTATACCTTCTCGAAAAAGAGAAGGTTTGAAGGTGGCTCGGTCAATGCGCTTTTGTCAGTTTCTGACGGTAAAATCGAGGATGTTAGAATCTTTGGCGACTTTTTCGGAGCAGGGGAGATCTCGGATATTGAATCGGCTCTGAGGGGAAAAAGACACAGCGAAGAAGAAATAATGACGGCACTTTCGAGATTCAGAATAGGAAACTACTTTGGCAAAATTACAGCCAAAGAGCTTCTTGAAGTATTGATTTAAAGGAGAAACTTTTATGAAAGCTGTAATGTACGGCGCAGGCAACATAGGTCGCGGATTTATCGGTGAGCGTTTTTCAATTTCAGGTTATTCCGTTGCCTTTGTTGATGTAAATAAAGAAATTATCGGCGCACTTAATGAGCGCGGTGAGTATGTTGTTGAAGTTCTCTCAAACGACAGCAACGAAGAAATTGTAGTTAAAAATGTAAGCGGTGTTGACGGTATGGACGCAAATGCAGTAGCAACAGCTATTGCAGAGTGCGATGTTATGGCAACTGCAGTTGGCGTAAACATTCTTCCGCGAATCGTCGGAAATATCGCAAAAGGTCTTTCTCTCCGTTGGAAGCAGGGCAATATGACGCCGCTTAATATCATCATCTGCGAAAACCTTATCGATGCGGACAAGTTCCTCGCGTCATCGGTCAAGGAGCTTCTAACAGATGATGAGAAGAAGCTCTTTGACGAGCTTATCGGAACGGTTGAAGCATCTATCGGACGTATGGTTCCGATCCAGACACCGGAGATGACAAAAAACGATATTCTTCGCGTCTGTGTAGAGCCGTTCTGCAACCTTATCGTGGATAAAGACGGCTTCAAGGGAGAGATTCCGGCAATCGTAAATATGTCGGCATTTGCACCGTTCCGTCTCTATATTGAGAGAAAGCTCTTTCTCCACAATATGGGACACGCGCTCACAGCATACCTTGGCAACCTCAAGGGATATGAATATATCTGGGAGGCTATTGAGGATACTGAGGTCGAGGTTATGGCGATGCGCGCAATGTGCGAGTCAGCTCTTGCGCTTTCTATCCGCTATAACGTTCCGTTCAAGGATCTTTATGAGCATGTTGAGGATCTTCTCTACAGATTCACAAACAAGAAGCTCGGTGATACAGTTTTCCGCGTAGGTCGCGACCTTAACCGCAAGCTTTCACCGGAAGACAGAATTGTCGGCGCAATCAATTCCTGCCTTGAAGCAGGCGTAAAGCCGTGTGCTCTCTATGCTGCATATGCAGCAGCACTCAAGTTTGAGGCAGACGATGTTTCAAAGCTTCCGGCAGAAGAAGTTATGCAGAATGTTTCAAAGCTTGAGAAGGGCTCTGAAGCATATAACGGAATTCTTGAGTTTGTCAAAGTTCTTGAAAACGGCGGAACTGTCCGCGATATGATAAAGCTTGCAAAGTCAAAGATGGACGCAAGTAAGTAACTATAAAAAAGAAAAGTCCTGCAACCAAAGGTTGCAGGACTTTTGATTCAAACTTACTTTTTCTCGTCTTTAAGAGCTCTTTCGAGCCAGATAGATGCGATATCCATTGCCTGATACAAGCCTTCTGCTTCTGTCTTTTTAGCTATACGGTCCTTTGATTTGACTGTCGGATCGGTAAGCTGAAGCTGAAGTTCAACTCGCGTTGAGAGTTCAATGTCGTCGAGATTCTTTGAATCAAGAATCTGGAACATAATGATGTACTTATCAGCCATGCTGCCGTAATAAAGAACCTTGTCCTTGCGTGTAAGCGGACGTCCCTTATACATTAAAACAGTATCTTTCTTTTCTGCCATTGGATAAAATCCTCCTGAATGAATTTGTGTGAGAAATTCCGCCTATTCGGAAAGATAGTGGCGGACAAGTGCATGCAAAAGCTCATCGCGGTCAAGCTTGCGGACAAGGCTTCTTGCGTTATTGTGATTTGTAATATAGGCCGGGTCCTCAGAAAGGATATAGCCTACTATCTGACTGATGGGGTTATAGCCCTTGCTTTTGAGGGCATCATAAACCTCTGTCAGAATAAACTTCATTTCTTCGTCTTCGTCTCTTTTGAGAACAAATTTTTGAGTATTATCAAACATAATTATCACCTCTGCGTAAATGCATATATATATTTTAATACATTTTCGCTGATTTGTAAATGGTAAAAACAAAAAGAGATAAAAATAAATTTCAAGTGATAACATTTTCGTGCGGATTTTCACGAGTTTTCGGGAAAACTGCCGATAAAAATACTTTTTTGAAAGTCGCAAAAAAAAATAAAAAAATTTTTAAAAATTTGCTTGACAACTAAGGGAAAAATCGGTATAATGTATAAGTCGCGTATGACTGGCGACAAATGTGGGAGCATAGCTCAGCTGGGAGAGCATCTGCCTTACAAGCAGGGGGTCACAGGTTCGAGCCCTGTTGTTCCCACCATACGGCCCGGTAGTTCAGTTGGTTAGAACGCTAGCCTGTCACGCTAGAGGTCGTGGGTTCGAGCCCCATCCGGGTCGCCAGTCTTCTTGCCTCTGTAGCTCAGTCGGTAGAGCAGGGGACTGAAAATCCCCGTGTCGTTGGTTCGATTCCGACCGGAGGCACCATTTTCTTGCGGGAGTGGCTCAGTGGTAGAGCGTCACCTTGCCAAGGTGAACGTCGCGAGTTCGAATCTCGTCTTCCGCTCCATCGTTACGACAGGAGCAATAGTTCCTGTCGTAATTCATATGGCGCCATAGCCAAGTGGTAAGGCATGGGTCTGCAAAACCTTGATTCCCCAGTTCAAATCTGGGTGGCGCCTCCAGAAAAAGACTTGTCAATTGACAAGTCTTTTTTATTATTACAACGACTTTGCAATTTGAAATCTAACAAGGAACAGTTCAATCGTTAAAACTGCATTTATCTAACATATAGCATTGACAACAATAATTATTTTGAATATACTG
>JAZTYJ010000025.1:0-78964 GCA_045636865.1 Eubacteriales bacterium
ACCTTCTTGCTGTCGCGCTCAATCTCTATGCAGGGAACGCCTGCTTTGTAGAGTAAATTTTTGAGATATTCACGAATCTTGTAGTCTTCCACGATGAGATCGCCGACTTTTTCGTCGCGAGCATACCAACGGGAATCCCAGTTCTTTATAACGCCCACACGAAGACCGTGGGGATTTACTTTCTGTCCCATAAACTTACCTCCTGACCTAATCCTTCTCAGCCACAGCTAATGTAATGTGAGAGGTTCTCTTGTTGATTCTGAAAGCTCTACCCTGTGCACGCGGCATGATTCTCTTAAGAATCGGGCCCGGGCAAGCGAAAACTTTAGAAACGTAGAGATTCTCAACGTTCATACCGTGGTTGGCTTCCGCATTGGAAACTGCGCTCTTAAGGAGCTTCAAGATCGGTTCGGAAGCGGCTTTGGGTGTATGCACCAAAATCGCGTTGGCTTCAGCTATGCTTTTACCGCGGATAAGGTCTGCAACGATCTTAACCTTTCTCGGAGAGATGCGGACATAGCGTAAAATTGCTGTTGCTTCCATCACTGATTCCTCCTGTCTTACTTCGTGTTCGAGGTCTTGCTGCCGGAGTGACCCTTGAACGTTCTTGTCGGAGCAAATTCTCCGAGCTTATGACCGACCATATCCTCCGTAACATAGACCGGAACATGTTTTCTGCCGTCATGTACGGCAAATGTATGACCGACAAACTGAGGGAAAATTGTTGATGCTCTTGACCATGTCTTGAGAACATTCTTTTCTCCCTTTTCGTTCATCTCTAATACCCTCTTCATCAATTCAGGGGCAACGAAGGGGCCTTTTTTTGTACTTCTGCTCATTTTTTAGCCTCCTTACTTACTGTCGCGACGCTTTACGATGAACTTATCGGAAAGGTTCTTCTTCTTACGAGTCTTGTAACCAAGAGTCGGCTTGCCCCACGGGGTAACCGGACCCGGACGACCGATCGGAGATTTACCTTCACCACCACCATGCGGGTGATCGCACGGGTTCATAACAGAACCGCGAACTGTCGGGCGGATGCCCATGTGACGCTTACGTCCTGCCTTACCGATCTGGATGTTCTCGTGATCGAGGTTTGAAACCTGACCGATAGTAGCCATGCAGTTGAGGCGGAACTTGCGAAGCTCACCAGACGGAAGTCTTACGAGAGCCATACCGTCTTCCTTAGCCATAAGCTGTGCTGCGTTGCCTGCACCACGTACAAACTGAGCACCACGGCCCGGGTTGAGCTCGATGTTGTGGATGATTGTACCAACCGGGATGTTTGTTATCGGAAGTGCGTTACCCGGCTTAATGTCAGCCTCTGCACTTGAGATAACTGTGTCGCCGACCTTGAGGTCATGCGGTGCGATGATGTAGCGCTTTTCACCGTCTTCATAACGAAGGAGTGAGATGAATGCGCCGCGGTTCGGGTCGTACTCAAGAGTAAGAACCTCTGCCGGGATGTTCATCTTATCGCGCTTGAAGTCTATAATTCTGTACTTGCGCTTGTTGCCGCCGCCACGGTGGCGAACAGTAATTCTACCGTAGCTGTTGCGTCCGGACTTCTTGCTGAGATTCTCAAGCAAGCTCTTTTCCGGCTTAACGTTACTTAAGACCTGATAGTCTGTAACGGTCATATTACGTCTTGACGGAGTCGTCGGTTTAAACGTTTTTACAGCCATTGTTCTTTTCCTCCTTTAAATGGTGTTGGGTGTCAATCTGCCGAAGCAGCTTTTACACCATTCCCTCAAAGAATTCAATTGTCTTGCTGTCTTCTTTAAGAGTAACAATTGCCTTCTTAAAATCGGGACGGAAGCCGACATGTGCTCCCATTCTCTTCTGCTTACCGAGAACATTGATTGTGTTAACCTTAGCAACTGAAACTCCGAAGATTTCCTCGATTGCCTGGCGAATCTCAATCTTGTTCGCAGTCTTATCAACCTCAAAGACATAAACCTTCTCGGCGACGCGCTCCATTGACTGCTCTGTGATTATCGGGCGCTTTATGATATCATAAGGTGATTTCATTATGCGAACACCTCCTGAATCTTTTCTACTGCTGACTTGTCAACGATGAACTTGTCATGGTTGAGGATGTCATATACATTGATGATTGTAGCTGTTGTTGTCTTTACGCCCGGGATGTTGCGAGCACTCTTAACGATGTTTTCGCAAACTTCAGGTGTAACAACAAGAGCCTTCTTAGCCTCAAGCGCATTAAGGAATGCTGCCATTGACTTTGTCTTTACCTCTGCGAGGTTAAGATTCTCAACTACCATAACTTCACCTGCTGCAGCCTTAGCTGAGAGCGCGCTCTTAAGAGCAAGGCGACGATACTTCTTGTTGAGACGGTATGAGTAATCGCGCGGCTTCGGGCCGAGTGCGATACCACCGTGTGTCCACTGCGGTGAACGAATTGAACCCTGACGAGCACGACCTGTACCCTTCTGGCGCCACGGCTTTCTGCCGCCACCACGAACCTCAGCACGAGTGAGAGTGCTCTGTGTGCCCTGTCTGCAATTTGCGAGGTGATTCTTTACAGCCTCAAACATTGCAACCTGATCAGGCTCAATACCGAATACTGCTTCAGAAAGTTCAAACTCTCCTACAGCCTTACCGGTCATATCATAAACTGTTGCCTTAGGCATAGCTTTCTAACTCCTTTCGCTTAGACGTTCTTGACAGCGTTGCGAATAAACACAAATCCACCACGGGGACCGGGGATTGCGCCGCGAACTGCAATCATGTTTGTTTCAGCATCAACCTTGACGATGTCGAGGTTCTGCACTGTTACCTGTTCTGCACCCATGCGGCCCGGAAGCTTTGTTCCCGGCATAACTCTTGACGGGTCTGTGTTTGCACCCATAGAACCTGCGCTGCGGTGAACAGGACCAACACCGTGTGTGTGGTTCTGCATGTGCTGGCCAAAACGCTTGACCGTACCTGCAGTACCCTTACCTTTGCTTACGCCGGTAACGTCAACGACGTCGCCCTCAGCGAAAACATCTGCACGGATAATGTCGCCTACGTTGAGCTCTGTGCCTTCGAGCTTGAACTCTTTAAGTACGCGCTTTGCGGAAACGCCTGCCTTCTTGAAGTGGCCTGCCTCCGGCTTTGTGAGCTTTTTCTCAGCAATGTCGTCGTAACCGAGCTGAACAGCGTCGTAACCGTCTTTTTCAACAGTCTTCTTCTGAACAACCGCGCACGGACCTGCTTCGATGACTGTGACAGGAATAACCCTGCCTGCATCGTCGAAAATCTGAGTCATACCGACTTTTTTTCCGATGATTGCCTTCTGCATATATTTTCCTCCTTTAAGGTTATTGGTTGGCTCCTCGCCAACATGACCCGCTCTCTATACTGCATGCGCCCCTTTCGCCGCATTCTGAGAGCTATGGTACCTTTCTGATTTACAGTTTGATTTCGATTTCAACACCGGCCGGAAGGTCGAGAGACATAAGAGCCTTAACTGCTTCGTTAGACGGCTTGAGAATGTCAATCAAACGCTTGTGAGTGCGGCGCTCGAACTGCTCACGGCTGTCCTTGTACTTGTGCACCGCGCGAAGAATAGTGATGACTTCCTTTGAAGTCGGGAGCGGAATCGGACCTGAAACCTTAGCGCCGCTGCGCTTTGCTGTTTCAACGATACGCTCTGCCGCCTGGTCTATGAGCTGATGGTCATAAGCCTTGAGACGGACACGAATCATTTCCTTTGTTGCTGCCATTGTTTTTTCCTCCTTAAACGCACGTAGTTTTCTGCGTGCGGCGGAATTTGTGCACAACTCATCCGCGCGTTTCATACGCGGACATTATAAAAACCGGATTGGTTTCAGGGGTTTTTTACCAATTCCGGCAGTCGCTATTGCGCATAGCTATAGCTTGCACACTCTTTCCTGCCGCCCGATTGTCGGACATACTCCACAGAAGTTACCTACTCAAAGTAGCAATCTCCTGTTTCATCGCATAGTGCGCCCATACAGACGCTCTTATATTTTACATTAAGAATTGTGCAATGTCAAGTGTTTTTTTAACTTTTTTTGAATTTTTTTCACCCTCCGAAAAATCATTTCCGGAGGGTGAATTCGCTATTCAACGTATTCAAATTCCATTGTATAGATTATAATGGTGTCGCCTTCTTTTGCACCGCGTTCCTGAAGCGCATCATAGACTCCATACTTTCGGAGAAGACGCTCAAAATAAATTCGCGATTCGTAATCTTCAAAGTTGACAGAACCCATCGCGCGCTTTATCCAGTTGCCTTCAACCATATAGACATCACCGTCAAGACGGCTTATCGTAAAGTCGTGATTTGAGAAGTCCTCTTCTTCCCTCACGAAGTTTGGCTCATACGTCTCAATCGGCGGAAGCTTTGACAGAACTTCAGATACTTTTTTCATAAGCTCCGAAACGCCTGTGTTCGTTGCTGCCGAAAGCTCAAAGTATTCAAAACCGAGATTTCTTATATAAGCCTTGAACTTATCAGCCGCTTCCCTGTCGTAAATAAGATCACTCTTATTTGCCGCCACGATCTGCGGACGCGCCGCAAGCTCCGGATTGTATCGCTTGAGCTCCTCGTTTATCGCTTCAAAATCCGCAATCGGATCTCTGCCTTCGCTACCAGACACATCCACCATATGAACGATGAGCCTGCATCGGTCAATATGACGGAGGAATCTGTGTCCGAGTCCTGCGCCTTCACTTGCACCCTCGATGATTCCGGGAATATCCGCCATGACATACGAAAAGCTTTCGTCAACACGAACAACACCGAGATTCGGAGTTATCGTCGTAAAGTGATAGTTTGCGATTTTCGGTCTCGCCGCGCTGACCATTGAAAGAAGCGTCGACTTACCTACATTCGGAAATCCGGCAAGTCCGACATCTGCAAGAAGCTTAAGTTCAAGTCTTACCTCAAGCATTTCACCGTCAAGACCAGGACGCGCAAAACGCGGTGCCTGACGAGTCGGTGTTGCAAAGTGCTGGTTGCCCCAACCGCCTCTGCCACCTTTGCAGATGATAAACGGTTCATCGTCCGACATATCCTTTATAAGCGCACCGCTCGGTGCATCATAGACGAGCGTACCTCTCGGCACTCTGACTACAATGTCTTTTCCGCGCTTTCCGGAACAACGCTTTCCCGAACCGTTCATTCCGTTCTCTGCCTTGTACTTTTTCTTATACTGAAACTCAACGAGAGTTGACATATTATCGTCGACGGTCAAAACAACGTTCCCGCCATCTCCGCCGTCACCACCGTCAGGACCACCTGCGGCAATATACTTTTCGCGATGAAACGCAACTGCGCCGTCGCCACCTCTGCCTGCTATGAACTTTGCGCTTGCTACATCGACAAACATTGTTTTCACCTCCGAGTGTTTTGAAACATATTATATATAATATGTAGAGTTTTCGAAATTAAACAATACGGGCAGGTCGCAAACCAACCTGCCCGCACAATTTGTTTTTTACTGAGCAACCGGATAAATTGAAACCTTCTTGCGGTCACGACCGAGGCGCTCGAAACGAACAACACCGTCTGCTGTAGCAAACAATGTATCGTCTGAACCACGGCTTACGTTTGTACCCGGGTGAATCTTTGTTCCACGCTGACGGACGAGGATGTTGCCTGCGAGAACGAACTGACCGTCTGCACGCTTAACACCAAGTCTCTTTGACTCAGAGTCACGACCGTTCTTTGTGGAGCCTACGCCCTTTTTATGTGCAAAAAACTGAATACTGATCTTAAGCATTTGACTGCACCTCCAAAACTTTAATGTACATAGGATACTCCTCGGAAAGAGCCTTCATATGACGCTCAAAACCCGAGAGCACCTCAAGACCTTTTTCGCTCTCCTCAGAAAGACTGAGAAAAACTCTGGCCGTATTGGGATCTACTTTAACCACCGTCTTTATCTTCATTGAATCGTTAATGACCGTTTCAACAAGACCGACGGCACTCGAGACTGCGGCACAGATAATATCACTTCCGCTTTCGGCATAACCCGAATGTCCCGATACGTCAAAACCGACAGTTCTGACATTTCGCTTTAAAAGCTTGATCGTAATCATAAATTAGACGCTGATCTTTTCAATTGAAAGCTTTGTGTACGGCTGACGGTGTCCCTGGCGACGACGGTAGTTCTTCTTCGCCTTGAACTTGAAGACCATGATCTTCTTTGACTTGCCGTTCTTGATAAGCTTTGCAGTAACCTTAGCGCCTGCGACGTTCGGAGTTCCGACTGTAACAGCGTCGCCGTCGATTGTCATAAGAACGTTATCAAACTCTACTGTTTCGCCCTCGAAATCGAGCTTCTCAACGTAGATAACATCGCCCTCAGAAACCTTGTACTGCTTTCCGCCTGTAACGAAAATTGCCTGCATGTTGTTGCACCTCTCTCTCATATTTTAGAGTCTCGCTCTTGTAGGCGTTGCATCGCAAACTTATAAGCCCACTCAATGCGGCTTAAATATTATAGCATCCGAATATGCAAATGTCAAGTTTTTCTTTGAAATTTCTTTTTATCTGAATTTCTCCATTTTTTCGTTATAAACTTCAAGGCGTTCATATTCGGCAAAGTCAGGCACGAAATCAGGAAGATACTTCTCAACCGACTTTGAAATATATTCGGGATTTAACGAAACGTTGCCGGATGCGAGACATACCGTTATCTTAACGATTCCCTCACCGGTCTCAACGCGCGGTTTTTTTATCATCAGCGCGATGTTGGTTTCCTTCTCCCCGCTTTTGCTCTTTTTGATTATGACGATTTCATCTCTCATAAGAAGCTCTCGGATTTTATCGACAGCACCGTCGGGAACACCTGCGTCATACTCAAAAGTTATTTCAAATTCAGAATATGCTATCTCGCGCACGGGGCGTCCGCCATCGTACGCCTTTGTTGCCTCTATTCCCTCGGGGAGAGATTTGTTGAGTCGTTCAATTATTTCCTTGCACGGCATATCATCCAAAACTACCATATCGAGAAACTCACATCTGCCGCTATATCCGAGAGATAGCGGAAGCGCGATTGATATATACGGATGGGGATTGAATCCCTCGGTGTGCTTCACATCAATGCCCGCACGCTTGAGTGCGCGCTGGAATGTACGCATTATGTCGAGATGCGAAATGTAGATTGCACGACCTGTTTTATTATACATTACCCTTATCTTACGCATCGCACTTACCTCCACAAAGAAGCTTTGACGCTCCGCATCCGAGACACTTCTCCCTGCAATTCGGTGAGGTTTCGGATTTATACGCCTTATCGCGCTCTCTTGCAAGGAACTTCTTTGTAACACCCGTCGAGATGTGATCCCACGGGAGAATTTCATCCTTACCCTTTGCGCGCGTTGCATAAAACGCCGGGTCTATTCCGCATTCACGGAAAGAATCGAGCCACAAATCAAGTGAGAAATGCTCTGCCCATCCATCAAGACGAGCACCTTTTTTCCACGCAGTTTCAATTACGCGACCGAGTTTTCTGTCTCCCCTCGCAAACGCTGCCTCAAGGAAGCTGACGTCGGGCTCGTGCCAGTTGTATGTTATAGCCTTTGCGGTAATTGCCTCACGAAGAAGAGCTGCTTTTCTTGAGAACTCTTCTCTCGTATTCTGCGCCTCCCATTGGAAAGGTGTGTGCGGCTTCGGAACAAAACAAGCGGCACTTACCGTTATTTTTACGCCGCGCTTTTTATTCGTCGCGTGAGTCTTCCAGAGATATAAAATCTTCTGTGAAAGTTCAGCGATGCCTTTTATATCCTCGTCTGTTTCTGTCGGAAGACCTATCATAAAGTAGAGCTTAACCGTACTTCTGCCGTTTTCAAAAGCGATGCGGCAGGCGTTCATAATCTCCTCTTCCGTGAGGTTTTTGTTTATCGCATCGCGGAGTCTCTTGCTTCCTGCCTCGGGAGCAAAGGTAAGTCCGCCGGAGCGCACCTTCTGGATTCTCTGCATAAGCTCAACAGAGAAATTATCCGCACGCAGAGACGGAAGCTGAAGGCTTATGTTTCTCGGCTCGCACCAGTCAAGAAGTCCG
This sequence comes from Eubacteriales bacterium, assembly GCA_045636865.1. Classification (GTDB taxonomy): domain Bacteria; phylum Bacillota; class Clostridia; order Oscillospirales; family JAAYXM01; genus SIG480. The sequence goes on from JAZTYJ010000025.1 coordinate 8,040, forward strand.
TCTGCAAGCTCGGGAAGCTCTTTATAGTCGCTCGTTGAAAGCGATGCGAGAGATATCTCTTCGTATCCCGAAACTTCACACATACGCATTCCCTGACCGATAAGAGTTTTTGCGCGCTTTGCGCGAACGGGGCGGTATGCATATCCTGCCTGACAGAAGCGGCATCCGCGGATACATCCTCTGAAAACCTCAAGTGATATGCGGTCGTGAACAATTTCGGTAGACGGAACTATAACCTTTTCCGGAACATATACCGAATCGAAATCTTCAATTATGCGCTTTGTTACCATTTCGGGTACATTACCCTGCGCCTTAACCTGCGCAATTGTTCCGTCGTCGTTGTATGACACATCATAAAGAGACGGAATATACAAGCCCTTTATATCGGCTGCGAGATTTAAAAATTCTTTTTTGGAGACACCTTCTGCCTTGCACTTTTTATAAAGCTCGCAGAGCTCTAAAATCTGGTCTTCGCCCTCACCGATATTGAAGATGTCAATAAAATCGGCAAGCGGTTCGGGGTTATAGGTACACGGACCTCCGGCAACGACAAGCGGCTCATCCTCACCGCGCTCCTCACGTCTTACGGTAATTCCTCCGAGGTCGAGCATATTGAGAACCGCAGAATATGACATTTCGTACTGAAGCGTAAAACCGACAATGTCAAAATCGCAAAGCGGGTCGCCGCTTTCAAGAGAGAAGAGCTTTGCATTGTTTTTGCGAAGAGCCTCTTCCATATCCGTCCACGGTGCGAAAACACGCTCACACCAGATATCCTTCTGCTCGTTCATAATACCGTACAGGATGCGAAGCCCCATATGCGACATTCCTATCTCATAAAGATCAGGAAAGCAAAATGCAAAACGCAGAGCTACATCCTCTTTATTCTTAACAACCGCATTGTATTCTCCGCCGGTATAGCGCGCCGGCTTCTGAACAGATGCAAGTATTCTTTTGTTTATGTTCTTCATAATGATATTCCCCTCAACTGTGTAACTATCATTATTGTAACACGAATCAATGCAAAAAGGCAATAAAAAAAGACCTTCATATGAAGGTCTTTTTCCGTTAATTACTGATTGTCTTCCTGGCGCATTTTTGCAAAGCAATCGCTGCAGTAAACAGGACGGTCAGTTTTCGGCTCGAACGGAACCTTTGCCTCACCACCGCATGCTGCGCATGTAGCTGTGAAGAACTCTCTCGGTCCGCGGCTAGCTGCCTTACGAGCGTCGCGGCAAGCCTTGCAACGCTGCGGCTCGTTCATAAAGCCACGCTCTGCATAGAATTCCTGCTCGCCTGCTGTGAATACGAAATCTGCTCCGCATTCTTTGCACTTTAATGTCTTGTCTTCGTACATTTTGATACCCTCTCTTTGACTTAAGACTTGCCCCAGGACGGACTTCCACCGACACCTCATATGCGCTCTGAATGATTTAAGCTACTTGGGCATTAAAAAATATATTGCCACACAGGTTTCCCTGATGTTGCCGAATTAGTGGTGATACTGCAAAAGCTTTTTGCGTATCCTCTGGACCGCATTGTCAATTGACTTTGGCGGTTTTGAAAGCTTGTCGGAAATTTCGGAGTATGACATACCTTCAAGGTATAAGTCAAGAACCTTTATCTCAAGCGGAGACAACCGCTTTGAGACGTCTTTTAAAAGCTCAACGTAATTCTCACGGCTGATGACATCTTCAACGGGGTCGGACACCATAACATTCTCCGAAAGAACCGATTCAAATGAAACGTAGTCGTTAAGCGGAGAGTTTTTCCCGCGCTTGCTGTTGCGTATCGCTGAATACACTCTGTTCTTCACACACAGAGCTGCAAATGTTTTAAATGATGCATGCCGGCTCTCATCAAACTCGGATATTGCCTTGACGACGCCTATCATCCCCTCCTGAATGAGATCTTCAGAATCTCCTCCGGCGAGGAAATACGGACGGACAAAGCTTCGGATGTGCGGCATATACCGAAGAATAAGCAACTCTTCTGCATCTGCGCTGCCTCCTCTGGCTTTGAGGACAAGTTCTTCATCATTTAAGCATTCAAAACTCTTCAAGATAATGAACCACCATTTGACTAGTATCAGCTTTTATTATAACCAAGCTTTATGAAATTGTCAAGAAAAAATTACATTTTTTTGACATAGTTTTAATATTTCGTGATTAAGTTCGCCATTTTTTGTATCATTATGATATTTTGAGCTATAGTTCGAGCTGACCCTCAAACGGTATACCCAGGTGGTCATACGCCTTTTTTGTCGCGCATCTTCCTCGCGGTGTGCGGCTTAAGAAACCAAACTGCATAAGATACGGCTCAACAACATCTTCAATTGTTATCGCCTCTTCACCGATTGTTGCGGCAAGCGTATCAAGTCCGACAGGACCGCCGCCGAAGTTATAGATAATGCTCTCAAGCACGCGTCTGTCAGTCATATCAAGTCCGATTTCGTCAATCTCAAGGGCACAGAGAGCTTCATCCGCAACAGCGCGCGTTATCTCTCCGTCTGCACGGACTTCCGCAAAGTCGCGCACTCTCTTTAGGATTCGGTTTGCGATACGCGGAGTTCCGCGGCTCCGCTTTGCGATTTCAGCTGCGCCCGAATCATCGGTTCTTATCCCCATAATATCCGCACTTCTCTTGATTATATTTTTAAGTTCATCCGGCGAATAAAGCTCAAGACGCATTATAACTCCGAATCGGTCTCGAAGCGGTGAGGTAAGCTGGCCTGCGCGCGTCGTAGCTCCGATGAGCGTGAATTTATGAAGACCAAGTCTCACGCTCCTTGCAGAAGGGCCTTTGCCGATGATGATGTCAAGTGCATAGTCCTCCATCGCAGGATAAAGAACCTCTTCTATGCTTCGGTTGAGCCTGTGAATTTCGTCTATGAAGAGAATGTCATTTTCATTGAGGCTCGTAAGAAGTGCCGCAAGATCCCCCGTTTTTTCTATGGCAGGGCCTGAGGTTGTTCTTATATTTACGCCCATTTCATTTGCGATAATCGTTGCAAGAGTCGTTTTGCCGAGTCCCGGAGGACCGTAGAGCAAAACATGGTCAAGTGATTCCCCTCTTCCGCGCGCCGCCTCGATATAAACAGAGAGCATATCCTTAACCTTATCCTGTCCCGTATACTCCGAGAGATATTTCGGGCGGAGAGTGTTTTCATTATCGTCGCGGTTTGTGAGCATGGATGAAACCATTCTCTCTTCTTCCATATACTCTGACGGTGAAGGGTTATTGAATTCAATACTCATAAAAAATCACCCGCTATCTCATTAGCCTTGCAAGAGCAAGCTTTATAATATCTTCTGTGTTCATTCCCGATGTATCCGCACCACGGATAGCCGCAGATATCTCATCTTTTCCGTAGCCGAGAGCAAGAAGTGCTTCAAAAGCTTCAGAATCCGATGCCGTGCTTGGTGCGACAAATGACGATGCACCGACATTTGAAACATCAAAGCTTCCTTTTGCAACCTTGTCGCGAAGCTCAAGAATTATTCTTCCCGCAAGCTTCTTTCCCACTCCGTTTGCCGCAACAATAGGCTTTTCGTCACCCATCGTAACTGCACGAACCAGAGTCGAAGTATCTGCCGCAGAAAGAATTGAAACGGCAACTTTCGGCCCTACTCCGGAAATTGAAACAAGCAGACGGAACATCTCAAGCTCTTCACGGTCATAAAATGCAAAAAGCTCAAGCGCATCCTCGCGCACATTGAGGTGTGTATAAAGCTTTACCGATTTTCCGACCGTAAGACGCGATAGCGTCTGAAGTGATGCGTTGCATCCGAAACCAACGCCGCCAACATCAAGAACTACCGACGAGCTCCCAATTTCATCAACAGTTCCGCTTAAATAGCTAAACATCAAATTCCCTCCGAAATTACAAATTCATAAGCAGGCTTCCGATGCTGTTTGCATGGCACAGCGCGATAGCAAGCGCGTCTGCCGCATCATCGGGCTTTGGAATTTTCGAAAGCCCTAAAAGCCTTTTTGTCATATCCATAATCTGTTGTTTTTCTGCTCTGCCGTATCCGACGACAGACATTTTAACCTGAAGCGGTGTGTATTCATAAACGGAAACGCCGCATTTGACGCACGCAAGCAGAATCACTCCCCTTGCCTGACTTACGTTTATCGCCGTTTTTTCGTTTGTGTTGAAATAAAGCTTTTCAATCGCAACGTGGTCAGGGCGAAAAACCGAGAGCAGCTCGCACATATTGTCATATATTTCAGCAAGTCTGTCTTCTATCTTCCTTCCCGCTTCCGTTCTTATCGCACCGTAGGAAAGCGGTTTCATACCGTTTGTGTCGATAACGCCGTAGCCGACAATTGCATATCCCGGATCTATTCCCAAAACGATCATCGGCGTTTCCCCCTTTTCTTCCCGCCGCCTCGTTCAAACGGGCGCGCGGCATCGGGTGCTTTTCTGTTCGGAATCTTCTCACGGTCAGGCTTTATAAGGCAACGTTTTGCCTGACCTATAAGGTCATATCTTCCCGTCTTTTCGAGAGCCTTCTTGACGAGTGCGCGGCACTCGGGACGTCGCCATTGAAGAAGCGCTCTCTGCATAGCCTTCTCCTCCTGGCTTTTGGGCACAAAAACCTTTTCCATTGTCATCGGGTCAAGCTCCGTATAATACATACACGTTGCGATTGTTCCCGGTGTCGGATAAAAATCCTGCACCTGCTCAGGCATATGACCGATGCTGTTTAAATATTCCGCAAGCGAAACTGCATCTGAAAGCGTGCAGCCCGGATGCGAAGAAATAAGATACGGAACAAGAAACTGATTTTTCTTATACTCTGCATCAAGGTCAAAAAACTTTTTATAGAATCTTCGAAAAACGTCAAAATACGGCTTTCCCATATATTTGAGAACACTGTCGCACGAGTGCTCGGGAGCTACCTTGAGCTGACCGCTTATGTGGTAACGGACAAGCTCTCTGAAAAACTCATCGGACTTGTCTGCCATTACATAATCATATCGTACACCCGAACGGATGAACACTTTTTTGACCTTTGGTAGTTCACGAAGCTTTTTAAGGAGAGAAATATAGTCCGTATGGTCAACCTTCAAGTTTTTACACGGGCGCGGTGCAAGACAGTTTTTCTTGCACATTCCCCTCTCCTTCTGCCCGTCACACGAGCAGTCACGGAAGTTTGCGGTAGGGCCTCCGACATCGTGAATGTATCCCTTGAAACCGGTCATCTCCGTAAGCTTTTTTGCCTCTTCAACCACAGATTCGTGGCTTCTCGTGCTTATCATCCTTCCCTGATGGAAGGCAAGAGAGCAGAAGTTACAACCACCAAAGCAACCGCGGTTGTGAATAATCGAAAACTTCACCTCTTCGATAGCCTTGATACCACCGAGCTTTTCGTATGCCGGATGGTAGTCCCTCATATACGGAAGACCGTAAACGTGATCAAAACGCTCCGTTGTTATCGGATACGGTGGCGGTGTCTGCACGACATAAGTATCTCCGTGCTTCTGCGCCACTGCGCGACCGCGTATCGCATCTTGTTCATCCTGCTCAATCTTTGCGGCGATTGCATATTTTCGCTTATCCTTTGAAACCTCATCATATGACGGTGCGGTAACAAAAGGATATATGCAGTCGTCAAGTGTCTTGCTTTTGTAAACCGTTCCTCTTATGTTTTTTATTTCGGAAATCGGAACACCTGCCGCAAGATTTTCCGCGAGTGTTACGATAGTGTCCTCTCCCATTCCGAACATAAGCAGGTCCGCCCCCGACTCTATGAGCTCGGATTTGCGGACAGCATCATCCCAATAATCATAATGCGCAAAACGGCGAAGCGAAGCTTCAAGCCCCCCTGCCGCTATGGGAACATCGGGAAATGCACGTCTTACAGCCTTGCAGTAGGTTGAAAGTGCACGGTCAGGTCGCTTGCCCATAACACCTCCGGGTGTATAGTCATCCCTGCGGCGTCGATTTTTCGCAACCGTATAATGTGCAACCATCGAGTCGATATTTCCGCCCGTTACTAAAACTCCGAGACGCGGTTTTCCGAATTCGCGGAAGGAGTTTAAGTCTGTCCAGTCAGGCTGTGAAAGAATTGCAACGCGATATCCCTCATCTTCAAGCACGCGCGAAATAACCGCGACACCGAAACTCGGGTGGTCAACGTACGCATCCCCCGTGATGTAGAGGAAGTCGTACCATTCCCACCCTAATTTCTTCATATCTTCAGGACTTACAGGCAAAAACCCATTCTGCATAAGACTTTTTACATTTCCTCTCTGCGCATTTTCATTTCGTTCCACTCATCACGCGTAATGAGAATTTTTCTCGGCTTTGAGCCTTCAAACTCGCCGACGATTCCGCGCTCTTCCATCTGATCGATGATTCTTGCCGCGCGCGAATATCCAAGCTTGAGCCTTCGCTGAAGCAGCGAGGTTGACGCCTGACCGGATTCGACCACGACGTCGATTGCCGCAGAGAGCATCTCGTCTGCGTCCTCATCATCGGCAAACGCATCTGCCGCGCCTTCGTTCTTTTCTACCTGCTTTTCAATCTGATCCATAACATCCTGTGAATACTCTGCAGTACTTCCCTGCTTTACGTATTCGACAACTGCCTCAACCTCATCCGAAGAAATAAAGCATCCCTGAACACGAATAGGCTTTGATGCTCCCATCGGCTCGTAAAGCATATCACCTTTACCGATAAGTTTTTCAGCACCCATACTGCCGAGAATGATATTTGACTCAATTTTTGACGCGACCGCAAATGCAATCCGTGACGGAATGTTTGACTTGATAACGCCTGTGATGACATCAACAGACGGACGCTGTGTCGCGATGATAAGATGCATTCCCGCAGCACGTGCCATCTGACTGAGTCGCATAATGGAGTCTTCAACATCCTTCTTTGCAACAACCATAAGGTCAGCAAGCTCGTCAATAACGACAACAATGCTCGGCATAGGCTCTGCATCTCCGGTTTTTGCAACCGCCTTGTTATATGCCTTCATATCTCGCACACCGCGTTCAGAAAACATCTTGTATCTTCTCATCATTTCAAAAACTGCCCACTGAAGCGCACCTGCTGCTTTTTTCGGGTCCGTAACAACAGGGATAAGAAGATGCGGAATACCATTATATCCTACAAGCTCTACCATCTTCGGGTCGATCATAATGAGTCGGACCTGCTCCGGCGTTGAGCGATAAAGCAAGCTTACGATAATCGAGTTTATGCAGACCGACTTACCTGAACCTGTCGTACCCGCAATGAGCATATGCGGAAGCTTTGAAATATCGCACACCATACACTTGCCTGAAATATCTTTTCCGAGAGCAAACGAAACATCGCTTTCGTTTTTCATAAACTCTTCAGACGCGATAACCTCCGATATATTTACCATCTGTGTATTCTGGTTCGGAACCTCAATTCCTATGAGCGGTTTTCCCGGAACCGGTGCAATAACTATGCCCGATGCGCTGAGAGAAAGCGCAATATCATCTGCAAGTGATGTAATCTTTGCAAGCTTTACACCTGCATCAGGCTGAACTTCAAAGCGCGTTACCGATGGGCCTCGGACGATGTTTACAACCTTGATATCAATACCAAAATTTCTTACCGTCTCACGAAGCTTTATGCCCATATTCTGAAGTTCTGTTGATGCCGCCGCAACGTTTGACACCTTCGGTGCATCAAGAAGCGATATGGGGGGATATGAATAAATCTTTTTGTTTTCTACGTTTTCAACCTCGCCGCCGAGGACACTCTCTGCAGTTTCAAGAAGCTCTTTGTTTTTTTCTTCTTCCTGCTTCGAGCTTTTTTCTATCGCATCCAGAATATCCTGTGTAAATACTTCTTCGCTATCCTCTGGCTCATCAACAGGTGTCTCATCGGGAACAGCCTCTTCCTCTGCTACAACTTCAGCAGGTGTTTTTACATTGCTCGGCGGAAATACATATGCAGGAACCTCTTCTTCCTCCTCTTCCACGTGGTCATCGTCAAGCGGAATATCGATTGATGCGCGTTTTTTCGGTGATTTTTTCGGTTCATTTTTAACTACGGGCTCTTCAACAAATTCCTCTTCCTCTTCTTCATCGTCTTCATCATATTCCACTTCATGATGCATATTTGCAAAGAGGTTTTTGAGGAAATCATATACTCCCATAACTGTAACATTGAATGCAACAAGAAGCACAAACAATGTTGCCGCGACAAATAAGATTGCCGTTGCTATGGGGTTTATCCATTTCATGAGGAGAGCCGTAGGAAACCCTGCAAGAACTCCACCGCCGGTAAGCATTATTCCGGACTCAACCATACTTTTCCATACAAGATCAGTCGTTCCCACAAGCGAGTGTGCCGTTGCACCTACAAAATACGGAACGAGAAGCGTCGCTATAACCCTTCCCTTTATCGGCTTTCCGCGGCAGATCATGAGAAGCACGCCCACCATTACAAGCGCAAAAGGCAAGAGCATAAATCCGACACCTATCGCCGAGCTCATAAGATTTCTTAAACCTTCAATAACTACTCCTTCTGCACCGAAAAGGGCAAAGAATGCAAGCAATGCAATTGCAAACACAACTATCGCCCATCTCTGATTAAGCTGCGCACGTCTTTTCTGCGTTATGCGCGTATTCGACGGCTTTCTCGAAGATGACTTTCTTCTTGTCGAGCTTGTACTTTTTCTCACAGCCTTCGACTGCGTTGTTTTTTTCTTTTTCTGCGCCATTATGTACACCTCAAAATAATTTAAAATCGTCCTTTTAGGGCAATGTATATTTTTACACAAATATATTATAACACAAATAAAATCAAATTGCCAGTAGTTATTTTTGCATAGCAAAAGAGCAGATCTGAATCTGCTCTTTTTGCCGATATTCTTTACTTTTCAATGCCGAGGAGACCGAGGGATTCCTCACGCATTTTATATTTGAGAATTTTCCCTGCAGCATTCATCGGGAAGTTCTTTACAAACAGGAAGTATCTCGGAACCTTGTGGCGGGCGATATGCTCGTTACCAAACTCGCGCATTTCAGCTTCATCCGCCTCCACGCCGTCGTGAAGGATAATCCACGCACAGCACTCCTCGCCGTACTTCTTGTCCGGAACACCGATAACCTGAACGTCGCGAACCTTCGGGTTTGTGAGATAGAATTCTTCAATTTCACGCGGGTAGAGGTTTTCACCACCACGGATAATCATATCCTTGAGTCGTCCCGTAACCTTGTAATAGCCGTCGGGAGTTCTGCAACAGATATCGCCCGAATGGAGCCATCCGTCTTTATCTATCGTCTGCGCTGTTGCCTGCGGCATCTTGTAATATCCCTTCATAATATTGAAACCGCGTGCTACAAACTCTCCGCTTTCACCGTCGGGGAGCTCTTCTCCCGTTTCGGGATCAATTATCTTACACTCAACACCGGGGAATGCGCTGCCGACAGTTTCAACTCTGTGGTCGATATCTTCGTTAACCTCGCCCATCGTACATCCGGGAGACGCTTCGGTCTGACCGTAAACGCTGATGATTTCCTTCATATTCATCTCATCTGCCGCGCGACGCATAAGATCTGCCGGACAGTTTGCGCCTGCCATAATTCCCGTGCGGATATATGAGAAATCGGTCTTTGCGAAATCGGGATGGTTGAACATCGCGATAAACATAGTCGGAACGCCGTTGAAGCACGTTATATGCTCATCATTTACACATGCAAGCGACGACTTCGGTGAGAAATACGGCATCGGACAGAGCGTTCCGCCGTGTGTCATCATAGATGTCATTGAAAGAACCATTCCGAAACAATGGAACATCGGAACCTGAATCATCATGCGGTCTGCCGTTGAGAGATCCATTCTGTCTCCGATAGTTTTGCCGTTGTTGACAATATTTCTGTGAGTGAGCATAACGCCCTTCGGAAATCCCGTTGTGCCGGACGTGTACTGCATATTACATACATCGTCGGGCTTTACAAGTGATGCACGGCGGCGCACCTCTTCCTTCGGGATCTCGTTTGCGCGGTCAAGCATCTGCTCCCAGTTGAGGCATCCCGGCATATCAAAACCTACCGTTACGATATTGCGAAGGAACGGAAGCTTCTTTGCATAAAGCGGCTCGCCCGGCTGCATCTCTGAAAGTTCAGGACAAAGCTCCTGCATAATTTCGCGATAGTTTGTATCCTTGCAGTCTTCAATCATAACGAGTGTATGAGTATCCGACTGACGAAGAAGGTATTCGATTTCGTGAATTTTGTATGCAGTATTGACGGTTACGAGCACCGCGCCGATTTTCGTTGTCGCCCAGAAGGTTATAAACCACTGCGGGACATTTGTTGCCCAGATAGCAACGTGGTCGCCTGCCTTTACACCGAGAGCAATGAGAGCCGCTGCCGCTTCATCAACATCCGCGCGGAATTCCGAATAAGTTCTCGTATAATCAAGTGTGGTGTATTTAAAAGCATACTGGTCGGGATACATATCGACCATCGTATCAAGAACCTCCGAAAAGGTCTTGTCAATTACCTTATATTTCTCCCACACAAAAGTTCCTGTTTTCGCTCTGTTATAGTAAACAGGCTTTGAAACCTTCTTCTCTCCGCCGCTTTTTGCAATGTAATTTAAAAAGTGGGTGAGAACAATGTCGGCATCGTCAATCTCATCGTTCCACGCAACAGAGATAAAACCGTCGTAATTGAGTGATGAAAGTGCGGAGATAACTTCTCCTACAGGAAGAGTTCCCTCTCCGATGAGAACGTTTTTACCGTCCTTGCGGTCACCGAGACGAACATATTTAATGTATGCACCGAGGTTTGTGATGGTATCCTCGGCACTTTCGCCGCCGTCAAAATACGTCTCGCGCACATCCCAGGCAGCACCAAGAACCGCGCTTGAGAAGTAGTTTATGATATCAAGGACATTCTCCGTATGAGAAAGATAATCGGATGTTGAGAGAAGAAGCTTTACATCTGTCCCCTCTGCTCGCTCAATTGCCGGCGAAAGCTTTTCTGAAAGCTTTTCCAGATCAGGCTTTTTCTCAACGTGAACAATAACCCCCGAAACACCTGCGCCGCGAGCCATATCCACATATCGCTTAACCGCTTCGGCATCTGCATTCTCCGAATCAAGCGCATGCGGATAAATGAGAGCAGAAACCTCAAGTCCGCGGTTTATGAGCTTGCGTTTTGAATCAGACACGCTTCCGCTGCGAAGGATGCTGTCGTGATGACGGACTCTCTCGCCGTCTGCATCGTAGATTTCAAAACCCGAGAATCCGTAATCGTATGCATATTTGCAGAGATCAAGGAATGACGGACGTGATACGTTTTTTGTTGAAAATGTGAGTTTCATCTTAATTCTCCTCAAAGACGATCTTGTTCAGCGCATTGATGTACGCGCGTACACTCGCCGCAACGATGTCAGTTGAAATTCCGTTTCCTGAATAGAGCTTTCCCTGACTGCGAAGACGGACAATAGCTGAACCGAGAGCCTCCTTGCCCTCCGTTACTGCCTGAATCTGGAAATCGTCGAGTTCATAGTGATATCCTATGCTGTTTTCTATTGCACGGAAAACAGAGTCGATCGGACCGTCACCCGTGCTGACTCCGCAGAGAAGTTCGTTTCCGCAACGGAGTGTAACCTGCGACATCGAGCTTGTGAGATTGCCGCAATTTGTTGTGTAGCTCTCAAGGTGATATTTCGACGGAGCCTGCATGGCAAAGCTTGCGATAAGGGCTTCAAGTTCTCTTGCGGCTACGCTGTCTTTCTTCTCACAGACTTTCTTGAGCTCTGCAAAAACGGTTCCGCAATCCTCATCCGAAAGGTCATATCCCAGAATCTTTGCGGCATCAGCAACCTCGGAGAGTGTGCTTTCAAAAGTGAGAAGAATTGAGCTTCGTGAGCCGTCTGCATCCTCATCGGTCTTCGGTGTGTCATGTGAAATTCTTTCAAGAAGCTCGCGGGTACTTGTATGCACCTTCGTGCTCTTTAAGTCTGTATATGCATCAAATGCCTCGCCCCTGCGACTTATTGCATCTGAAATCGCACCTGTTGCAAGCACCTTATCGCCTGCAAGGGCACACTTAATTCCTTCTGCACCTGCGCGGACAGCTGAAAGAGCGATTGCAACCGCCATATCGAGGCTGTCTGAAACCTGAACAAAAACAGGAGTCTTAACCTTTGCGGTGATTTTTGCAACAAGCTCTGCCATTTCTTCGGGGAGAACCATTCCCGCGCTGTCGCAAAGAGTAACTTCCTTTGCACCTGCATTTACTGCCTCCGCAACACAACTCTCAAGGAAATCGTAATCTGCGCGCGTTGCATCAAGTGCAACAAACTCAACATCAGCACAATACTTGAGTGCCTCTCCTACAAGAGCTGAAATCTTCGGAAGCATCTTTTCTGCCTTGATGTGGTATGTATATTCCATAGCGACGGTAGATGTCGGAACAACTACCTGAAGGCGCGGCTTTTCCGCATCCTTTATGCATTCCCAGGCGGTCGCAACCTCATCCTCCGAAAAGCCTACAGGGATTGCAACCGTGCAACCCTTGACGGTTGATGCGATTGTCTTATAGATTATTGTATCCTCACGTAAATTTTTGATAGGAGCCAACTCAATAGCATCTGCGCCGAGAGCATTTGCAGCAGAAGCAATTGCAGTTTTCTCACGGAAAAGCAAAGCTACCTCGCGGCTCTGCGCAAGCTCCTTTAAAGTGATGTCAGAAATGTAGATTTTTTTCATTTTGAAAGCCCCTTTCAAATTTATATCTGCAAAATTTTATCAAACCAACAAAAAAACGCTTTCGTCTCATTGTCGATTCAAAGAGACGAAAACGTTAAGTTCAAAACTGTTTCCGCGGTACCACTCTTTTTCACCCTTACGGATGCACTTTGGATGCCAACACATCTTAACTCTGTTACGGGAGTGCCCGTCTGCCCCTACTGCAAGTTCACGGCAGCCGCTCAACGGTGAGTTCTGCAAGTCTTCCCCGATGTCTCGCACCACCCGACATCTCTCTCGAGGCGAAAGAATTTTGCATACTATTCCGCATCACTGCGTTTACAATAATGGAATTTTACCACAGTAGAATATAAAAGTCAAGACTTTTTCAGAAAGAATTTCCGAAAAAGTCTTGTTTGTTTTTATTAGTCGTCTATTTCGTTGTTTGTTGCATTTTCAAAAATTGCCAAAACTTCAGCTGACGGCTTTTTGTCGATAAGTGTTACAACTACCGCCGCAATTGCACCGATTATAAAGCCCGGTATAATCTCATAGATTCCTGTTGCTGCTGTGAGTGTTGCACCGTTAATCGGGAGCCACAACCAGAGCATATCAACCAAAGCACCGACTACGATACCTGCAACCGCACCCTTGTATGTAAAGCGTTTCCAGAAAAGTGAGAACAAAACTGCAGGACCGAATGCCGCGCCGAAGATACCCCATGCGTTTGAAACGAGGTCCATAATAGCCTGTGCCGCATCACCTTCGCTGCTTGCGATAAAGTATGCAACAACTGCGATAACAATAACTATAAAGCGGCTTACCCAGAGCATTTCCTTGTTTGATGCGTTCTTTCTGATAATCGGCTTATAGAGGTCGCTTGCAAATGAAGATGCCGCAACAAGAAGCTGTGAGTCGGCAGTTGACATTGATGCCGCGATAATTGCAGCAAGCAAAAGTCCTGCGATAAATGCCGGGAATACATCACGGGCAAGCTCGACAAATATCAATGACTGCTGACCGTTTTCAAGCAATACCTTTGAAAGGTCTGTGCCGTTTGAATATACAAACATTCTGCCGAGATACGCAATTACAACTGCTGCGCCGAGTGAAAGAATAACCCAGATAATTGCAACCGTTGCTGATTTTTTTACCATTGACGGCTTTTCGATTGCCATAAATCTTACGATGATATGCGGCATACCGAAATAACCAAGACCCCAGCCAAGACCTGAAACAATATCCTTCCAGCTTGCGTTCATAAAGCTTGCGACAAACTCAAACTCTTCGCCGTTCGGACCGTGATAAATCGTCGTAAGCGCTGCAGGATCAAGATCTTTTGCAAAACCTATGACAATAGGCACGATAAGTAGTGCCGCAAGCATAAGAAGTCCCTGGAAGAAGTCCGTCCAGCAAACTGCCTTGAATCCGCCGAGGAATGTGTATGCAAGAACGATTACTGCAAAAATGATCATCGCAGTTGACTTTGAGAGAGCGGGAACAAGCGTTGTGAAGACGTCTGAACCTGCAACGAATGCTGATGCAACGTAGATCGTAAAGCAAACCAAAAATACTACTGCACAGATGATGCTCAAAGTATGGCTCTTTGAAAGAAAACGATTTGAAAGATACTGTGGAAGCGTGATAGCATCTCCTGATGCCTTTGAGAACTTACGGAGTCTCTTTGCCACGATAATCCAGTTTGCAGCAGTACCTATTGCAAGACCGATACCAATCCAGGCCTGACCGAAACCGAATGCCAGAATGCTTCCGGGAAGACCCATCAAAAGCCATGCGCTCATATCCGATGCTTGAGCACTCATAGCGGTTACCCACGGACCCATTGATCTGCCGCCGAGGAAGTAATCCTTTTCTGTTTCACTCTTTGACTTGAAGAAGAACCAAACACCTATAGCAACCATTGCTACAAAGTACAATGCAAATGCTAAAATATCCATTCTTTAATCAAACCCCTTTTCATATTTTTCATATAAAAATCAGTATATCACAAAAAGAAACTTTTGCCAATAGTAAAATTTAAAAATCCCGAACTCCGAGCTTCGGAGTTCGGGATTTTAATTACTTATCCTTATTTGAATCTGATGATTTCTTAACGAGCTTTGAGAGAGCGACGAGTGCAAGAACGTTCGGGATAACCATAAGGTAGTTGAAGAAGTCTGTGAGCTCCCAGACGAGGTCGTTTGAAAGAAGTGTTCCGAGGAAGATGAACACGATTGCAATTACTGAATAGATGACAACTGCAACCTTGCTGTTCTTGAAAAGATACTGAACATTGATCTTACCAAAGAAGTTCCAGCCGATAATTGTTGAGTATGCAAAGAAGAGAAGGCATATCGCAACAAACGCACTACCAAAACCTGTGCCGAAAACGCTTCCCATAGCCATCTGCATAGCATTTGTCTTTGCGATTCCGTTTGCAGAAATTGCATCCAGATAATTTGCGCTTGAGAGAAGACCGCCCTCACCAACGTAGAGAGTTGAGATGACAACAAGAGCTGTCATTGTGAGAACAACGAATGTGTCTACAAACACGCCTACCATAGCAACAACACCCTGGTCGTGCGGCTTCTTGACATCTGCCATCGCGTGAGCATGCGGAGTTGAACCCATACCTGCTTCATTTGAGAAGAGCCCGCGCTTTGCACCCTGGCTGATGGCAGTCTTGAGAGCAACACCAATAGTTGCACCGAGAATAGCATCCGGCTTGAATGCATACTTGAAGATTGCCGCAAATGTTGCCGGGATGTACTGGATTCTTGCAATAATAACTACAAGACCACCGAGAAGGAAGAGAACTGCCATAATCGGAACGAGCTTTTCTGTAACTGATGCGATTCTCTTGATGCCACCGATGAAGATGAATGCAGAAACAACTGCAATAACAATACCGATAATCCAGCCCCACTGTGTGTAGTCAACATTTACAGCGCTGCAAGCGGCCTCTGCGATTGAGTTTGACTGAACCATTGAACCAAAGAAGCCAAGAGCAACTGTGATTGCAAGAGCAAAGAATACTGCAAGGAATGTTCCGAAGCCGTTCGGGAACGCTTTTTTGATGTAGTAAACCGGACCGCCGTGGATTTCGCCGTTTGCATCAACCTCTTTTGTCTCCTGAGCGAGAACTGCTTCAGCGTAGATTGTTGCCATACCGAGGAATGCGATGATCCACATCCAGAAGATAGCACCTGGACCACCGACGAGGATAGCGCCTGATGCACCAACGATGTTACCTGTACCTACCTGTGCTGCAACAGCAGTTGCAAGAGCCTGGAATGAGGTAAGACCTGCACCGTCACTCTTACCAAAGAGCTTAATGTTTCCAAAAACACTCTTCATACCTTCACCAAAGCAACGAATCTGAACGAAACGTGTTTTGAATGTGAAGAAGAGACCTACTCCAACGAGGAGCACGATGAGAATGTAGTCCGCGAGAAAGCCGTTGGCTGTCTGGACCATTGCGAGAAGTGAGTCAAGAAATGCCTGCATAATTTTTCCTCCTAAAAAATAAAAAAAGTTATCGCCTGCGATAACTCTGAAAACGCACAACATGACACCTTTTTAAAAGTGTTGTGCTTTTCTCTGTTCTTTTGCCTGAGAGATTCAGCGAAAATTCGCCTTACACCTTCGGCACCCATTTAAGAGATTCTCCAGAGTTCCCTCCCCTTTCAGTTTCTTTCGATTCTGAAAGTTTCACAGGGCAATATTAAATTATCGTAAGTATAGCACAACATTTTGCATAATGCAACACTTTTTTGCAAAAAAATCCGTTTTTATTTATTATCCGAGCACAACGTCGAGGATCATCATAAGCGAAAAACCGACAGCAAACATAATCGTTCCGATGTTTGAGTGTTCACCCTCCGACATTTCTGGGATAAGCTCTTCAACGACAACATACAACATCGCACCTGCCGCAAAGCTTAAGAAATACGGAAGTAACGGAAGGACAAGTCCTGCCGCAACAACGGTTAAAAGTGCGCCAATCGGCTCTACAACACCTGATGCAAAACCGTATAAAAACGATTTTTTTCGACTCATTCCTTCGTTTTTAAGCGGTAAGGATATTATCGCGCCCTCGGGAAAATTCTGAATCGCTATTCCTATTGATAGTGCAAGTGCACCTGCGCCGGAAACCGAAGCTTCGCCGTGAACAACTCCTGCAAGCACGGCGCCGACCGCCATACCTTCCGGCAGGTTATGAAGCGCAACCGCAAGAGCGAGCATCGAAGACCTTTTGAAATTTGACTTTATACCCTCGCACTCACCTTCGCTTCCGTGGATGTGCGGTATAATCTTATCAAGCAAAAGCAAAAACAAGACGCCGAGCCAGAAACCGACAGTTGCCGGCACGAACGAAAACGAGCCGAGTCCTTCCGACTGTTCAAACGACGGAATTATAAGGCTCCAGACGGATGCCGCGACCATAACTCCCGCCGCAAACCCCATAAGAGCGCGTTTTATCAAGCTGTTGAGATTTCCCTTTACAAAGAAAACACACGCAGAACCAAGAACGGTTCCGAAAAGCGGAATCATTATTTCTCTTATAACTTCGCCCATTTATCTCTTCTCCTTTTCTTCAACGCTAACAACACAAAGCACATCTCCGCACACTCTGAAGCGGACATCAAGCCCCGCAAATGACATACCGTATACGCGCGCCTCATCCTCCTGATACGACGGACGAGGGTCCTGCGAAAGACATCCGACAAGAGCTTTTCGCTTGTCGCCAGGAACAGCTTTTAAAAGTTCCTCCGGAAAATCCACCGCAAGAACTTTCTTTTCAACAGTTTCGGTGTATCCGCCTGCCGCATCCGCATGACAATCGGCATACGGAACATACGGTTTTATATCGTATATCGGTGTCATATCAAGAAGGTCTGCACCGCTTACAATCAATACGGTGCCGTCTTTCTCCGTCGCTTCAACACCCTCAAGGCGCACAGATGAAAGTCCGAGACTGTTCGGGCGAAACGGCGATCGGCTTGCAAAAACACCGATGCGACGATTCCCTCCGAATCTCGGCGGACGAACTGTCGGTGACCACTCGTCTCTGTGTGCTTTTGAAAAATCGAATATCAGCCAGAGATGCGAAAATCCCTCTATCTCACGCAGAGCCTCCTCGCATCTGTACTCTTCTTCGAAAACGATTTTCCCCAAAAGTTCCGGCACAAGTCCGCTCTGCCTCGGGATTCCGAACTTTTCGGAAAAGTCCGTTCTTATGTACGCAACAGGTCGGATTTTTCTTTCTTTTTCCACAGGATACATCGCCTTAATCAAGAAGAATGAGAGCCATAAAGTTCAGGTTTTCCTCGCCCGTGTTCTTAAGGCCGTGACCGCTTCCCGACGGAGTCATTGTTATGCTTCCCGGAAGAATTTCGATTTCTTCACCGTTATCGTTATAAACGCCGCTGCCCGAGAGTATGTAATACATTTCGCTCTCACCCTCGTGGATGTGATACGGAACCTCTTCCCCCGGCAAAAGCTCAATAAAGCCGTACATTCTTATCTTTTCATTCTGCTCTGAAAATGCCGCAAGGTTTGATTTGTAAAATGCGGGCGCACCTTTTGAGTTATTCTCTGCAACCTTGTTTATGTTTTCTTTTTTAATAATCATCTTTCTCTCTCCTTTTACTTTTTGAGTTTAATCTTGTCCGGTGAAACGTGTTTTCTTACATATCCCAAAAACTCCGCCTTTGCATCGTCTGACTCAAAGCTTCGCTTGGGGAAATAAAACGCCTTGCGTTTTGTGAGGAAAACATAGTAGCTCTCCTCCGATTCTCTCACGGCATAAACATCCGACCACGGAAGACGCGTTTCTCCCGAATTTGATATCTGCAGTATTTCGTCGTCATTAACCGTGAGATCAAGCTCGCTTGATGCTCCGAATGCAGCAAAGCGTCTGTCCGCACGCCTTTTAACACTTTTCTTCTGAATAAACCAGACAAGCGGATATATCGCAATTGCAATAACGATGCCTATAATAACTCCGAGAAGTCCCGAAACGGCACTTCCGAGCGAAAGGCCTATCGCAAGGGATATGCAAACCCCGAGAAAGCGCGATATCGCCTTTGCCTGAAACCAACAGAGACCGCTGTAATCCTCCGCGAGAAAATCCGTTTTAAAATTCATATCTTTCTCTCCTTACCCTTCTGCTTCTTCGAGCATTTTTAAAAACTCATCCTCCGTAAGCACGGGGATTCCGAGCGACTTTGCCTTTGTGAGCTTTGAGCCCGCGCTCTCTCCCGCTACGACATAGGACGTCTTCTTTGATACCGATGACGATGCGCGTCCTCCGAGGTTTTCTATCCTCTCCTCTGCTTCAGATCGGGTAAAGCGTGTGAGCGCACCTGTGAGCACAAACGTTTTTCCTGCAAACGCGTCTCCGCGCTCTACGAGAGATGTCATATTGACTCCTGCTCTTTTAAGCTTTTCAATAAACTCCTTTGACGTCGGAAGCTGATACCACTTTTCGATGCTGTTTGCAACAGCCGCACCGACATCGTAAATCTCGCAGAGTTTTTCCTTCTCTGCCGCAAAAAGCGCATCAAGCGTTCCGAAGCTTTGTGCTAGCACCTTTCCCGCCTTCTGCCCGACATGGCGTATTCCAAGCGCAAAGATAAGACGCGAAAGGTCGTTTTCCTTACTTTTATTTATCGCCGCAACAAGATTCTCTGCAGATTTTCGCCCCATTCTGTCGATTCCGGCTATCTGCTCTGCATCGAGGAAATAAATGTCCGCCGCATCGGAGATAAGTCCATTTTCAATGAGCTGCTCAATAACTGCAGGACCCATACCGTCGATATCCATAGCATCGCGCGATGCAAAGTGGATGACGTTGCGGAGCCTTTGTGCGGGACAGTCAGAGTTTACGCACCGAACCGCCGCCTCACCCTCTTCCGAAAATGCAGGAGAGCCGCACACGGGGCAAACCTCCGGCATCTCAAACGGAACCGCTCCGGCTTCACGAAATTCCGGAACAACCGAAACAATTTCGGGGATAATATCGCCTGCTTTCTGCACGATGACCGTGTCTCCGATTCTTATGTCGCGCTCTTTTATAAAATCGCGGTTGTGAAGCGTTGCACGGCTGACCGTGACACCTGAAATATGGACAGGTTCAAGCACCGCATTAGGTGTGAGAACGCCTGTTCTTCCGACCTGCAGGACGATATCAAGAAGCTTTGTTCTCTTCTGCTCGGGCGGATATTTATACGCCGCCGCCCATTTTGGAAACTTTGTAGTCCTGCCGAGGCTTTCGCGCATCGAAAGGTCGTTGACCTTTAAAACCGCACCGTCTATCTGAAACGGAAGTTCATCTCGCGCATCCCCAAGGCGCACAACCTCAGAAAATGCATCTTCTGCCGATTTGAATATGTTGAAATACGGACTTACCGGAAGCCCGAGAGATTTCAGATACAAGAGTGATTCTTCGTGAGTTTCAAACTCTTTTCCGTCGGCAAGCTGTATGTTGAATATGATTATTTCAAGACCTCGCTCCGCCGCAATTTTCGGATCAAGCTGACGAAGTGATCCCGCCGCCGCGTTTCTGGGGTTTGCAAGAAGCGGCTCGCCTGCAGCTTCGCGCTCTTCGTTTATGCGACAGAACGTCTCTCTCGGCATATACACCTCACCTCTGACTACAAGACGCGAAGGTGCACCGTATATCTTCATCGGCAGGTTTTTGAGAGTTTTTATGTTATGAGTTACATCCTCACCCGTTATGCCGTCGCCACGGGTTACACCACGGTAAAACACGCCGTCTCTGTATTCAACCGAAACGGAAAGACCGTCAATCTTGAGCTCAACAGCGTATTCCGCATCCGGCGCAACCTGACGGACACGGTTGTCAAACTCCAGAATCTCCTCCTTTGAAAAGAGATCCTGAAGACTGTCCATCTGCACCTCGTGAACAACCGGCGCAAACGCGGTTGCTGCAGCTCCGCCCACGCGCTGTGTCGGAGAGTCCTCCGTAACAAGCTCGGGGTGCTCTCTCTCTATTTCCTTAAGCCTTCGCATGAGCATATCATACTCATAGTCCGAGATACTCGGAGCATCCTCGATATAGTATCGTCTGTTATGCTCCGAAAGTTCCGCCTTAAGAGCATCAAGCTCTCTCTTTAAACTCTCCATAGTAAAAACCATCCGATTCATATTTAATAATAGTATATCAAATATAAATCGGATTTAAAAGACTTTTTATCACTTCTCACTTAAAAACTTTGGTATCTCTCCAACTATGACCGTTTCCGCGATGCATATGTCCGTATCAACAAACGTTCCTATTTCTCGCCCTGCAAACATCATCCCCACCTGAACTTTAAAATTTATAAGTACGCGGTAGTTTGTCTGATTTATCCCCGCCTCGGTAAAGGAAGTTAAAACCTCACTGTCAACTCCCGAAACCCAGTACACGTGAACATTGATTTTCGGTCCTCTGCCCGTGAGAAAATCTATCCCCGTAAGGCTTCCGAGAGGAACCGAAACCACATCGTCCGTTCTCTTGAGCATAATCTGTGACAGCTCGTTTGAAATCCGTAGCTTTAAGAGATTGAGTTTCTTTGTATCACCGGTTATTGAAGTTATCCTCCCGCTGTCATCGCGCTCAATTTTGACTATGTCGTCATAATCATCTTTCATAATCTCGCGCTCTGCCACCTCTCCGATTATGTCGTATGCAATGCTGTCAAGCTCCGACTGTGCAACCTCGCGCAACATTGTCGACATTTTCCCGAAAGAGAGAAAGAGTAAAATAAAAAATAACGGAATAACAGGAATGAGCAATGCCCATTTTTTGATTATCTTCTTTCTACGTCTTCTCCTCGGTTTTATTTCAAGGCGCAACCTAACCACCACCGCACAAATGATATAGAATTATATTTTGAAAACTCTCCTTTTATTTCAGATTGTGCTACCCGTAAGTTAATTTTTTATTTCTTTTCTATTGACTTTTCACCCCGTAATCTGTATAATATCAAAGGTACAAATTCTGGCCCGGTAGTTCAGTTGGTTAGAACGCTAGCCTGTCACGCTAGAGGTCGTGGGTTCGAGCCCCATCCGGGTCGCCATTTTTTTGCTGTTATAGCTCAGTAGGTAGAGCGCATCCTTGGTAAGGATGAGGTCGGCGGTTCAAATCCGCCTAACAGCTCCAAACTAAAACCCCTGTAACCGCAACGGTTACAGGGGTTCTTGTTTTATTCTGAAGTTGTGCAGTTAGCGGAGTTTGTATAACGATTGTATAACAAATGTGTTTTTCAGTATCAAAATACATTTATCTAACAAAACCACTTTCTTGTAATCTTTGATCCAGGTGGTCAAATACATACTGGTATTTATCAAGACTGACGCCCGATATATTGGCATATGCCTTTTGAATTATGTCAGGCAAACTTTCGATATCTCTCGCTTTGTATTTATTATCGCGATTAAGTCTTCCTTCTGCGCCCATACTATGTATCGTTCGTGAACCCATCTGATATATTTCTATTGTCTCTATTTTCTTTGTGGAAGAATTAAGAATTGAATTCAAGAAAGCTTTATCGTTGACACTTGGCATAATAATATAATCAGGCTTTAAACGTTCAATATCAGAACGGATATATTCATGAGAATCACTCAGAAAACTAATATTGCCTGCGTAGTCTTTATTTATGTTTTTCTTTTCTTTTTTCAGTGCTTCTCTGTCGGATAGGTTTGGATTTTCCCTGACTATGCGCTGGTATTCAGTTTCTATACTGAATTTCCCGTAATTACCAAATGCGATTGTTTCATAAAACGCACGAGGTTCATCCACAGTCTCTCCTCTTATAATTCCAGCAAGATACATAACCGCAGTTGCCAGGCTTCCTCTGTTCATCGGAGTTATGTGAACATTCGGAAAGAACGGTGTTGCATTCAAAAAGGACTCTTCAAAACATTTGCGGTGTCGATTCTCCGCCTGTGTGTCATCATCCAGCCACGGACGATTGGTTTCCTCACCACAACAATAATCAGTCAGAACCTCTGCACTCGCATAAACAAGGATTCTCTTTTCTTGTTCAGCATAATACTTGCCTACAAACGGAATTGTCGGCACAACCATTTCACTTCTTTTGCCCTCGCGTATTTTATGAACTGCCCATTTTGGAAGTCCAGCCTGCTGTATTTTTCTATAATCATCAAGCAACTCGTTTATTATCTGTTCGTAAGTATTCATCCTCTTATTCCCTCTCTTTAATCATCAAGCAAAAAAGTTTTAAATATGTTATTTGCGTGATTAAAACTATCCTCTCTGCTCCAACCCGGTCTTGACGGATGATAGGAATTCGCAAAAATCGTTGATTCTCTTTCAAAAAAGCGAACACCGTTCTTTATCTTTTCTTCAGCATCGTTTACAAATACTTTCTTTGCAAAATCGAATGTTCCTCCACACAATACCAATGTCGGTTTCAACTCACTCAACTGATGCTTCAATATCTCTCTGCGCTGACTATTATCAAGATATTTATCCATCTCATTCCAGTCAGTACTTTCTGTGCCCCAACTCTTTTTGAGATTAACAATCGATACATTCAGCAGCGATCCACACAATTTATCGTCAACTATTATTCCGTTTTCGTCGATTAACTCAACTACTTCCGGCATTCTTTTTTCATCAATACATATATTGAACATTCTCGACCACATGGCTATATTCCTGTAAACAGAACGATAAAGAGGTTCTTCCTGCAGAGCCTGCTTATAAACCCAATCCATATAATTCCAATCAGTCAGAACATCGTTTCTATCACCATTATTGTCGTTTCCATTTGTCTCTTTCAGCAAGAGCATCAATCTTTTATCCCGCGAAAAGAAGTGCTCGCTTACTACCCCATCGAAACATATTCCGTTATTCGGATTGTTATCTGTGATAATCTCTCTGTGCTGCTTCAAATATTCCTTAAACACAATCATCTTCCTTTCGCAACTATTTCATTTTAATTATATCACACCTGCTGTTTTTTTCAAGAAAAGCATATCACACAACATATCCCTCGTTACACATATGGCACTGGTAGTGTTCATCATATGAAAGGATATATTTTTTGTCTTTATACACATCTGTTACCCTGTCTATATCTCGCTCCATGCATCTGTCGTAATAGATAAGATATGTATCATCGCTCTTTCGGTAAACCACGCGACCTCTGGGGAAGTAGTCAAAATCAACACCGAATTCCTTTGCATAGTTCTTCTGCCAGATGAGGTTATGGCTGTATGGATAGTTTTTAAAATCCCCATACTCCTCCGCATCCGCAAGCGAACAAGAGTGAAACAAAAGCCCACCTTCTACAAAAAAGAAAAGCGCAGGTCCGATTTTGTTATTATTCATATTCTTCTCCTTTCACTTTTTAACGTATGATTCAAGACAAATTTCTTCTTTTTCTTTCTTTGTTCCATTTTTTGATTACATCCTGATGTTCCGGTTTTTCAGAAAGCGTTTTATATGCTATTTGCAAAAACTCACGGTCACCCAGTCCGCCTTCTTGAAAATCATGCAAAAACATTCCGCACGCAGTATAAGGATCTTCAAAACCTGATGAAACTTCGCAGATATATTTTGTCAAGTTTCCGACTTCGGAGTTTATGTCCAAATAGTATTCTACCGTTTTTTTATCTATCAAGTAGCGAGACAAGTCAATTGTTTTATGATTGCAAACCAACTCGCAATATGCACTGTGTGAACCGAAAACATCAATCACTTTGATTTCCTTAGCCAAGAAACTGTGATTCCCTTCACAAACTATGACACGAGTTATTTCTTTCGCCAATTTTTCTTGTTCAATATACGCCTGCATCGTAAGTTGCCAAATTTGAGAAACATAACAATCATACTGTAGAAGAATTATTTCTGCCCCTTTCATTTCTAAAAGTTTTCGCAATTCAGATGCATTTTCACGCTCATACTCCTCGACAGTATATTCACCATACAGTGCACCACTTAACGCATCTGCCCTCATCCTTATAAATTCTTCGGACAGTATTTCCGGAGTAGCCGATCCTACCGCCATATAATCGTAAAGGTAAATGACCTTTGTTTGATCCAAACCCTTTATTCGACAAAGGTCCCCCTTCATACTATCGCCATCAACTAAAAAAACTGCATTGTCATACTTTTGAGCTAATTCTTCAACTACGTTTTCCAATGTTTTTTTCATATCATTCCACCCCTTCATTTTTAATTTGGCATATATATAAATATCATATTTAGCTGTACAAAAATCTGTACATATGCTATGATATAATAGAAATCGAAAGGAGCGATTATTATGCTTACAGACCGTGCAAATGCCATTTGTCTTCTCGAAATTCTGCGTGAATTTTCAGACGAGGAACACATCCTCCCCATGCGCGAGATTATACCTAAAATGAATCTTCTCTACGGAATCACCCCGGACAGAAGAACTGTTTACAGCGCAATATCCCTGCTCACCGAACTTGGACACGATATTTCTACATATGAAGAAAACGGAATCGGATACTATCTGCGTAGCCGTGAATTTGAGAAATCAGAAATTCACCTTCTCAGCGATGCAGTGTATTCATTTCCTTTTATCTCTCCGAAGCAGACGGACGAACTTGTCGGAAAATTACAAAAACAACTCAGTGTTCATCAGCGAAAGAGCTTTAAGCACCTGACAATCGCAAAAAGCGAGAAGAAGACGGATAACCGTCAGGTATTTCTCAACATTGAGTGTCTCGACGAGGCAATCGACACAGGCAAACAAGTAAGCTTTACATACCTGCAATACGACTTGGATAAAAAACAGCATCCACGCCGCGAAAAACCTTATGTAGTAAACCCTTATGAACTTATATACACAAATGAACATTATTACCTTATCTGCAACTACGTCGGACACGATAACACAAGTTTTTACCGAATTGACAGAATGTGCGATATAAAGATACTCGAAACTAAGATTGATAAGAAAACGAGTGATCTCTCCGATTTTCGCAATGCAACTTATGCATTTGCGAGTGAACCTGAGAGAATTGTTCTCCATTGTGATAAGTGGATGATTGATGAAGTTATCGACAAATTCGGAACGGATATTTCCATCACAAAGCTTGACGAGGAAAAAATATCGGTAAGCTTCACAGCTCCCTCAACCGGAATCAAGTTCTTTGCGTTGCAGTATCTGCCCTATATGGAAGTCATAAAACCCGAATGGATAAGGAGCGAGATTGATGAGGACTTACAGAAAGTTTTGCACCGGAGAAAAAACTCTTCTGAGAATAAATAAAGACGGATATGACGATGTAACCGGCGGCGGACACATTTATAATGAATTCAAGTTTTCTCTGACCGAAAAACTTGCCATTGTTTCAAAGGGCGGCAAATTCGGAATTCTTCTTATCCGAGAAGCACTCAACAAGGACTCAAAAGACATTTCCGAGAACACCTTGACTGTATGTCAATGTAAATACGACAACATATGCATTATCGGAAATTACGGAGAAGATTTTTGTGATTTCCAATTGTATCAAAATGGCAAATGCGGGCTCGGCAGAGTTCGCATTACAACAGATGGACTTTACACTAAAGCTGAATTTTGTGAATTGCTGCCCTGCAAATACAAAACAGAACGCAATGAAGAATGGGCATTTATATGGCAATATTCCGATGATTGTGACTATATAAAATACTACCATAACGAAACACACGAAATCTCTGAAGAATACACCACGATACATATCAAAGCAGGTTTTCTCATCTGCCTTTACGAGGACCAAGATTTGATAACCCTTGTGCATGAACGGACAAACAAAAAGCTATTTACATGTGAGGCACATGTTGTTGAACACCTCGCATCATACGCAGAAGGAGAAGTATTCCTCTTCAACAACTTCGATTCCGTCTTTCTCGTTTTCTGCAACACAAAAGAAATGCAGGCATATGCAACCAAGGATTTCTCGGACATCCGTGCCGAAGTAACCTGCGATATGTTTGATAAATACCTGACCTGTCTTTCGTACAAAACGAACGAAGAGTGGTACACTCTTCCGCAAACAGGTAGTGTCATCTCGCAAAAGGATATATCGGGATCGTCACCTATTCACAAATAAAGCACCCCTGTGCAGACATTTGCACAGGGGGTTCGTGTATAATTGTATATGGGAGGTGTAGCAGAATGAATATTTCAGGACCACAACATCGACAGATGCCTTATGAGATGGCAGAAGCATACAGAGAGCTTTTTCGCATGGTAAAAAAAGAGTTTCCCGCAGAAACTCTTACATACACCTTCCCCGTTATGGGAAGCTACTATAACGAACATATCCAAATCTCCCGACTCACTCCGTTTGAGGGCGAAGATTATCCCGCAAATGACGAAGAGGCGATGCGGTATATTGAGCCCGCAGTACGACTTATGGTTATCGGTGAACACAAAATAAAGCAGACAAAACTTACATCGAAAACTGCCGAAGAATTTTCCCGCTCCGCAGGAGATTTTATTTGCTATACAAATTACATAGCGCATTGTAGCATTGACCAAAACCACGTTCCCGAATATCCCGGACGGATTATAGAAAAACTCAAACCCACTTCTGCACTCAACAATAAGTGGCATGAGCATATTCTTTGGTATAATCCGTTCGTTTTTGAATCTCCCGAAAACAAATCAACAAACAAGCAACTGCAGAAGCATCAGCTCCCACTTTGTCAGAAACTTCTCACTTTACATATTGACTTCTTCCGTCCTACCCATATTCTTTTTTTGGATGGATGCGAGCAATTTGCAGATGCATTTGCCGATAACAGACAGTTTATCAAAAAAATCACGAAAGCGTCTCTGCAGGCATAAAAACAGTCCCACGTACGGCGTGGCTTCTTAGGGAGAATTCGGTTTTGACTTGCTATTTTCCGCTTATAGTGCACAAAAAAAAATACGGACATACGCCGGTATGTCCGTATTTTTAAATTTCTCTAAGACAAAAAACATCTGATCCTAAACTGCTTCGCACCCTGAAATCATAAGTTTGAGTGCAGAACAAGGGAAAAATCTCTCAACCCTGACGGGTTGGGAGATTTTTCAACGCAGTTATGTGCCAAAATCTATGGCGACATTTTTGTTTTCACAGCAAATTCAGAAACTGTTCCTGATCTATTGATTGTGAACGTTTTTTTTGCTATAATAATCACAAAAGTTACAAAAGAATTTTTCTGTCATACACTTTATACCAAAGATGATATAAAACCCTTTTGTCGCTGATAAAATGACAACTGTAAAAGGACTGATACACTGATATGAAAAACAAAACACACTCATCCCGCAATTCACTCAGAATAATAAGCCTTATTATGATGTTTTTTATGCTGCCTTCCCTTTTACCCTCAGCATATGCTCAGAACGCCTGGAACATGAGTGCCTTTCTCAAAAACTATCCTGACTCACATTTTAATCTGAACAATGAACCTAACCGCGTTATGACAATCGAAGAATTTATCGCTTTAACACATACATATTCCTATTATGGCGCAGGCGCAGAAAACGTTACCGTAGTTGACAAAAACGGAAAATCGCCCTCTGCCTGGTGCGGGAAATATGTTCAAGCAGAGGCCAACAAAAAAGTCTTTGACCCCGAGCGCATATCGTGGAACGACCCGGTTACACTCGCTTTTGCAGCCCAGTTTATGGTGCGCTCAAAAGGTAAATACTCATACGACGCTAACAATCTCTACACTTTCTCCGGTACACAAAACCTCTCGGCAGACGATATATTGTATTTATGCGCTGCTGTTGATTACGGTTTGATTCCTTACAAACCCGGAATGGACGTTTCCGTAAAAATACTGCGCCGCGATGCACGGAAATATGAAATTCCGACTACACTTCCACCGATCAAACCTACCATAGCAGGAAACGCAAACTCCATGCGGGAACTGAACGCATATTTTATTGACTGCTATTGGGACACTCAACAAAAAAAAGAACAACTGAACAAGTTAAAGCAGGCAAGCGAATACATAACTATGGTCACCTTCTTCTCGTCTTATATAAACGGTGAAAGCGTTACTGACAACAATCGTTTTCTTGGTTGTTATATAGAGAATTCCAATGAAAATTCCAAAAAAGACCCTCAACTGGATGCAATACAGTTCTGCAAAGAAAACGGAAAGCTTGCCTTACTTGGAGTATGCAACGCATTAGGTAACGGCTTCCCCGCTTCGACAACAAAGGAGATGCTTGAAAGTGAGGGGAATATGCAGACCGCTATAAAAGAAATAATGGCTGCTGTTAAACAATACGATTTGGACGGCGTTAATTTAGGAATCGAAATCTCAGACCCGGCATTCAGTAATATGAGAAACAATTATTCCACATTTGTAAGACGCCTCTCTGAAGCACTCCATAAACAGAACAAAGTTCTTATGGTAAGCGTCGGTGCATATTTCACAGACAAACAAGAGGGTTCATCGATTTATGATTATTCAGAAATCGGTAAGTCCGCAGATTATGTGCACATCATTCTTTACGACGACTTCAACGACACCGGCTACCCATATCGCGGAACCCACGGCCCCATCAGCAACATCGTCAGAATCGGGCGTTGTCTGAGATATGCAGCAGCTAAAATGGATCGAAGCAAAATTCTTTTAGGAACCGGAACTTTTGCAATAGATTTTAATCTGACCGCCAGAACAGCTAAAGACATCAACTATGCAGAAGCCACCGCCCTTTATCAGAACTCCGGCGCGCAGGTTGTTTACGATAATGCTGACAATGCGGCCGGCGCATATTTCGAATACACCGATTCCTCCTCAAACAAGCACAGAGTATATTGGGAAACCGGAAAAACCGCTGCACAAAGAGCAAATATAGTCAAAGACTACAACCTGGGCGGATTCAGTGTATTCAATCTCAACGACAATAACGAACCCGTGTATAAAGCTTTGGATGCAATATCTTCTTTCAAGCCTGAAGTAACTCACGCCATAGCAAGCGGACTTGTTCCCATCAACCTGAGAAGCAATTACGACAAACCTATCCTACGCCGTGAATTCTGTTCTGTAATCGTCAAGTTCATAGAAAGCAAATCCGGAATGAGTTCTGAAAAATTCATTGAGTCGAAGGGCAAAAATATTGTTTCTTCTGCTTTCACCGATACAAAAGACGAGAATGTTCTGATCGTTAATGCACTCGGTATTGTAGGTGGATACGGCAACGGAAAGTTCGCTCCCGACAAAACGATTTCCCGCCAGGAAGCCGCTGTTATGCTTATGAGGCTTGCAAAAGTTATGGGATTTGAGAAACCCAACAGCACACCGATAACATTCAAAGAATCCGCCACGCTCCCCTCTTGGGCGAAGCAAGGTGTCGACTTCATTTCAGCTTGCATCGACTCTAAAAACGCAAAAAGAGTTATGGGTGGCACCGGAAACAATATGTTTTCACCGCAAGGAACATATACAAGAGAACAAACATTTATGTCAATCTTCCGCTTGTACAACGCTTTTTAATACCGATACACAGAGTCTCCGAGGCTTTTATCCCCGGAGACTCATTTCATTTATTTCGTATTTCCTCTCACTCGCTAAAGCAAATACCCTCAAGCTGTTTGTATGTAACAGCTTGAGGGTAACGATGTAAAAAACGGATTGTTCTCGTTCCGGATTTACAGTTATTTATCGTCGTTTATCTTGCATCGAACCTTTCCATAAACGGCTCACATTCTTCAAGCGGAAGCGGTTTTGAATAATACCACCCCTGAATATAGTCACAGTCTGATTCTGATACAAACTCATTCTGCTCTTTGGTTTCGACACCTTCACAAATAACCTTGATATTCAGACTATGCGCAAGAGCTATAATTCCCAAGAACAAGTCCCTTCCCTTTTTCGTTTCTGTCTTAAGAAGAATATCACGGTCAATTTTTACAACATCTATCGGATAATCACAAAGATTTATAAGCGAAGTGTAGCCGCTTCCAAGGTCATCGAGATAAACATTGAAGCCGAGCTCCTTGCATTTTGCAACATTTTCCATTGCAAGATTTCTGTCTTTCTCCATGGCGTCTTCTGTAATCTCTATAACAAGCTTTGAGTTGTCAAACTCGTATTTACTCGAGATTGCGGTGAGGTTATCAACAAAGCTTTCTTCCGACAGAGTAATTCGTGTGAAGTTGCAGGAAATCGAAATATCCTTGCATTCCGTATCCTTCCACTTTTCAAGCTGACGGCAGACAAGCTCAAACATATAGAAATCAAGCTTGCTGATAAGCCCTACCATTTCCATATTCTCGATATACATAGCAGGGCTCTGCAGTCCCTTATCCACGCTGTTCCATCTGGAAAGGGCTTCGGCAGATACTATCTTCTTTGTCTTATTATCGACAACGAACTGCAGATACATCTTGAATTCGTTGTTTTCAAAGCCTTTCAGGATGCTTTCCGTAATCTGCTTTTCTTCCTGAACAGAATTCATTGAATTTTTATCGCAAAATATAACCTGCTTTTCTGTACCAAAGATTCTGTTGCAATTTTTCCGCAGGTTAAAGAGCAGGAGCTCGCAGTTGCGGTCAGCTTCCGAAAGCGGATACACCGCCGCATAACAAGCAAGCTTTCCTCTTTTATCTCTTATGCCATCAAAAGCATTAAGCTTATTCATAAGCTCATTAAATCTCTTCTGAGCCTCTTCCTCTGTTTCCGACCGAAAAGCAAATGCAAAGCCGTTTTCGGTAATTCTTGCCGAAAAACTTCCGTCATCCGTACACTCTGACAAAACAGATGCAGCGTATTTGAGCGCATCTGCAAACGAGATCCCGCTTCTATCAGCCCTCAAAGATGCGATATCCAGAACAATATATGCAACATAATAGGTGCTTCTGAGAATATCTCCTATGGTATATTTGAAATGGTATTTGAAAAACTGCAGATTTCCTATCCCTGTTTCACTATCTGTTACTTTATCTTCTTCGCTTTCCTTTTTCACCTGCCTTATCTTCGCAACCAAAACAGCTATCAGAACAAGCAATATCGGAATGAGCACGAATCTTATCAGAATCTTATCCATCGGATACATCTCCCCTCTTTCAAGGACATTATATTCGTCGTGGTCTTGTATGATGTAACAAGCCCGACCGCAAATAAAAAACTGCAACAACAGAAAGCCCTGCTTATGGGCCACTATTATTGCAGCTGGACTGGCATAGTATAAAACCTTAGCCTCTTTGCTTTGCGTCGCCGGCTTTCGCCGGGTTTGCCAAATATTCAATTTCTATCAGTTTATCACACTAAAGTTTTTCTGTCAAATATTATTTAATCTTTTGCAAAAACCCAAAGGGTTTCGTTTGCGCGTTCATCCTCATCATTAAGCTTATATACAGTAAGAATAACGGTTTCACCATTGACCTTCTTGTAGGTGATTCTCGGAGCATTCCCTTCAATAAGCTGTTTTTTTATAGCATCATAATTCAGGAAACTTTCAACATATCTGTGAAAATCAGGGTGCACCATATCATTTATATACATCTCAAGAAGAGAAGAGAATTTATCTTCATTCTCATTGTATCCAAGATATGCCGGCATAAGAATCCTGTGAGCTTTATTTGTGTCAAGAGAAACACGGTAGATTCCGTTATAGTGTTCCTTCACGACAGAAATCATTGTATCAATCTCACGGATTCCGGTCTTCGTTTGGACATAGCCGCTGTCTTCGTTTTTGACCGTACTCTTGTTTTCCTTGTTCTGGTAATAAGAAGCCTTTGCCTCATACATTCTCACCTCGGCCTCTCTTACCATTTCTTCGGTGTCTGTGTTCTGCGTTCTGTAAGATGTACCGATTGCGACATTATAATCCATCGGCTTTAATCGTTCAACAAGAAGCTCTACTCCCTTCTGAATATCCGACGAATCTGTATCTTTTGCAAATACAAGGAATTCATCGCCGCCCATGCGATATATATTGTGGCCGTAGAATACCTCTTTCAAAGTGTTCGCAATAAATACAAGCATTTCGTCGCCTGCCGCATGGCCATATCTGTTATTGCGAAGATGAAGCTCGTTTACATCAATATAAACGCAGGAGAACTTGTACGGTTTTTCGCTGTCAAAATCGCAAATATCCCGCTTATAAACAACGCGATTGAGAACACCCGTGAGCGAGTCTGTCGTTGCAGCACGCTCTGTCTGGTTAAGATGTTTTTTGTTATAGAGCGCAATAGAGAAGCAAACTGCAATGTTTTCTGCAAGAAGCAAAGCATCTCTGCTCCTTGTTGGGTTGATTGCGCCAATAATAGAGATGTGATTGTCCTTACTTGTTACGGCAGCAAAAGAAACCTCTTTTATACCGTGAAATCTCAAGAATGTGAAAAAGCGTTTATTGGTTTCTGAAAGATGTTCATCCGGAACAATGCGCATAACATTCACGGTTGTTCCGCTCATCTTCCGAAGCTGCGCAGAATGATGCAACAACTCTTCGATAAAATACTTTCTGTCCTCACCCGTTAAGAGCTTACTCTCCTCCGTCGACAATATATAATGATAATCTTCGCCATCTGTATCAAAGAAGAAAGCCGACTGTGACTTCGCAAACAAACAAATCTTGCGGAGTGCTTCGGTTATATTGTTTTGCTGCTGATTGATTTCAAGGAGAGTCTTTCTTACATCAGACGAGCAGACAGTAACAGCATTTCTGCGTTTTTCGGCAGCCAGAATAAGCATTATATACAACGCCATCACAACAATCATTGCAAAGAAGGTGAGCAACAAGACCTTTGATATAGTATGTGTATCAGCAAATACCTGCGATTCATATCTCGCAAGAGTAATCTTCCAGCCAATATCCTCAATAGTAGAATAATGAACATAGAGATTCTCTCCGTTATACGCCGAAACGAATGATGTGAACCCCTTATCGCTTTCCATCATCTCTTTATAGGAATAGCCATCGTTATATTTACGGTCGCTGAGGAAGTTTATATTTCCGAGAGTTTCATGAAGCGAGTCAATAACAATGACACCATTTTCAAGGTCATGAACAAAAAGCTGAGCATCAAGCTCTTTTGCCATAAGGCTGTACCTTCTGTTTATAACCTCAGTATCGATGATACCGTACAATATACCGACAATCTCATCATTTACCTTTATCGGAACGGCACTTCGGACAACTTCGTCACCTTCGGTTATGATAGACGGTACCCTTCCGCTTATGTACTTTCCCTTTGCGCTTTCCTCTTCAAAAGAAAGCTTGCCATTTAAGTCGAATTGTCTTCCGCGCGAAACAAATATGTTGTCAGGTGTCAAAATACCTATGCGCGAAAAAAGGCCTATAGGCTTAAAGGATTCAAAAACGCGGTCATAGCTTTCGCCATCAGCATAAAGCTTTGCGGCAAAGTTTGCCATAGTGATAAGATTTTCTCTGTCAGAGATCATCTGCAGTGTGAGATCGTCTTTAATCTGCTTCGTCTGGATATGGAGCATCTCATACGCCTCGTTTTCGGCCTTTGTATAAAAATAACTCACCATCGACAAGAATATCACACACAATAAAAATACCGCTGTAACTGTACCCAAAACATTACTCTGTCTTTGTTTTCTTTTCTCGTATGTTATCGCCATTTTCTGTATCTTCTTTCTTTATTTATAATCAAATACAACTTTACTTCTACATTATACTACATTTTTCACTAAAAAACAACACAAAAAAGCACCGCCGTACAGCGGTGCTTTTTTCGTTTCAAATTTATCCGTGATATTCACCATTGTACTGAATGAGCGTGACATCCTCTACACCCTCAACAGCCCGAATTTTCTCAAGAATGAATGTATCGTTATTCTTGCAGTAAACCTCAACTGCCATCTCAACAACATCTTTTCTGACAGTTTTTGATTTAATGAAATACTTCATCTTGCCAAACGCGCGAATGATGTTATCTCCTGCTTCATCTGTAACATAATGAATAACCGCTATGTAAATTCTTCCTTTGAGCTGGTGCTTGTTGAAGATTATTATTATGAGCACCATAACAACAGCGGCAATAAGCACGAGCAGGTACATATTTGCGCCCGCTGCGATACCGGATGTTATCGCCCAGAAAAGATAAAGAAGGTCAAGCGGATCCTTTACCGCAGTTCTGAAGCGGACGATCGAAAGAGCACCGACCATACCAAGAGATATTACGACATTCGTACTGATTGCAAGTGTTATGACCGCTGTCATAATCGTCATACCGATAAGCGTTACAGCAAAGCTTTTTGAATAAATAACACCTGTGTAGAACTTCTGATAAGTCAGGTATATAACCGCACCGATTATAATGGCGGTTATAAGACCAAGCGCAATATTTGTAAGGCTTAATCCGTCAAATGCACCCGACTCCAGTATTGATTTTTTTATAACATCCTGAACACTCATTTTTTATCTCTCCTCAATTTTCATACCAGTATTTTGTGAACGCATTCATATATTCGGTCTTCTCATAGCAGAGAACATATTTTGATACTGCTGTAAACTCCGAGGCGCGGTCTGGGAGTATCTCACGGACACCCTGTGGAAGAAACTCCGTGAACTTGACCTCCATAACGCACTTCCCCGGTTCAAGCACAGGAAGCGTCGGGAGTGTCGCATCAAATATGTCGAAACTTCCGACTGCGGCGCGGACATCCATATCAAAGGTTATTCTTACAGTACCCTCATCGGCTATCCATGGCTCGCGGTCGTAATCTACTGTTACTCTCGGCCGCATAACATTCGATACACACTCAAAATAGAATTCATTCAAAAGACTTTTGTCACTCTCCAGCAGGAAACCGTAATCTCCGTCTAAAATCTTATAAACCTCGTCGCGTGTAAGCGATGCCGCTTCTTTGAATATATAGCTTCCGTACTTTTTCTTTCTCTCAAGCTTGATGCTTGAATCAGAACAGTTATAGATTCGGATGCGGTATTTTTTTCGCTGCAGGAATCCGCCTTCCTTTTCTTCGTAGGCAGTATCGTAATAATCGTCAAAATAGAGACTCCGTATCATATATCCGCCGTTTTTTGCATGTTTATCAAGCGTAAGATACGGTGAAAGTCGTCTGCATATTACCTCTTTCTGAGCAGTATCAATAAGATACTTCCACTCGTTTCTGTATCGCTCAGCCTTCATATGCATCCTCCACGACATTGCCGTCTGCATCTATATAGAAGCACTTTGTACCGTATTTCTTTCCGCCGTCGATATAGTAATAGTCAAAGGCGGTCTGGGTGTATCCGCTCTTGTTCGTCGCCGTTACTCTTACGAAGTACTGGCCTCGCGGAAGCATATCTATTTCAGTAGTCGGGAGCGGAACATCCTGCTTATCAAGTATGAGATTCCTGAAGTCGTAATCTCTTGCAACCTGTATGTCATAAGTAAT
This sequence comes from Eubacteriales bacterium, assembly GCA_045636865.1. Lineage (GTDB taxonomy): Bacteria > Bacillota > Clostridia > Oscillospirales > JAAYXM01 > SIG480. The sequence continues at coordinate 44,121 of JAZTYJ010000025.1, forward strand.
CGGCTCAGCATCAAAATCAAACGAACTCTGGCTTGAGATTATAAGCTTATCACCTTTTTTTCTCGGTGCGTCAATAAAAAACGGCATCGGCTTTTCAAATGACGCCTTATAGAGGTTGTAGTTCAAATCAATCTCTGACGAAAGTCCCGCTACAACTCTGTCATACTGCGCAGATGTAAGCGGAAGATGAAGAATGTCGGGGTAAGAATAGACATACGGTTTTACAATAGAGGCATATCGCTTTGACATACTGTCTATTTTCGATTTTGTAAGGTAATTTGCTTTAAGATCTTCTATTGCAGCATCAAGCGCCTTTCTGTATTTTTCGCTCTTGAGCGCTCTCTGGAACAGAACATTGCCCCAGTAGTTGCTGACGCCCGTTTCCCACTCTGCATAAGAAACTCTGTTCATCTCGGAATACTCGGTTTTGTTCAACATACCGTCGTTATCCCATGATATAAAGTACCACTTATCAAGATTGAGCGGACTGTATATGTAAACATTTCGGCTCTGAGTATCAGCATTTCCCGTAAGAATATGGAACGCCATCCAGTAGCTTAAGTTTTCGATATCAAAATACTTATCAAGAACTTCATCAACAGGCTTTGAGAAATCGTTTACTTCCTCAAGCATTTTTATAAGCTTTCCATGGTCATCGCTGCCCTTTGTTTCTATAAGTTCTTCAAACGCCGCCTCGTCGAATGTCGAGTCTTCCTTCATTTTGATTATATCTTCGTATCTGTAAAACTCAAATACATTTATCTTGTAAAGATGAGCGTTTGCATCAAGTCCATGAACCTTGAGTGCCTTTTTGTTCAGCTGTTCAACATAGGTGTAGATACCGTAATCGGTAAATTCATTGTTGCCACCCTTCGTTGTATCCTTTACATAAAGATGGACAAACTTTGTGCGAAGTCCCATCATCTGCGGAATCTCCGAAATAAGGTCATAAGCCATCTTGTTGCGGAAACGGAGACCTTCGTTGACATGCTTATTGAGCGGAATGGAGGTATTCCCCATCCACATACCTTTATTGTCCTTAAGGCTTATCTTATAGTTCTTCACAGACTGGCGGCTCGACGTCTGACCTCGGATCTGTATTGTGCAGTTCGGCGAGACCTGCCCGTAACCAAGCTTTCCGGGAAGCGGACCTGACTCGTCTCCAATCTGCAAAAGACCCTCTACCTTATATCTTTCAACTCCCATATCCTCATAATCGAATACGGAATATGTGTTTATCTCACTCCAGGTGTGGTTCGTTTTTTCGCCATCGTTGCCTTCAGAAACGGTAAGATACATTGTTACAACATCTTCAGGCTTATCGACCGCGTACAAATCAGGCTTATCGCGAAGCTTATATTTTTCATTGTACTCAAGATCAGGCACATAAACACTTTCCGTGTTTTCGGGAAGCGCCTCCTCCTGCGGCAGAACTTCGGCGCAGCCTGATAAAAGGATGCCGAGTATTATCACCAAAGGGATTATTCTGAACGTCTTTTTCATTTCTTATCTTCCTCCAGCACATCTTCAAGAAATACTTTCATTTTTCGGAATACTCCTGATTTGTCCTCGCTTACAAGCGGTTGAACTGCAAGTATATAATACGGCAGGCGTTTCGTAAAATAATCGAGCCTGAGAGTCGCAACTATCAGAAACGCCATTGATGCAAGAAGGAACCCGAAGCCGTAATAAACCTGTGGCAGGAACAGCGATATCACCGAGAATACAACCGAGCATACCGCAAAGATTCCTGTTGCAAAAAATGCGCCTTTATAGTCAGTAAAATACAAAAGCATAAGCATTGTCATATTGCCGATGGCGTAAAGCCCATATCCTACACAGAGGGTTCTGAAATATCCTCTCATCATCTCATTGAATCCAAGCGGCAGGATATCGAGCAAAAATCCACCTGCGGCGATGAAGATAGCCGTACAGAGAAGCTGTTTTATGGCAGTATAGAGTGTTTCTGTCTTTAGTGTATCAAGCATCTCCTTCTCTGCCTGAAGAATATCTTTCACCGTACCTTTATCGTTATATAAGCTGTAATGGTTACGATACTTTCCGTAGAAATTCACTTCAACCGATACAACAAAGTTTACCGTTGTTATAAGCGTTGTCATAAACGCCAGAAGTGCCGGCACATCGTGTTCAGGTGCGCCGTAGAAAAGCCCGTGAACCTTTACACCTACTTTTGAAAACCACATTATGACAAGATGTGCAAACATTCCGATATTCACAAAGAAACCCGCCAGCGTCAGATGCAGATATTCATCCACCCACTCAAGGAAAACAAATGCTCCGACATCAGATTTCGGGAAATACTTATGCAGAAGCACAAGATTCCAGATAACCATAACGCCGTAGCCCACCGTTATGGAAAGAAGAAGCATCTCTATTACATACGATTTGAAAATAAGAGTCAGAATAAAACCGAGCACGAATATTACAAGTATCGCAGTAAGATACGAAAGAAAGATTCCTTTATAATCTTTTATTGCAGTCAGATAGCTCATCGCATTCCACACGATTATCATTTCATTGAAGAATATGAACATAAGAACCGAGCACATAAGATTTGCGCCTGAAAACGCGAGAAAGATCGTCCACAGCACACTTCCTACGGTCATCATAAGTGCGCTGCTTCCCCAGAATGACGGAAGGACTGCGCTCTTTTTCTCTTCATAGAGCATATCTGCAGTAAATCGCGTTATGGTCATTGAGAAGAAGGAGGTAACGGTAATTGATGCAAGCAGAGTATAGGTTATCATACATATCAGAAGCTCTCTTGTTGCGGTTTCGACCCCCGCTCTTGCGCAAAGGAACATTATACCGAGCAGCAGAATGACTCCCAGAAGCATCGGTCCCGAACAGATAACCGTAGCATAACCGTATGCTTTGACTGAGTTTAAGATTCCCTTTTTCTGAAAGAGCTTTCTGAGTTCAAACCCTATGCCTGCCAACCTTCTTCAACCTCCTTATAAAGATTTCTGTATTTTCCGAGCATTATCGGATATCTGTAATGCTCGTATGCTCTCTTTTTTCCTATTTCGCCCATCGTGAGCCTTAACTCACGCGACTCGCACATAATTTCCATCTTGTCAGCGAGCTGTTCTCTCTGCATAGGCGGTACACAGTATCCTGCAACACCGAAGGTATCACCAGGACTTCCTTCGAGAAGCTCACGGCAGCAGCCCACTTCTGTAGTTACGCACGGTCTTCCTGCTGCAAACGACTCAAGTACCGACAGAGGCTGTCCTTCGGAGATGCTTGTAAGTATCGTAAAGTCAAGCTTCTCAAAATACTCAACAACATTTACTCTTCCCGGCATTATAACCTTATCGTCTATGCCAAGCTGGGTGATGAGGTCGCGGCATTCCTGCGCGTACTCTTCATCATCAACGCCTCCCATTATGTGAAGCCTTACATTATCCATTCGCGTTGAGAGTTCAAAGAATGAATATATCATAGTTTTAATATCCTTAATTGGTGCAAATCGTACAACAGCACCGATATCAACATATCCGTCGTCTTCCTTTATCGGGATATCACAGAATCTCTCGTAACTTATTCCGTTTTCTATAACATAACATTTTTCTCTCGGACATCCCATTTCAACCTGAGTTTCCCTTGCTCGTGTAAAGAGCGAGGTTACGCGGAAAGCCCGGTCATATATGAGATCTGAAAGCATATAGAAGAACTTTACCCATTGCCCCTTGAACGCCTTTCCAACCCATTTCGCACGAATTATTTCTTCTTCTCTTTCGCGGGTATATATACCATGTTCTGTAAGTAAAACGGGTTTATTCTTTATATAGCCGCCAAGGCACGCAAGAAGACCTCCATATCCCGTTGAAATAGCATGGTAACAGTCTGCCTCCGGAATTTCGCTACCCATAAGGTACAGAACAGGCAAAAGCCTTGATCGAACCGAATGGAATGCATCCGAAAAGGCGGTATACGGAAATTCTGTCTGGCAAATTTCTATGAGAGTTTTCAAAAAGTGTTCACTTTTCAAATAACTCATCGGGTTTATCTTCTTTTTATGGTACATATCAAAGAGAAGTTCCCAGTCAGGCTTATCAGAAAATACAAGTCTTCTGAGCGCTTCGTTTTCTTTCTCCGAGAAGGTATGGTTAAACACCTTGTTTGGTTTAACTCTCAAGGCGTCATCAAGAAACACCTGCTTCACTTCCACAACATTCGGCGGAAGCTTATATACGAACTTGTCCTTGTCCTCAGCTTTTGCGCCTATAACCCAAAGAACAAATTCGTGCTCAGGCATCTCTGTTATATACTGATGTGCCCAGGTGGACACACCGCCGTTTATGTAGGGGTAGCACCCCTCAAGCACCATACAAATTCTCATTGTTTTCACCAGAATTATTTTAAATTGATTGTAACCGTTTCTTTTTCTGCGCGAAGGAGATACAGATTCCCCGTGAGGTGGGTAAGACTGCCGCCGTCAACGCTTTCATATTCTCCCTCATTGAAGCGAACAAAGAAATATCCCTCATCGTAGAAGTTTCCGATTTTCAGAACGAGTTCATCTTCCGTTCTTTCTTTTTCAACATTGATTGCCGCATATCTCTGCACCGCAGCCGATGTCTCAGACCCTGTAAGGTTTCTGATCATCGGAGCCGAGGTATAGAGATAATCAAGATATTCACCAAAGCTTTTCGAAAGACTTCTCCACCCCTTTTCCGCACCTCGCTCCGGGTCAAGCGCATCGTCAGGGTGCGTAAAGTGACTGTTTATAAAATGCATATTAAGCTCTGAAACAAGTGCAAGCTCCATAAACGGAGTAAGCTCACAGCCCGAAATAACTCGTGGCTGATGCACTCTTCCATCAGGCAAAACCTCAAACTCCTGCACACAGCCGAACTTAAAATCGCCGTCAGGAAAATAGATTCCCGATATCGTCTTTATATGTGGATATGTATCAAGCAGAAAAGACTCTCCAACACTTGACATAATGTTTGAAGGTGGAACATAAAGCGATACATCAACACCCGGGAAAAGTCTGTCGCAAAGGTCAACAAGCGAATCAAACGCGCTCTTCATCGCCCTCTCACTTTCCCATGTTTTATAATCGTACAATCCCTCGTAGTCGCACTCACTCATACAAAGCGGCTGATGGTTATAACCATGATATCCGACCTCACCACCCTGACGGAGAAGCATATTTCCAAAATTCAGGAATGTTCCCTCATCCGGCTCCGACGGGGTTGTTCCGTCAACCTCATCGTCATAGCCCGTGATTGCAAGCCCTGTGTATTTCATGCCGTACTTATCGGCAAAGTCCATCATTGCAGGCCACCAGATATTGACATAAAAGTCTCTTGTTGTTGCACCGAAATCACGCATTATATATTCGTTACTTCCCTGCGGAATCTGCGACGGGAAGTCGTCGAGATAGAATGTTGACGCATTTATAACGGGGTAAACGAACACATCATCCATAAGACTTAAGGCTGCCGCGTAGAATCCTCGCGTAACCCTTTCGCAAAGGCCTGTGTTATTTACAACAAACTTGCCTTTTCCGTATTCCGTTTCCCATATAAGCGGTGCGCGACTTTCATTATCAACCCAGGCATGAATCTTCGCTCTGTTCTCGTCAAGGCGAACAGCCCATACCGAATCGTAGCCGTCTTCAACAATAAAACTTCTGCCTCCGCCTACCATAAAACCATCTTCAATATAAATGCCTTCAAGATGTGCATTCTCCCAGGAAGCTTCAAGGATGCCGAGTGCACCCTCAAGCACGGATACATATATGTCTCTCTTAAGCGTAAGCGCAAACATTACAGCGCCACCGTCATATACCCAATCCCGCAATGTAATAATATTTTCGCCGACAGGTTCAAGATCAGTCAAAAGCACAATCACCTTATCGTACTTTGACAAATCAGGGAAGGCGTTTTCCGACAAATCGCAAGCATCACACCCTACCTTCATATCAGAGAGTATTGTCGGAAATTCATCGAGCGCATCGCGACTTTCAGGCTGTGTTGCATCAAACAGAACAAGTGTATTTTTCTCAATCCACTCGTTTGCCTCACGCTTTGTGACAACACTTTCCTCTTCCATAAACCCGAGCGAGTTTTTATTGTAATTGTACTGTATTCCGCTTCGCTCAACAAAAAGAACAACTGCCATAAGCGCAAACATCAGCGCAACTACCAGCATACCGTTATATCTGAATTTAAGAAACCGTTCTTTTAGTTCTTTTAATTTTTCCAAAATGCTATAGCCTCCTTAACCCGTCTGGAAACAAACATTTTCTTGGACTGTATATCAGAAATCAATTCTCTTATCTTATCAGCCATCTTCATCTGGGAATAGTATTTGAGCTTGAGCAGTATTATTTCCTCAAAGTCACCGTACAATTCATCTGCCTTGGCAAGTATCTTCCCTGCCGTGCCGTAATTTTCAAGAGCAAATTCATTTTCGAAGTAATTTATGTAATCTTCCATCGTCTCCACACTTTTTAGCTTCTTTGAGACGAGCTGTGAATAGAGGTTTCTGTTCATTATCTCAACCTGACCCGAAAGGAGCTTCTGCTCGAGCACTAACCACAGAAAGTCACAGTAGCCGGAATGAACATCAATATCATCAGGGTTTTCTGCATATTCGCGGCTGAGTTCCCGGAGTTTCTCATCGTTTTCCTTTGAGATTTCCACCATCGCAGTAACAGCATAATGGACAACTTCGGGGTCTTTGTTATTTCCCGCTTTCTGCAGAAATTCGACATATTCCGCCGGATTGTCATTCAACACATCCATTATTATCTCGCGGCGAACCTTCGGCGAATTTATGATAAGCGCCTCTTCGATTGCAACAAGTGCATCGTCATTTTTCTTTTCTTCAACTGCAATTCCTTTGTAAAGCGCAGAGTCAAGCTTCATTTTCTGCACACCGACGGCAATGGTGTCGTCTTTTTCAAATACTACCTGGAAGTGCAAGAACATAACCGCCATAAATCCCCAGAACGGAAGGCACAGCACCACGAAAAACATATATTTATGGACTTTTAAAAACTTGAAATGAGTTCCTAAGAATGTAAAAATGCACAAAAGGATATGTATAAAAATCAAAACAACAGCCAAATGATTCATACATATCCCTCCTTTTATTTTATATTGATTTCCAGATCAAGATTCTCAAATCTTGGCAGGATGAACTCAAGGTCATCCTTTGTCGCCTGCGCGAGAAGAATACCGAGTTTCCCTTCTTCGATTTCACCCAAGATATCGTTTGCTCGGATTTTACCCGATAGCATTTTGTCAACCTCTGCGTATGAATGCCCCTTTACGCCAATCTCCATAAACTCATAGGCAAAAACTTTTCTTTCTGCCATATCCTTGAAGTTTAAGTAAACCTTGTCAAACTCTTCTCTGTGCAGAATGTGTGTTCCCTGCATATACTGGTTTTCGTATAAATGCTGATTGTAGTCATACGCGCGAAGAAGCGAAATTTCAACAAGATCGCGCAAAATCTTGAACAGGTTCACATAGTAAAGCGAGTTCTGCTCGGGCTTCACATGCCAGATGAAAATCAAGAGCTCAAGCTTGTCACGTCTCCAGACTCCTGCTGCATACATCGGCAGATTCGGCAGAAATTCCGTATTTCTCCAAATCTCATCATTTTTTATCTCATCGAGAATCGGCTTATATGTGTCAAGCGATATCGACCTTGAAACCGCGCTCAATATATCTCTCGACGACACTTCAAGTCGACCGAATGCACTCTTGTCGTTTATTGAATATACGCTGAGGCTCTTGTTCTCAAGCGTATCCTCAAAGGTATCCATAATCTTGAGATAAAGCTTGTGCGGCTCAACGGTATCGAGCTTTCTCGTAACATCGAAGATTTTTCCGAAGCTGTCCTTTGAACCTATAATCTGCTTTTTGAGGTCACGCTTTTCGTCAAATGTATCCTGATAAAGCTCACGTGTAAACTCAAGCTTTTCTTCAAGGAGACCTATCTGTTCATTGGCGAATCTTATTTTATCGTCCTTAGTAAGGCGAACATACCCTGAAACTGCTCCGACCAGGAAAAAGTAAACAAACGCAAACCAGTTCGAGGGTTCATAGAATATTGTAAGCCAGCTCGTTCCTGAAACAATCTTCGCAATAAACCACGCAACCGACGAAAGCCCCGCTGCAAAAAGTCCGGAGTAAAGACCATGAACGGTTGCAACTATAACGATAAACGCCATTCTGAAATCGACTATCGAGAACATTACCGATGAGCCCGTTGCGAGATTTAAAAGCTCCGTGATAATGAACATAAGCGCAATTTCCACAGCCTTTATTATGGGACTATGCTCCCCCAACCACTTTCTGACCCTACTCCAGAAATCCGTTACCTTGAGATTTTTTTCGACAAGGAATTTTTCATATTCTTCTTCGATGTCGTCTATAATAGATATTCTCGAAAACCAACCGTATTCATTTCGAAGTGCTGTGTTCTTTATCTCAAGAAGCGCCCCTTCTTCTTCGCCTGTGTACTTTACACGAAGAGACGGGTTTAATTCCGAAATCTTCCTCATCACATCACCAAATGTGATATTGAACTCATCGCTTACATTGAGCGTGCCGATTCCTTCCTGCCAGTTTTCAAGGAAGCGCGCAACAAGAACCGAAACATCGTGCATAGAGATAAAGAAAGCGCCTGAGCCTTCTGTTTCCTTTAACGTAACAGTTCCTTTTTCCATATCGGCAAAAGCTCTGTTCAGGAAGTCACCCTCAAGCATTCCGCTGTACAGGTGAGGAATTCTTACAATCTTTATATCAACACCAAAATGCTTTGTATAGAATTCGCAAAGATTCTCCTTTGACAGCGTAATAACGCTTATGTCCTTTTTATTTGAATATGCACCGTCAAGAGACGAGAAATATATAACCTTTGCATCTTTTTGGTATTTTGCAGTATGTCCCAATATCTCACGCAGTTTTTCCGTATCAGGAGCTTCTTCCGAACGGTATGTAAGCTCCCTTGCAAAGAATACAACAACGTCAAAATCGTATGTCTCAAATATTCTATCATAAGGAATCTGCTTTCCGTTATAAACCTTGACTCTTCCCTTTGATTTTAGATGCGTCTCCCCTGCGATGAGTATATTATTATTTTCAAAAGTATCTTCTATGAATTTTTCCGTGACATAACCTGTATTTCCCACAAGTAAAATTCTTTTTGTTGTAAGAGTATTCGGATCTGTAACGATGCTGTTCTTGCTTGCAAGCTGTTCTCTTATCTCAAGAAGGTCGTTGTTGTTAACAACGTTGAGAAGACACTCAACCAGAAAATCGTCAAACGCGCCGCTCATGCCGTTTGAAATCATCTCTATCGCAACATCCTGAGAGAAGGCATCCTTATAGCTTCTTGTGCTCGTGAGCGCATCAAAAGCGTCAGCCATCGCGACAATGCGTGCAGCGATGGGTATCTCTTCTCCTTTCAAGCCTTCAGGATAACCTGTTCCATCTATTCTCTCGTGATGATATTTTGCAATATCCTTCGCGTGTTTTATGATTTTTTCATCAATGTCCAATGAAATTCCATCAATCATTTCATTGCCAAAAATCGTATGTTTTTTTACTATATCATATTCTATCGAAGAAAGCTTACCCGGAAAATTGAGGATACTTTCCGGAATTTTACTTTTTCCTATATCGTGAAGTGAGGATGCGATTGACATATACCTTATGTCTTCTTCTGACAAAACATATTTATCTGTTACATTATTAAGCTCACGAAGCATAAGCTCTGTGAGCATTCTTACATGATAAATATGAAAACCCGTTTCACCATTGAGCATCTCAGGGATGTTGTCGCTTGAAACATCAACAACTTCAAGATATTTTCTCTCGTCTTCATTATTCAGCACAAGAAGAGGGTTTACTGATGCCATAACTTTTCATCCTCCTTTCACAAAATTAAAATAATTATATTTTTGTATGCAAACTTTATTCTTGATATATTATTATAAAACATTTTTTGATTTTTTTCAACACCCACCGTTATATTATGACAATAAAATCCCTATGATAGAACAAAACTATCATAGGGATTCATTTAACGTTTTAACTTTGTTTTACTTTGCCTTTTTCTCATGTTGCACGATTTCCCGTTATCAAAGACACCGATGAAAGTTTTGTCTGTAATCTTCAACTCATTGGCATGAGTTGCTGTGTGAACTTCGTGGTGAAGTCCAGGGTTTCTCGTCTGATTATTATTTACATAGTAAAGCTGATACATTGTAATTTACCTCCTGCCACTCAAAAGCAGCTTTATATTTTAGTATCTATGTGAACTAAAACATGAAAAAACTTGCCTATTCAACGACGCTCCTTCCCGGCAAAATTCCCCGAAGACATTGACAAGCAAGTTCAAATATGATAAAATTACAAAACCTTGGTAATCAATCATTAACTTGGTTGATGCCTTCAAAGCTCCGACGATATTGGCGTGTTGTCGGAGTTTTGCTTTTTCACATTTCAAGCATCCTCACTATACCATAGTTACCAGTTTTTTGTCAAGCGATTTCCACAACATATTACATATAATATATATATAGTATACAACATCTTGTGTTTTTTCATTTATTTGTACCATCTTTCAAATTCACAACCTATTTTCCTCTTCTGTGTTGACTGCTCACCTCTTGTTCAATTTTTGTTTAACAACGAGATTTTGGCAGATGCAAGATATTCGTTATAATCGTTTTGGTTTTTGTGTGTTTTGGTGATATATCAAGACATTTCACCCGCGAAAAGTTAGTGAATTTTTCGCAGGCCACCTTGGTAAGGATGAGGTCGGCGGTTCAAATCCGCCTAACAGCTCCAAAAGCCTTGGAAACGTAATGTTTCCAAGGCTTTTTGTTTGTTTTTGGAGAAAATTCATGACCTCATCCCTGAATGCGAAATTCAACGAAGGGATAAGGTCATACTTTTTTGTTGATTTATGAACAAAAAAGGGATATAACATAATTACCACATAAAACATTGCAAATTTTACTTTAAATGCAGAGAGGTTTCTGTCTCTGCATTTGAAAAGATTATATAGAAAAACGGCTGTGACTTTTCACAGCCGTTTTTTATTACTTTCTTGAATCTACAACTTTGCGGATGCTCCAGTCGTTCTCTTCGAGAAGACTCTCTGCCTCTTCTTCGCTTACACCGAGAATATCAGAAACAATAAAGAGCATTCTTCTTGTAAGCTTTATGTTTGTCGGGCGCAAGTTTATCATGAGATTTTCATAAACATAGCCGCACTTTATCATGACACTTGTTGATATCATATTAAGGATAAACTTTTGCGCTGAACCTGCCTTCATTCTGGTAGAACCGGTTATTACCTCTGCCCCCGTATCCGGAACAATTGAGATATCTGCTACCTGATCCGTGAGCGAACCTTCGTTTGATGTTATGCCGACAGTAAGACAGCCTTTTTCCTTTGCATACTTCATCGCATCTACAACATATGCCGCATTTCCTGCAACAGAGATTCCGACTACGGTATCCTTTTCATTGATATTGTACTTTGAGAGATCTGCGATACCGTCTGCTCCACTATCCTCGTTTCCTTCACCTGCGATTGCAAGGCACTTTTCTCCACCTGCAATTATTCCGATTACTCTGTCTTTATTGAGGCCGAATGTCGGAGGGCATTCTGCCGCGTCAATGATTCCGAGTCTTCCTGATGTTCCGGCGCCCATATAGAAGATTCTGCCGCCGTCCTTGAATCTTTCAGATATTGCATCAATCGCCTCGGCAACACTTGCAAGAGTTGCATCTACCGCTTTTACGGCATTCATATTCTCTTCGTTGATGAGCTTTACCATCGAAAGGGTGTCCATCTTGTCAATATTGATACTCTTTGGGTTTCTTGATTCTGTTCTTGATCTCATTTTATCACTCTCCCTCATTCAAAACCTTTTCGTATTCCCATTTGAATTTTTCTTTAAGTTTATCAGCACTTATGCCCAAAAGCTTACAGCAGAGAACACACGCACCGAGCACCTGCGGATTTTCTGCAATTATACAATTAATCTCAGGGTGTACCTTCTTCTTTACAGCTTCAGAAAATTTCTTATTTTTATAAAGCGAGCCTGCAAGGATCAGAGTTTTGCACTCTCTGTTTTTTTCATATGCCGTGTTTATAAGATACGCAATGCGGTCAACATTCTCGCATATTATCCGATCCGCAGCTGCATCGCCATTTTCCCACGCTTTAAAAACAAGCTTAGAAAAAGACGCAATATATGACACATCTTTGTTATAAAACTCCGGAAGAATGCTTATCATTTGGTCTGTTCCAAGCCACTCTGTAACAAGCCCGGTTATCATCGATTTTTCTCCGATACCTTCACTCTCTTCAAGTGCCGTTTTTATGGCTTCTCTGCCGATATCATATCCACTTCCCGCTTTATCAAACAGAACTCCGTATCCGCCGTACTTTTTAATTTCACCACTCTTATATGCAAACGTGACATTTCCAGTACCGCTTATTGTTCCGAGGCAATTTTCTTCATCCGTTGTACAGGCGATGACATTGAGCATATCGCTCGCACACCTTATCTTTATCATCGAAAAAAAGTTTTTAAGCCGATTTTTTATGTACTCTGCATTACCACCTGTCAGGTATCCCGAACCGCCAATAAATATGCCTTTTACATTCGGCTTTGTTGCAAGACATGTCTTTATTCCATTTTTAAGCCTTTCACAGACCTCGTCACGTCCGTAAAAATTCGGGTTTGTCCCGTCTCCTACAAATCTTTTAAAAATCGTCCCGCTCTCACCAAAGAGGATATACTCGGTTTTTGTACCGCCACCATCAATACCTATCATAGCCTTTTCACTATCTTCAGAATGCCCGACGAGCACATCAACACTGCATCCGAGAAGTTCTGCAAGCAAGCAAAGCTTGTCTATTTCAGGAACCGCCACGCCTCTCTCCCACTTTGAAATCGCCTGATAGCTGACAAACATTTTTTCTGCAAGTTCTTTCTGAGATATACCTTTCATTTCTCTATGTTTTTTGATGTTATATGCAAGAACGCTGATATCGAACACAACTACTCCTCCTTCATAAAGAGTTTTGAAGCGTATTCGTCCGCCGGAACAAAGAGTTTTCCTCCAACTGCTTCATACTTTTCTCCTGTAAAGAGTTCTTCGTAAACTCCGTCTTCGCGCACATTAAGAACCGTATCCACAAATGAATATACGCCTACAAGTCGGTCACTTACATATACAGGATCCGTATCCGAATAGATATGAACGCCTGCGACGCGACAGATTTCTCTTAAAACCTTTGCATCCAGAAGACCTATTGCGCTGTAAACAGAAATATAGTCTTTGCACTTTTTATAACCGAGTGCCATCTTTCCGCAGTCATAATCAACAATCGAAACGGCATCTTTATCGTTTATGAAGAAATACGGTGACGGCAGGATTTCTCCGGTCTTTACCGACGGTCGCTCATTCATAACTTCAATTTCCAAATCGGTGATTTTCTTCATCTTATCAATTCCGCCGTTTAAATAATCAGGCGCATACATCCACAAGAGTGTTTTTCCTTCTTTTTTGAGTTTTTCAACTCTCTCAAAATTTTCTGTTTTCAATGCAAACGGAATCAAAAATACAACGAGCTTATACTGTGAAAAATCGATTTTACTCATGTCTCCCTCTGAGTACAAATCAAACGGCGCACCAAGTCGCATATATCCTTCGCGCTGACTAAAGAGGAGAAGATCGTGGATATTGTTGTTTTTATTTGCACCGTACATCGCCTCAGGTGACCCGATGACTGCGACCTCGGCACAGGATTTTCTGGGAAACGCTGAAATTCGGTCTGTTATCTTTATCATATCCGAAATCGCGCCCATCATCGCATCACTTCTGTACCATCCCTCAAACATATCAAACCACCAAAGGGCAGAATTGTTTGATGTGCAGAGCATAAAATCACGGCGCATAAGGTCAACAGCTTCTCTGTCTGTCTTGCAGTAATATCCTGCCCCCTCAAGAGCAAAGTCCTGAGAGAGGTATGTTCTCTGGTCATATTCGTAAAAATACAGCTTGTCGTTTGCATCAAGTGATTTGAAAGTGAGCATAAATGCGCTCGTAGAATCCGGCTCACGGAATCCGTAAGACGCAGGGGACGAAATCATATTTATATCCTTGCTATGGAAAATCTTTTCATATGCAAGGTGTCCCGCATCATTTACGAAATTCTGAAACTCAAAAAGATATCCGAAATAAAGACCGAGGAGCTTTTTATGGTTTATTATTGTCTGCACTTCTTTTGCAAAAAGAAGAATTGTATCAGCAATAAGCTCTGCATGCGCGCGCTGATAGAGCACTACCTCATCGTCATCATAAAAAGACACGTCCGCAGGCAGATTCAATCTCTCCTTTGACGGAATCTGCGCATCGGGATTTCCAGTATATTCTTTAAAATACTTTTCCTTTATCGGATGTGAAGCCTGAAAGTCCTGATAACAGAACCATTCCGTACCTTTACCGCAGAGCATAAAATAGCCGTAAATACACTCGCCATACTGCTCCTCAATATGCCTTACTACAGCTTTAAGGTAGTCGATAGTTGCCGCTCTCCACTCAGGATCTGCAATCGCCTGAGAAAGGTGAGTAAAGCTTCTTGGAAAATTTTCGTGAGTTTCATGCCACCAGTCCCTTGTATCCAGGTGTATCATCACTGCGTAATAACAGCCGGGTGCACTCTTCATAAAAAGCTCTATCTGCTCATCAATCGGTGTAAAGTCATACTTTCCCTTTCCAAACCACGTTTCACCGTATATTGAATACGGCACCTCATAATGGCATTTAAGGCCGCTGACAAGAAGTGTAAAAAGCTTTACACCTGCTTCTGCAAATTCCGATATGTTTCTCTCTGTTGGTCTGAAGCTTTTAAACGAAAGCGGTTCATATAACTTTCCGTCAATATCAACTTTCAGAACTCCGTTTTCGCGTCGTAAGGATGCAACCATCACGATTCCTCCCAGGTATTTTTATACCTTTATATTAACACAGTGACTCAAGTCAGACAATAATCTCAAAAGTTTAATTGTCTTTTCTAATTCTACCACAGGTTGATTTATTTTTCAACTTCACAAAAATTCACTCAACAGTTGTTTTTGCGAGAAATACTATGACCTCATCCCTGAATGCAAAATTCAACGAAGGGATAAGGTCATACTTATGCAAGAAATTACGTTTTAAAATTAATCGTCTGTCTCTGTAACAATGCCGAGTGCCTGAGCCATAAACCTAAGCTCAACATTCTTATGGCCGATAACAAAGCAACCGTGGTGAGAATAGAGCTTGTTTATAAATTTGTGTCCGTCCTTAACGCGAACAATACCACCGTTTCTGCAGTCTGAACCCGGATACTGTGCATATCCTTCAAGCTCTGCCTCTACAGTCAAAAGGCTCTTGAGGTTCGGATGAATCTTTACAAGTGTAACATGTCCCTTCGGGAGGTCACCGTCCACTACCATAGCATTGTCATTTACCATTGCAAGAACTTTCGGCTTAACTTCCCAACGTGAGCACATTTTTCTCGGAGCAAATCCCATATATCCGCAATGAACGAGAAGCATTGTGTCTTCAGGATTCGGAACATCCGGGAATGATGTTATTCTCTCATGCTTGAGAGCCGCCATACCGATAAGAACCGGATAAATATTTGTCATCATTACATCCTGCTTCAATGCCCGGTTGACGATATACTGTGTAAACATTGTCATTGTATCTGCTTCGCAGGCCCATAATGTATCATCATCTTCATACATAAGGTTATATGCAAGGCAGGGTGTTGTGTCGATGTAAATAGATTCGTTGAGGCAGTTTACTGCAATGCACTTTATGTTTTTGTCCTCGTCAGCTGCTTCTCTTAAAACCATATAAAGCTTTACTGCTGAACGAAGTTGCTTTTCGTTGAGCTGTGTGTAGTTGATTTTCTTCTGCTCAATTACTGCATCAACTTCATTGTCCGGAATTGACATTGCACGTTTTGCAAGCTCTTTGTAGCTTCTGACTTCAATGGTAATGCCGAAGTGCTCCTTAAGGTCGTTCATCCAGCTTTCTTCCCACCAATAGAAGCGCTTGTTGATTTCAGGCTGCTGTGTAATTACCGGAACGCCGGGGTTATCCTGATAAACAACAAATTTTGCAGTTTTCATTTCGCGTCTGAGCGCTAATGCGCGAAGTGCTATGCGAGTATACTCAAGCTTATACGGTGTGATGAGCTCGACATCATGCGAACGAAGAAATGCTATCATTTCCCAGTCCCACATATTTACTGTTCCGAACTCAGATGTAACAATCATAATCGGTTTATTGATAGCCCTGAATTTGTCGAGGCTACGATATGCAACGCCCATGAGAACCGGGAAAAGAACGCCGTCACAATCCTCAGGAATTTCAGTTCCCAATTCTACCGGAGACAAAAACTCCGCTTCCTCTCCAACGAGCCCCTCAAGGCTTTTGATCTGCGCCTCAAACTCTTCATCTTTATAACCAGGGAAATAAATCGGTACTATTCTTGCTTTCATATTTCACGCTTCCTTCCTTAATTATTTTGAATTAAGCCGTCTCTCTGGAAAAAGTATAGCATATTTAAGATGTCTGTGATATAATAAATGAAACAAAAAATATCAAGTTTTTACGATTTGGGTGAATTTGGATGAATACGTTTCTTGAGCAGCCTTTTACGATAGACGGTATTAAAAGCCAGATACATTGTCTCGACAGAAAAATGAAACCGTCGGATAATTACATTCAGGAAAACCACAATTATCATTATCACGATTATATAGAGCTTCTTTTTTCTTTGGATTCCGAAGCAGTTGTCTGGATAAACCAGGAAAGCTTCAATTTCACAAACGGTGATATGCTGATTGTAAATTCAAACGAGCCTCATCGCTTGTCCTTCCTCGGTCCGTCACACTATATAGTCGTTAAAATCGCACCGGAACTTCTTTATTCCGACGGAAACTCTCTTTTTTTATCCAAATATCTCCTTCCGTTTTTAAAAGAAAATCCATATAAGCAAACTTTCAAAAGCGAAAATTTTAGAAACCTCGACTTATCAAGCTGTTTTGAAGGCATAATGAAGGAATGGAACGAAAAAAAGCCCGCTTACGAGCTTGCGATATATTCAATTATTTTGAGAATCTTCACCGAGGTTTTCAGGCACCATTCCCTGAACAACCCCGCATCACTTAAAATCAATATAAGCGAGCGTTTAAGGCACACACTTGTATATATATCAGAAAATTTTGACACCATAACAGAGAAAGATGCAGCAAACTACTGCAACTACAGTTGTAATTATTTCTCTCACGTTTTCAAAAAGACTTTCGGCAAAAATTTCCATGATTATATAACTGCCCTGCGGCTGAGCGAGGCTGAAAAGAAGCTCATTTCTTCTGATTGTGACATTACAGAAATTGCGCTTTCTTCAGGTTTTTCTTCGGCAAGTCATTTTATTTCTCAATTTAAGAAAACGCGCGGTATTACGCCTTACCAATTCAGAAAGAAATACATCAGCTCCTCTTTTTAAAATTCACCCACACGCCTTCAACTATCGGATAAAAGGATATGACTTTGTGTCAGTGCGCAAACACAGAAGCATAGTGTTTTCAGAGTGGTCGTTGTTTTCACGAAAAAACGCGCTTTATTCTGTTGCACATATCCTCAAAAGCTGTTATGATTATTGTAACGAACGGAGTTGCATAATCCATTATGTAAACGGATAATATTCTTACTGTATCTTTAATTGCATATGAGGTTGTAAAATGAACAATAAAAACAAATTTGTATTATCAATTATCGGAGTAGTTGTGAGCATTGCATTGCTCGTTATAATCGCGATACTCGCAGAAGAATCGGTGATAAGGGAAACTTCTGCAATCGTGCTCATCGTTATTTCTGAAATTCTGCTTTTAGTTGCAGTTTTCTTTGCCGCAAAGGTTGACTATGAAACAGGCGTTTACGAATGCAGGAACTGCCATCATATATTCAAGCCAAAATTCATGGCATATTTGCTTGGTCCGCACAGCTTGACAACAAGATCTCTCAAATGCCCCGAATGCGGCAAATCAACCTGGTGCAAGAGAAGAAGTGCTAAGTAAGGAGATAATTGGTATAGTCTAAAAATAATTCGCGAAATTTACAAAGTACAATATGAGGTGAATTAAATGAAAATAAGTTTTGATAAAAATAAATCTATAAGGAGTTGCAACTATGGCAAAAAGTAAGTGGGTAGCGTTTTTCTTGTGTTTATTTCTCGGATATTTAGGAATACATAAATTTTACGAGGGCAGAGTTTTACTTGGGATTGTATATCTATGCACATGCGGTCTTTTCGGAATAGGCATAATTTTTGACCTGATTTCGTTATTCTTCAAACCGAATCCATATTATCCGGGATAAAACTGCAAACGCAAAACAAGTGCCAAAACATCCAAATTTCAAAAGCCTTGAAGCTTTCGCTTCAAGGCTTTTGGTTTAATTTTATACTTTTTTCAAGAATATAATCTGCTCGGGAGGTACTGTAAACACACTTCCGCGCGCGCCGCATCTTCGGTCTTCCCACTCATCCGTAAGCTCTGCTTCCCACGGTGTCTTTCCGATGTTTGAAAATACAAGGTACTGCTCTTCATTTGAGAACAAGGATGCAATAATCTCATCCGGCACTTTGGGATTTTTAAGCAACGTTGTTTCGTGAAGCTCTATATGCGCAACGGTATCGTCTTTTACCATAGGGAGATATAACTGCAGATACTCTCCGTATCTGTCCACCAAGTCATCCGGATCGGGAATTGATGAAAATTCACCGTGTGTATACGGACCATTCGGATGTTCTTTTCCCCACTTTGCTGCATTTCTCCAGAACTGAACTATCGATTTTTCTCCCGGATTATTCATATCAACATCATACCACGGAACATCAGCAGTTGTCTTATCGCGAGTTAAGCGTCTGCCGTGATTTAAGCAAGTAAACTGCATATACGGAATAGAAAGAACAAACGGATAGTCCGGACCGAATTCAGTCTGGGTCTTTCTGTCAACAAGATTTATAATGTAAGGCATATATGCTTTACCCTTAAGAAGATCTGCACTTGACCCGATATTTTCTCCGATCATCAGATAGTCATACACACGCTCTTTGCAAGGCGGATAGTAATTCTCTCCAATATGCAAAATCGCTGTTCCTCCACGACTCTTTATGCCATGGTAAAGCTGTGAGTAAAAGTCCTCAGCATATGGGTCATACGGAAAATCCTCAGGCTGGAAACGAGTACCGTATTTTTCAAGATGCTCGCGGCTTAAACGGAACATTTCATCCGGCGCATGATCATCATAAAGTCCGTCAACACCATACTCGTCCATAACGTTCATTGCCTTGTCATAGAGATATCCGCGCCACTCAGCACTCTCAAGACTGCAGTTACCATATTTAAAATACTGACCAGAGAGATATATCTCCTGTTTTGCAAATTCCGGTCGGAAATCGGGGTCGTAGATGTGAAAATATCCCGCTGATATGTACGGCAAAATCTTAAGTCCGAAGGAATGGCACATATCTATGAATTTGCGAAATCCTTTTTCATCATGTGTAGTAAATTTATCTGCGCCAAATAAGCGAATCGCATCGTTCCACTCCTCGTGAACCTTTATATATGTGATGCCGAGTTCTGAATACTTTTTGAGTGTTTCATAATCATATTCCGTAGGCTCTATTGAGAACTTAAGCGGATATTCCCCCAAAAAGTACGACACATTTCCGGGATGATAATCGTAAATACGATGTTCATACAGACAATCTTTTACCGCTTCTCGTGCATGTTTCAGATTGTCCATACGTTTTCTTTGAAGTTCAACAGAAGTCATTTCAAAGCTCCTTTCAGCACCTTTTTTTATTCGAATTAATTCTATCACAGCACTTTCTTTTGTCAATAAAAAATCCCTCTTCACTCCGCACAGAATACATAAAAGCCTTGAAGCTTTCGCTTCAAGGCCTTTATGTTATTCTTCTGATATTTTAAACATCTTCTTAAGTATTCCGACCATTGATTTTGGTGCTTTGACAACTACTACCTTCATTCTGCGACACCTCCGTCATATAAGTATCAGCACGCCTATCGTAATAAGCAGGACGCACAATACAAACACAAGAAAGCTCGACGGAAATACTACTCCGCAAAGAATGCCTGCGGCTATTGCAATTGCACACAGGATATATCCACCGCCGCTTTTTCTGCACATTGAAAATATCACCGCCTCTTTCTTTCCTTTTGCTACATTTTACGCAAAAAGAACAGAAAGGGTGAGTTGTCCGCAGTTATCTATTTGTCCAAAAGCAATTTAAGCTCCGAAAGAGCTCCTGCCATATCTGCTATGACAGAACGCGCCGCATCTCCTTTTTCAAGGTCAACCCCTGCATCCTTTAGGAGCTCAAGTGGATATTTCGAGCTTCCGCCGCAAAGAAATTCCATATACTTCTTTGCCGCATCGGAAGATGAGATAACAAGATCTTTTATCTTCGTAGCCGCGGCAAAGCCTGTTGCATACTGATAAACATAAAAACTTCTGTAAAAATGCGGAATGCGCGCCCATTCATAAGATATATTCTCATCAAGCTCACAGACTGCGCCGTAATACTTCTTATTGAGATTTCCGTACATCTCGCACAACGACTCAGCGGTAAGCGCCTCACCGTTTGCATATGCAGAGTGCGCCAGCTTCTCAAATTCCGCAAACATTGTCTGGCGGTAGAACGTTGTCCTTATCGCCTCAAGGCGTCTTCCGAGAAGGTATGCACGGCGTTTTCCCGTTGCACTTTTGAGAAGGTATTCAAGAAGCAAGTTTTCGTTAACCGTGCTTGCAACCTCGGCTACAAATATCTTATAATCGCGGTATATCGACGGTTGAACTTTATTCGTATAGTACGAATGCATCGCGTGTCCCATCTCGTGAGCAAGCGTAAAGACATCCTCCGTCTTTCCCTGATAATTGAGAAGAACATACGGATGCACCGTCTTATCCCCCCACGAATATGCACCCGGGGTTTTTCCGCGATTTTCGTATACGTCTATCCAACCTTCAGAAAAAGCGCGTTTCATATCTTTTATATACTCTTCCCCAAGCGGAGCAACTGCGGAAAGCACCATCTCACACGCCTCTTCATACGGGATTTCTTCATTCTCGTCGGAAACAAGCGGTGTGTATAAATCATACATACAGAGCTTATCAAGCCCAAGGCCCTTTTTTATGAGGACAAGATAATCAGAAAGCACGGAAATGCCGTCGTTTACGTCTTTTATGAGATTGTCATAAACACTTTCCGGAATAAAGCTTCCTGAAAGCTTCATCGCAATTGAACTTTCGTATTTTCGTGCTTTTGCATAGAAACTGTCACTCTTTACATTTGTCGAATACATCGCTGCAAAGGTGTTTTTGTATTTTTTGTACTGCTCGTACATCGCATCATACGCCGACTTGCGAAGAGTTCTGTCCGCGCTTTCGATAAAGCTTCCGTAGCGGCCGTGCGTGAGCTCGTGGAGATTTCCGTCCTTGTCCTCCACCTTTGAAAAGCTCATATCTGCATTGTTCATCGCAGAAAAAATATCGTGTGCGCCATCGCCCATATTTGATGACATCGCAAGAAGCTTTTCACTTTCAGCATCAAGAACGTGCTCCGCTTCGCGGAAGAGATTTTCAAAAAACTGTCTATATATGGCAAGCACGCTTTCTTCTTCCATATACTCTGAAACCTTTTCTTTTCCGAGCGCAATCAACTCCGGCTCAAAAAAAGAGCACGCGCTCATAACCGCGCTCTCAAGCTCGCCTGTGCGATCGCTCATTGCGCGGTATCTAGAAACGGTGTTGTCTTCATCTCTTCTCATACAAGCATAAACGATAACCGAAAGGAGCATATCCCCCATCTCGTCAAGCTCTCTTATTGCACCAAGGAGAGATTTAGCGCAAAGTCCAATCTTCCCCTCAAATTGCGAAAAACGTTCAGCGCGCTCGCGTACGTCCGAAAACGCCTTTTCCCAAGCTTCGTCGTTTTCAAATATATCTTCAAGATGCCATTTGTATTTAGCCTCTATATCTTTTCTTTCTTTGATTTCCTGCAAAGTTTCCACTCCCTAACAAGCATAAAAATTTTTAATCACCAAATAATATTAATCATATCACACTTTGAAATAAATATGCAAGGAGTTTTGATTTATGGTTTGTGTCTCGATCTTCGAAAACGAAGATTTTTCTCTTTCGCGATCTCTTCTTCAGCATATCGACTGTGCCATAATAACAAACCCGCGCAATTTCAAAACCGACGTTGCTTTGATTTCAACTACGTTTTCGAAGAAAAAACTATCAATAAAATCAGATATCGCAATAGTTCCCGACTCACTTAACAAAGACACTCTCTCTTCAATTTCGGCAAAAAGCGTAATCTCCTACGGGCTCTGCCGAAAAAACACCGTTACGGCATCAAGCCTCATCGGCTCAAAGCTCGGCATTTCACTACAGCGAAAAATCCCGGATGTATGCGGTCATATTATTGATGAACAGGAGCTCTTTGTTGACATTGACCGCGGTATGCATACCGAAGATGCGCTTGGAGTCGTATCTGCCATGCTCGCGCTCGGAATAAATCCGGAGCATATTTCGGAAAAGTTTATCTCCTCTTAAAAGTTTCTGTGTCATATTACACTATCTTTTTTAATATATTTTATCGATAAACTCAAATTTACTTTCAGAGGTGTAATATGGAAAATTCAACACAAAACATTCTCACTTTATGTGGAAAAGTAGACGATTACCCCGTTTTCTCGCACGAATCGCACGATATAAAGTTTTTTAGCTTTACACTGCTTACCAAGCGGCTTTCGGGCGCATTTGACAAAATCCCGGTAATAGCCAACGAAGACGTGCTCTCCAAAGCCGACATTTACCTCGACAGATTCATAAGGATAGATTCAACGCTTCGCTCCTTTAACAAAAAAAGTGCAAACGGAAACAAGCTCATCATTTCCGCTCTTGCAAAAGAAATTATTGAATGTGACGCAGAAGAGTATGAAAACACGCTTGAGCTTACGGGAACGGTGTGCAAAACCCCGACTTACCGCAAAACACCCTTGGGGCGCGAAATCTGCGATCTTATGCTTGCAACAAACAGAAAGTACGGTCGTTCCGATTATCTTCCTCTTATTTTGTGGGGGCAGAACGCGCGTCGTGCTGCTGATCTCTGCACCGGACATATGATAAACCTTCTCGGCCGTCTTCAGAGTCGCGAATACATAAAGGTCATCGACGGAACTGAAAGCATCCGCACAACGTACGAGGTATCAGTCTCCGCATTTGAAAAGATTATGTAATGGGCGGGCATCTCTTTAATGAAATCAAATATTCCCATCTTATCCGTTATTCAAAGTTATCATATGTATAATTAAGTCAAACAAAAACCATCAGTTGCAAGTTTTACAACTGATGGTTTTTGGCTCCCCCTGTTGGACTTGAACCAACGTCCTGTTGCGGTGCCCGACGATTCGGCTCATCCGAGCCTCACTTGTCGACCGCTGCCACTCCTTTTTCCTCGCTTCATCGCCCACCGGGCGCGCTCGGAAACGTCCCCCTGCGGGTTTGCTTTGCAAACTGAATTAACCGCAGAGTCGTTCGTTGGCAAGGTCAAAACAAACAATAAAAAACAAGGTGCACGATTGTGTACCTTGTTTTTTTGGAAGAACCGAACGGTTTAGATGCCGTTCATTATTTTAAGAAAATATGTAAAAGTTTCTCATAAAGCTTGTTTTTATACGGCTGATAGCGCATTGGCAAATCAAGCCAGGTCTTTTTATCCATAACTGATTTGTAGTGAGAAAATGCTTCAAATCCGTCTTTGCCGTGATATGAACCCATACCGCTTTCGCCAACACCGCCAAAGCCCATTTCGCTTGTTGCGAGGTGAACCACTACATCATTTATGCAACCTCCGCCGTAAGAAAGCTCTTTTGTAACGCGGTTAATGTGCTTTTTGTTGCTTGAAAACAGATACAATGCAAGGGGCTTATCTTTGTCTTTTAATTCATCAACCAAGTTGTCAAAGTCATCAAATGTAAGTATCGGCATAATAGGTCCGAAGATTTCTTCTCCCATAACCGCATCATTTTCTGTTACATTATCCATAACAGTTGGTGCAATTTGGTGAGTTTTGCTGTTTGTTTCTCCACCGATAATAACTTTATCTTTATCTATAAGTCCACAAAGTCTTTCAAAATGTCTTTCGTTGATTATCTTACCGTAATCTTTGTTTTCTAACGGAGTATCACCATATTGCTTCTTTATTTGCTTTACAACTTCGTCTATAAATTTATCCTTTATAGAACTTTCGCAAAGAATGTAGTCGGGTGCAACACAGGTCTGACCGCAGTTTAAATATTTACCGAACACAATCCTTTTTGCCGCAAGTTTAATATTGGCACTATCATCTACGATACACGGGCTTTTGCCACCAAGCTCCAATACAGCAGGTGTTAAATGCTCGGCAGTTTTACGAAGAACTTCTTTGCCAACCTCCTGGCTTCCCGTGAAGAAAACAAAATCAAACTTCTGCTCTAAAAGTGCTTGATTTTCTGCTCTGCCTCCCGTTACAACTGCGACATATTCAGGGTCAAAACATTCTGTTATGATTTTCTCTATAATCTTGCTTGTTGCAGGAGAATATGCACTTGGTTTAACAATTGCTGTGTTACCTGCTGAAATAGCATCTGCAAGTGGATCAATGGTCAAAAGGAAAGGATAATTCCACGGACTCATAATAAGAGTATTGCCATAAGGAACAGGTTGTTTAAAGCTATGGGATGCAAAGTTCGTAATTGGAGTAGCAACTGTTTTTCGCTTTGCAAATCTTTTTGTATGACGAATCATATATGAAATCTCGGAAAGAACAAGGCCGCTTTCACACATAAAACCTTCAAAATGGCTTTTCCCCAAATCCATTTTCAAGGCATCATTTACTTCGTTTTGGTATTTCTTTATGGTTGCGTAAAGTTTTTTAAGCTTTTCAATACGGAATTTAACCGGAATTGTAGCACCGCTTTTATAATATTTCCTCTGCTTTTCAAGCAGGCTGTTTATTTGTTCACTTGTCATTTTATTTACTCCAATCTGCAATCATATAATAAAAGTTTTCTAACTCTTTTCTTGTCATAAGCTTTGGTACAGGATAAAGAGGATTAGCTTCCTTTTCAGCGTATTTTGCCATCAACGGAATATCTTCTTTTTTGATTCCATTTAATTTATCAGGAATACCCATGTCTTTATTCAACTTCTTTACTGCTGCAATAAACTTTTTCGCACCTGTTTCATAAGAATCCTTTTTATCACAAATTCCTGCAACCGAGCCAAGCTTATGGAGTTTTTTATACACACTTTCCCCGTAAGTTTCAAGGACATAAGGCATAATTACCGCATTAGCAAGACCGTGAGGTGTTCCGTATTTCCCGCCGAGAGAATGTGCAATAGCATGAACATATCCTACATAAGATTTTGAAAAGGCAACACCGGCATTGTAAGCTGCATGAAGCATGTTTTCTCTTGCTTTATGATTTGTTCCGTCTTTATAGGCTTCTTCTACATTATCAAAAATAAGCTTTACCGCCGTAAGTGCAAGCTTTCTTGTTTCTTTTGTTGTTGAACGTCCGATATATGCTTCAACGGCATGCGTAAGAGCATCCATTCCCGTTGTTGATGTCAAATGCGGCGGTAATGTATATGTAAGAGAAGCATCAAGCACTGCATAGTGGGGGATCAAAGGAAAGCTCATAAGAGCATATTTATGTTGTTTTTCGCTATCCGTGATAATAGATGCCAAGGTTACTTCACTTCCCGTTCCAGCTGTAGTAGGAACAGCAATTAGTGTTGGCAATTTGCGCAGCACTCGAAGAATTCCTTTCATTTGTCCTACAGTTTTCTTAGGATATGCAACTCTTGCTCCGACTGCTTTTGCACAATCCATTGAGGAACCTCCGCCGATAGCAATAAGGCAGTCGCAATTATTTGATTTGTAAACCGACAATGCTTCTTCAACATTTTTAACTGTGGGATTAGGCATAGTTTTATCATACACCTTATAATGAACCTTGCTCTTTTTTAACGCTTCTTCAAGGGGTGAAACAAGTCCGTTGTTTACAATTCCTTTATCTGTAACGATAAGCACAGATTTAACATTTTCTTTTTTCAATACACCATCAAGATCTGCACATGAACTAATAATTTCCGGTTCTCTGTACGGAAGAATGGGCAATGCAATACGGAATGCCGTTTGAAACACACGACAGAATGCTGATTTAATAAAAAACATAACTATTTCCTTTCTATTATTAATATAACTCTAGCACACAGTGTGCTGTATATTTTTAAAATAGAGAAAACCTCTCTATTTTAAAAATTATATTAATTCTTTAATCCATCTAAAATAAATTTAAAACCATATCTGTATCGCTTTATCGCTTCGTCCAACGAAAGTTTTCTGCCAATTGCATCAGTATTAAATCCACGGATAAAACACCAGATTGCATAACTTGTCATATCTGTGTCAACCTTTTTAACATACCCCTTACCAATGGCATAATTAAGTATCTTCTTGATTTCTTCTATCCACCATTGATAATTACTATCAGTAACAGAATCGTTTTCAAAAACATAATGTGCAAAATTCATCCTTGTTTCATAGGAAATGATAAGAGTTTTTTCAACTTCATCCATTATTTGTTCAAAAAAATCCAATTCTTCATTAAAATTAAATTTCAAACTCTCCCTAATTTTTAACACAGATCGTTCGGAAATTATATCAAGAACTTCTTCAATATTGTGAAAACGATTATAAAAAACTCTGTTTGTTATACCAAGGTATTTTAAGATTTTACGCACGCTTATATTATGCGCATTTTCAGATAAAGTTAATTTCTCAACAGCTTCTATTATTTGTTCAGACATCTCATCATAAATCAACTTATCACAGGTATTAGTCATAAGAACACCCCTTGTCCAGCACACAGTGTGCTGATTCATATTACCATATTATTCATTAATTGTCAATAGCTTTGTTATTCTCAATTGCTCAAAATCACATTAAAATCATACGCTGAATCAATTTAACAATTCTTTATATACATAAAAAAACAGAACGATTTAGAATGTCATCTAAATCGTTCTGTTTTGGTGGAAGAGCCGAATGGTTTAGATGCCACCTCTGAAAGCCTTATTTTATCAGGCTTTTCGGACATCATCCTTTTTAGTCAGAACTAAGGAGTGAAGCGAACAATTTAGATACACTTCGTCAAAACGCAATACTATCAAGGGTTTGTGGAGGAAATTCAAATGAAACAAAATCTTTAAGGAGGATAGATACCAAAATTAGATTTATAAGAATCAAGACTGTTCGTTAGAATTTGTTACTTAATACTAATCCTATATATTCTTTCCTATTATTAACGGTCGAAAGGAAGCATTGTTTCCTCTCGACCGTTGTTCGTGCAATATTTATTTAGTCGATGGTTCGAATTGGAGACGTGTCACCAACAGATATAAATGATTTACTGCAGGCTCATTCCTTCGTCCTGATCCTGCTCTTCAACACATGCATCTTCAAATTCCATTCCGTAATTCTTTATGGAATTCATATCTTCGACCATCTCTATATGATTCGAGTCAAAATTGTCTGATGGGCATTTCAATGTAATGCCTTTATCTCTGAATGTTCGGAGAGCTGCTAGTGTATCTTCGAGATTTCTACTAAAATTTTTCATTGATACACTGGCTATCATATCTACTTCACCTGCATCAACCATTTCCATAACCTTTTGGTATCCCGGTCGATCTAAAAGTGGAGTTGTTGCAGAACAGTCATCAGAGAATTCAGCGACTATAGTATACTCAGAATACTGCCCTATCTCTTCTTCCAATTCAGAAATCTTATCTAAATGAAGCTTTCTTGTTTCTTCATTAAGCGAAACATAACAGTCATAAATTACAACTCTGCATTTATCCATACAATTCCCTCCGTTTCCTATTTATATTATATCACAAGTTATAAACAATGCAATTTACATTATCTACAATTTTCTCATTCAAGTTTATTGCTCATCTTTTAATCGCTTGGTGTGCTGCCGATGTCCGGCTGTGACATTTCAAAGCAAACAAGCTAGGACTACTATAAAACCCATTAGGGAGACTTTGAATGCACAATCGGCAGCACACAAGCTTCGAATAAAAGGAGAAACTTTATAATAAGGATGATTTTCCTGAAATGCTGACTGCCCAAAGAACACTACGAGAGCTAAAGGAGATGGGGTATGAATGAACCCAAAAAAATTCTCTGTGTATTCACCATCAGCACTCAAGGATAGCGAAGTATCCTTACCATAAAGTTAATGGCATAGTTATTGCGTTTTGAAATACTCTTTTATAATTCTTCTGTAAAACTCCAAAATCAAGACACGTTCCATATGCTTATCAAAATGAGTATAGATTCCAGGTTTTCTATCTTTGTACTTCAAAACATCGTAGAAATAATCAACAAACATTTCCTTCGCAGACCTTTCGACAGTTCTGCTTGTTGGAATATACCTGTTGATTTCGTGGTGTATGTATTCAGCATCAAACTTTTTACTGATTACTCTGTATAAGGTCGTGCCTATTAAATTTGCGATATACTTCTCTTTATCTTCCTGAATATTGATTTTTGGAAGGAAAACATTTATGACATCATTCTTTTCTTTAACGCACAGTTCAACACAACCACTGATCATAGGAAGTTCCGCTATATTTAATGTACCTTCTGCCTCCATGCAGGACAGCACTTCACACTTGCTTTCACATTCGTCCAAAACCGCCTCAAATTCTTCTTTAGTAATCTGTTCGGTTTCTTCTTCGTCTGTTTCTGCAAACATTCTACAATTGCTCACAAACTCGTACAATGCTTCGACTACTTCATCTCCATCTTCTGCAACAACCATATATGATGAAAGAATTGTTAAATAGTCATTACCTGTCGCATCTTCGAGCTTTGCTTTTAATTCCATGCATTCGTCATCATTATCTCTCAGCAGGGCATTTTTGCAGAATTCATCCGCAGCATCTATCAATTCTGATAATGACCTTGCGTTTAATATATTATTGATAGTCATAAACTTTCTCCTTTCACTACATTTATCAATCTCATTTTTTTGAATTATAAATTATATTTGAAATAATCACTCTCAAGTGATTTGCCACCTTACCTGCATCTCTTTTGGGTACAAAGCATTCCTCTGCGTTTTCATCAAAAAGAAACATATCATAAAAACAAATCTTATACAGTTCCTGCGTAGTCAGGTTACTTTCCCTTATCTTTTTCGAATTATTTCTTAAATTCTTGCATATTCGGAAACTTCCCGATCTTTGCACTTCAAGTTCGTAGATTAATAGGCCGATAAATTCGCCTATATATTTCCTTATATTTGTTTCTGTCGGTACACGAGGTAAAAATATATTCAAGGTTTTGTCTACTATCAGATAGCAGTTCTCTTGACTATATACTCCCTTGTCCGTTTCAATTATATTTAAATTATAAACTTCTGAAAGCAGTTCTTTTAATTCACAATATTCACTGCATTCTTCTACTATTTCCAT
The DNA here is from genome assembly GCA_045636865.1 of Eubacteriales bacterium. Lineage (GTDB taxonomy): Bacteria > Bacillota > Clostridia > Oscillospirales > JAAYXM01 > SIG480. The sequence goes on from JAZTYJ010000025.1 coordinate 73,826, forward strand.
GAACTCTTTCTCTGTAATCTGAATTGTTGTTTCCTTTTTTACATTATGGAAAGCTTCACAATCTACTTCAAATGTAATAAGGCTATCCATAAACTCCTCACCGTCATTACATGGTGGCAAATATGAATATAACCACCTGTGGATTGCACTATCAGTTTTTTTCTTCAACGCATCCATTAGCAAATGTAAAATATCATCACTTTCTCTTTCATTAAACCCAAACCAGAAATCACTTACAGTTCGGATCAAACCAGGGATTGTCTTTGCATTTAATATTCTTTCTATAAGATCCATATATATTTCCTCCCTCGAAACAAAAACAGCCTTTCGGCTGTTTCATCTTTTCTTTATATATTCGTATTCATATTCGGACACGCTGTGCGCCCATTTCACTCTGTTTCTGTATTCCTCTTCCATTAGTTCGAGCCGGATTGCTTCTGTCACTATATCATTCGAGTCATTCATTATTTCAAGGCTCTCAAAGGTTATTACCTCACCGTATTCTTTGTCGTAAATTATAATGATTTCGTACATTCCTCTCATGATGTATCACCTTTTACAAGTTCGTTGTAAGGGTTACTGTGTTCATCAGAGTGATTTCGACCTTTTCCTCTGACAGTATTCTTACTCTGCTAACAAGCTTCCTTGCTACATCGTCATCATACTCTTCATACTTGAATGGCATTTGTGAGATCATATCGAATATCTCTCTTATCTCGCCTGAGTGTGCATTTTCAATTTGTTGTTTTGCTCTTGCTGAGTTGAGTTTTTCTTGCAGGTTTCTTACCTCATCGTGCTTTTCTTTGCACTTACGGTCTATTTCTGTTCTGCTTTCTCTGTTCTCTACGCACTGTGCTATGAGTTGTATGATTTCATCGTTCTTTACCTTTATGCTATTCGATAATCCAATTATCTGCATTTCGGTGTTTGGTGCTGATAGCAATTCTGCTATGCTACCTGTCAGAATCGATCTTAATTTTTCTGTGTTGTCGAGCAGGTTGTTAAGTACTCTCACTATGGCAAGGTGAATTTTCTCCTCTTCTATTGTCGGTGAATCCTTGCAGTACTTCGTTCCATGTTCAAGTCTGCTGATGCATCTCCATACAACCTTTTTCTTTCCTCTTTTTGACCATGTTGTCCTGCGGTACTTACCACCACATTCTCCGCATTCTACAAGTCCTGTCAAGGCATACTTACTGCTGAATCTCGAATTCTCAGTTGCATTCTTATCTGATGTCGATTTCATGCTATTTCTTCTTGCGATTTCGACTTGTACCTTATCGAATACAGCAGGGTTTATAATTGGTATATGGTGATTCTTATATAGGTACATGGGAAGTTCCCCTGTATTCTTTTGCGACTTTTTATTGAATATGTCTACAATGAATGACTTTTGCAGGAGAACATCGCCTTTATATTTTTCATTCTTCAGTATTCCCTGAATTACTGACAGGGACCAATCATCTTTTCCTCTTGTTGTTTTGTATCCTTTATTTTTCAGTTCCTTTGCAATTTCGGCATAGCTATTCCCTTCAAGGAACTTAGTGAATATCAGGGTTATTATCTCGGCTTCTTCAGGTATGATTTCTGCGTTGCCGTCTGCACCTCTTCTGTATCCAAGTAGGTTGCCATATTGCATGGCAGCTCTACCATTTTTATATCCCATTCTTTTACCAAGCTTTACATTATTACTTAGGGATTCACTTTCCGCCTGTGCCAATACACTGTGCAATGACAGGATCGTTTCACTTGTCATCTGTTCAGTATCAATATTCTCTTTTTCGAAGTATACCGATATGCCATAGCTTTTCAGTTCTCTTGTGAAGTTTATGCTATCCACGACATTTCGTGCGAATCTTGATATCGACTTTGTGAGTATTCTATCAACCTTCCCTGCTCTGCACATTTCTATCATCCGCATGAATTCTTTTCTCTTTTTCGCACTTGTTCCTGTGATACCTTCATCTGCGAATACTTCTACCAATTTCCATTCTGGATTACTTTCTATTTTATTGGTGTAGTACTCTATCTGAGCTTCGTAACTAGTTAACTGCTCTTCCTGATCAGTACTTACACGGCAGTAGGCTGCTACTCTGATTTTCTTTTTTCTCTTCTTTTCCTGAATTACACTTTTTGTTGCAGGAAGGACTATTACTTCCATTGGCGGTAATGTTTGCATTTCAGGTGCATACGCTACATTCATACTTGTTCTCCTTTCTCTCGATTTCTTTACCATTTATCAGCCTTACGCTTATTATCTTCTGGTATGACACGAATATCTTATCTACTATCTTGCCTATGGTTTCTCCATCAGGCTCCGGCCTTACAGCATACATAGCAAGGTCTCTCTTTATTGTTTCAGTTACTGCACTGTTGTCTGCCTTTTTGCATTCTGCGAATTTCTTTAATGCTAGATTCATTATTTTCTCTATGGCATATTCCGTTTCACATTCAGGGTTGCTCATCAGATTCATCACTTCGTTATTGGCAGCAAGTATTTCACTGCTTTTCTCATATCCCTTTGTTACTTCGATGTTTATTAGGTCGGTGTTTAAGGATATGTCATTCAGTGCCTGTGCCATAAGACTGTCAAGTATTGTTTCATTCAGACCATGTCTTGACTCTACGCAGTTGTGATTGGTGCATTTCCAATATAGTCTGCATTTACCATGTCCTCCTGCGTGTTGTCTCATCATCTTGCTTCCGCATACTGAGCATCTTACTTTTTCCCTGTATTCATCTCGCAGTTTCTTTTGGCTATCTGTTTGTGCTACATATTTTTCACCTTTTCTTTTTAGTACAAGCTCTGCGGTTTCCTTTGGGATTATGACAGGGTACTCCTTTTCTCCTGTGTATCTCGGATTCTCGAGTATTCTTTTTACCATGTTTTTATCCCAAGCTCTTCCATCCCCTGCGTATGATATTGTGAGCAGGTTAAGTCTTTCGGATATGTTCTTCAGCGAACACCCTTGTACATAAAGGCTATATATGTTTCTTACAACCTCGGCTTCTCGCTCTATTATTATGATTGTTCCGTTTGATACCTCATAACCGAATGGTATGTATTTGTTTGCCATTTAGCTCACCTCGCTATACTCCATAGTAAGTTTCAGTCCATTTATGAGTTCGAAGCGTATATTCTTATCTCTGTCTATCCATATTCTTTGTATCAGTTTCGAGAACATATCCTTTTTGAACTCTCCCATCGGACCATGATTCTTCATTATGTTTATTATGCGTTCTGTTACCTTTGCAGTCTTTTCGCATTCATCATTTCCGAGCAGAAGTTTTTTATCTTTCTTGAGTTTCGCAATTCTTGATGCTATTTCATTTGTTCTGCTCATAAAGGAAGCAGGTTCTATATACCCATTCGCTTTTGCGTTTTCGAGTACATGAACCTGCTCTGTCAATTCTGCTATTTCCTTATTTATATTTTCTATCTCATTCTGCATCTTCAATTTCAGGACTCTGAATTCCTGTAGTTGAGTCAGCATTGGAACGAGGATGTATTCTAAGTTATTGTATAATCGGTTATACATTTGAACGAATCCGTTCTTGACATCCTTTTCTGCAATCTGCGGTGTAGGACATTTTGTTCTGTCATCGTTCTTCGCTCTGCATACCCAATGTACGGTCTTTTCGCATGATTTTCTACGGAACATTGTTCCGCATTCTTCACAGTACATCATCTTTGCAAGGGTGTGTTCCCCTGTTCCACGAACTCCTGTGTAGAAGTTTTTCTTCTGACCGTTCAGTCTGGCTAATGCTTTATCATATAGTTCCTCTGTAACGATTCCGATGTGGTGATTCTTTATGTAGTACATATCTCTTTCACCATTATTGGTTTTCGTTACGAATGGGAACTCTTCGGTGTATGTCTTTTGCAGGAGCATATCTCCCTTGTATCTTTCATTTCTTATTATATAACCGATTCTTTTGGCATTCCATTTCGTTGAGCCATCTCCCTTTGGAATACCTGCCTTTGTGAGTTCTGTAGCGATTTTGTCAAGGCTATTGCCTTCTATGTACGATTTGAATATCGCTCTTACCACATTGGCTTGCTCTTCGTTTATGAACCATACATCATTTATTACATAGTATCCGTATGGTATGCATCCCTGCTTGAAAGTTCCGTTTTTCATTCTGTACTGAACTCCCATTCTTACATTCTTTGACAGGGATATTGATTCATCCTGAGCCATTGTACTAAGTGCAGCAAGCTCAGTTTCACTTTTCATTGTCTTGGTGTTGATATTCTCTTTCTCGAATAACACATCTACTCCAAGCACTTTCAGTTTTCTCAGTGTGTCCAAGCAGTCGTAAGTATTACGAGCGAATCTTGATATGGACTTTACTATTACTAAATCAATCTTACCATCTCTGCAGTCATTGAACATTCTGTTGAATTCATCACGGCGACTCATTTCGGTACCTGTGATTCCGTTGTCTGCATAAATTTCTACGAACTTCCACTCTGGATTTCCGTTGATTTTCTTATTATAGTAATCGTACTGATTTATGAATGAGTTTTCCTGATCATCAGAATCACTGCTGACTCTTACATAGGCAGCTACTCTTATTTTATCAGTTATCGTATCCATTGTTTTAGTAGGATTGATTATAATTAATTCAGCCATTCGCTCATCTCCTTTCCGTTTTTTTCAAGACACACAATACCACAATTTTCTCTATTTATCCATTCACAGAAACCAACAAAAAAATCTCTGAAAATGTATCACATCCAACATAAGTTTTCCGGTATTTCCAATTTCGCTTTTATATCAATTTCGAGCTTGTCCATTATCTGCTCGACCATTTGTTTATCTCCTGCAATGCTTTCTATGCATTTTCTTAGTATTTGCATTTCGTTTATTGCTCTGACAATATTTTCATTCATACTATTGCCTCCTTGTACGAAGAAGCAAGGGTGATTGCTCACAATCACCCCGTACTTCCTTGTATAAACTAAACCTTATAGGTTATTAAGTAACTTTACCACAATCAGTATTATTCCTGTCCCCTGACTTACGGGCAATCAATCGAACTGCTTTAACTTAAAGCATCACAGGACTCTCACCTTCCCGGCATCCGCCCGGACCGTACTCTGGGACTTAACCTCGACTATACGGGAGTATCATT
>JAZTYJ010000026.1:0-4083 GCA_045636865.1 Eubacteriales bacterium
AGACCGCTTGGCCTCCGACTTCTTCGCTGCGTTTGCTTTCTTTGCCATCTGGCTCTTTTTGCGAGCTGCTGCGTTCTTATGGATGATACCCTTGCGAACTGCAACGTCGATGCTCTGTGCAGCAGTGTTGTAAGCGGCCGGAGCGTCTCCGCCGCCCTCGATAGCGGCCTCGCACTTCTTAAGTGATGTTTTAAGTTCCGACTTGGCGGCTTGATTGCGGGCTGCATAGACTTTTGTCAGCTCAACACGCTTCTTAGCAGATTTAATATTGGGCAAAGCGTCCACCTCCTTGTTTATGTTACCGAATTATTCTACCATTTTACAAACAAGAAATCAAGAGTTTTTTTAAATTTTTTCAAAATTTTGTATATGATGACTTAAATTTGAGAAAATTAACTCATATGTGAGGTGATTTTTTGAATAATACAAGAACGGATCTTGCCTCTGAAGCACGCGAAGTCTGGCAGGAGCGCGAGGGTGATGTCGGTGAGCTTTCAGGCGTACGTGCGGAAGATACGGAGACGGAAGGTTTTCGTGTTTCGCGCGTTAAGATTTTAAATGAAGACGGTTCAAAAAAGCTTCATAAGCCCATCGGTTCATACACAACAGTCGAGCTTCAGGGGATTTCAAGACGCGATACGGAATCCTTCCCGCGCGCGATACGCGCAGTTTCAAAGGAGCTCTCAAAGCTTCTGCCCGACGGAGACGGGTGCTACCTCATCGCAGGCCTCGGCAACCGACGCATCACACCGGATGCAATCGGCTCATCCTCGCTCTCTCATATTATGGTTACGCGCCACCTCGTTGATACTCTCCCCGAATTTTTCGGAAAACTAAATCCTGTTTCGGCGGTTGCTCCCGGAGTGCTCGGTATGACGGGAGTTGAGAGCTCCGAAATAATCCGCGGTGTTGCAGAGAGTGTTTCTCCAAAGTGCATTATCGTAATCGATGCGCTCGCATCGATGCGCCTTGAAAGGCTTTGCAAAACCGTTCAGATAACAGACACAGGGATTGTTCCCGGCTCGGGTGTGGGAAATGCCCGCGGCGCAATAACAAAAGAGACAATGGGATTTCCCGTAATTGCGATGGGCGTTCCGACCGTGGTCAACATCGCAACGATTATAGAGAGCTTTGCCGATGCATCGGGGCTTGACATTCCCCGTGATGCGCTCGATGATTACAGCGAGCGTCTTCTCGTAACACCCAAGGACATCGACGTCCACATCGCCGATATGGGAAGGATTTTAGGCTATGCAATAAACTCCGTTACGCAAAAAGGAATAACAATAGAAGAAATGGATGAATTTCTTTCGTAGAAAAAACCGATGTGAAATTTCACATCGGTTTGCATTTACATATCTTTTTCCTATTCTATTTCCTGTTCCAGATTATCGAACACAGGAGATGCGAAGAAATCCCTTATTGAAATATTTAATCCGTCGCACACTTTCTTTGCTGTCGAAATTGTGTTTTTTATTATGATGAAACGCGTTTTTTAGCATCTTCATCCCGAAAAAGCGGCACACACCTTGCGTATGAATATGCCTTGCAAAAAAAGCTTCATATAACCAATGCTTTTTTAGTTGAAAATCACATCATAAATTGATATAATCATACCATGAGGTGATTTTTATGAGCAAAGCTGATTCTCTTTTCATACAAAACTGTAAGGACATTCTGGAAAACGGTGTCTGGGACACAAACTTTGACGTCCGTCCGCGTTGGGAAGACGGAACACCTGCACACACCGTCAAGAAGTTCGGTGTTGTAAACCGCTACGATCTGTCGGAGGAGTTTCCGATTCTGACACTCCGCCGCACCGCTCTCAAATCTGCGATAGACGAGCTTTTGTGGATATGGCAGAAGAAGTCAAACCGCGTCTCCGAGCTTAAAAGCCGCATCTGGGATGCGTGGCAGGATGAGAACGGAACTATCGGCAAGGCATACGGCTATCAGCTCGGAAAACCGCACAGGTACAAAGAAGGAATGTTTGACCAGGTTGACCGCGTGCTTTTTGATCTTAAAAACAATCCGTCGAGCAGACGAATTATGACAAACATCTACAATCACGATGAGCTTTGTGATATGCAGCTCTATCCGTGTGCATACAGCATGACCTTCAACGTTTCGGGCAACCGCCTCAACGGAATTTTAAATCAGCGCTCTCAGGATATGCTCGTTGCAAACGGCTGGAACACCTGCCAGTATGCGATTTTAATCCATATGCTTGCACAGGTCTGCGGCTTTGAGGCAGGCGAGCTCGTCCACGTCATCGCAGACGCACACATCTACGACCGCCACATTCCGCTTGTTGAGGAGCTTATAAAAAAAGAGGCGTTTGATGCACCGAAGCTCACAATCAACAAAGATGTAAAGGATTTCTACGACTTCACGGTTGATGACTTTAAGCTTGAGGGGTATAAGTTCAACGACTTTGACGTTAAAATCCCCGTTGCTGTTTAGAGAGGTAGCATTATGAATCTTATTGCAGCAGCAGACATCGGCTGGGGCATCGGCAAGGACGGTGACCTTCTCTACTCCATCCCCGAGGATATGCGCTTTTTCAGAGAAAAAACGTCGGGCAAGACCGTCATTATGGGCAGAGCAACGCTTGAGTCTCTCCCCGGCGGACGTCCGCTTCCGAAGAGGAGAAATGTCATTGTTTCAAAAACTCTTTCCGGGGTTTCGGGTGCAGAGGTTGCAAAAACTCCCGAAGATGCCGCCGCGCTCGTTTCCGATGAGCCCTCCGAAAATGTTTTCGTCATCGGCGGTGAGAGCATCTACCGCGACATGCTCCCCTTCTGCGACACGGCATACATCACAAAAATCGAAGCAGAAGCTGAAGCTGATCGATTTCTCACAAATCTTGACGAGTCAGATGAATGGGAGATAGCTTATCGCTCACCGAGAAAAGAGCACAACGGAATTTATTTTAGTTTTCTTACATATAAAAGAATATAGAAAACGCAGGCTAAAAGCCTGCGTTTTTTACTTATTGAGAAGCTTTTCTGCTGTTTCTATGCACTGCTCTTCAATCTCGGGGGAAAACGAAGATGAGCCTGCCTCGTAGCCACCTTCAGCAAACGCCTCGCTGTTCGGGAGATATCCTTCCGCGCCGTTTGCGTTGCAGGCACAGATTAAAAATCTGTCGGGGCATTTTTCTCTTATATCATCACCGTACTGAGTGAACGGCTCGCCGCCGAATCCCACAAATCCTACATTTCCAAGATTTATTACGCTTATCGGAATCTGCTTAAATATCGGCTCGTTGCGAAGCCTTACAATCCTTGAACAATTTCCAAGTTCGGCACTTCCGTTTGCCTCGCTGTTTTCTTCAAGAAACCGCTTTGCCTCTTCGTATCTCTCTATCCCGTCAGTCCGCGTTCTGTTGAAGACAACATCGACATTTGCAGTTATTTTTTCAACGTCCTGCTCTTCCATATTATCCCAGAGTTTTGAAACGGTGTCTGCTATAACGCGTCCCATACGGAGCGAATGTTCATATCCGCCGCAAAGCTCTTCTTTTGTGAAATCCCAATGATTTGAATCTCCCTGTGCACCCGTTATGAATATGCAGGAGGTGTTTTTTATATCAGCTTCAACAAACCTTCTCACGGCTCCGGGCCAGTCTGCCGAGAGAAACTCTCCGCCGATAACATCCGGGTGAGTTGAGAAGTTGACGAGTGCAACGTCTTTTTTGCCCTCTCTTCTGAATCTGCAAATGCGCACGTTGTTGTCCGCATCACGCAACGGTCTGACGACGTCTGCAAAACGGCCAAACGGATTTGTTGCATATGTGCCGTCATTCATAAGATAGCGACGGATGAAGGATATTTTTTCGTCCGTCTCGTGCTTTCCGACAAAGAGCTTTGCATCCGACATATCGTTTACCGCCATCTCTGCAACGTCGCAGAACTTGCGGTACAAACCGTCCAGATAAACACGGTCTGTCATAATATTGTTTCCGTCAGTATCACGAAGGGCAATTGACGTGTGCTGATGGAGCGCGCAAACCATAATATTGTTTTCGGAAATCTTCACTCTGTCTGAAATTTCTCTTCTTATCTTATCAACATACTCTTT